>NZ_JAMYUO010000010.1:0-190146 GCF_040323125.1 Mesorhizobium sp. M0062
ACAGACCCTTGGGCGCTAGGCAATGCTTGAGATAGTGCCCTTCCTTTGTCCGTTCGCGGCGATTGCCAGGTGGCTCCCCCACTCCGTCTCGGCTTCGCCGAGCCACCTCTCCCCCCTCCGGAGGGAGAGGAAGGGCGCTAGGGTCTCGAACTCTCTGGAGAACGTTCACTCAGCGGCCGCATCATGCTAACCACCCTCCATGGCGCAGAAAAAAGGATATGAGGTCGATTCGTGGCTGGCGAAGCCTGACGCGCGCATATCGATCGTCCTGCTTTACGGACCCGACCGCGGCTTGGTCGCCGAGCGGGCCAAAGCCTTTGCCGCGAAAACCGGCCTGTCGCTCGACGATCCGTTCTCAGTCGTCCGGCTCGATGGCGCGGAGGTCGATCGCGACCAGGGCCGGCTGCTGGACGAAGCCCGCACCGTGCCGATGTTCTCCGACCGGCGGCTTCTGTGGGTGCGCAACGCGAGCGGCCAGAAGGCGCTGGCCGACGACGTGAAGGCGCTGACCGCGGAGCCCGCGCGCGACGCCATCATTCTCATCGAGGCCGGCGACCTGAAAAAAGGCGTCGGGCTGCGCGCCGTGGTCGAGGCGGCCGACAACGCCATGGCGCTGCCATGCTATGCCGATGAAGCGCGCGACATCGACAGCGTCATTGACGACGAGTTGCGCAAGGCCGGCATGTCGATGGCGCTCGACGCACGCCAGGCGCTGCGCCGCAATCTCGGCGGCGACCGGTTGGCCTCACGCGGTGAGATCGAAAAACTGGTGCTTTATGCCCACAGCCAGAAGGACATCAGCCTCGACGACGTAAGGGCGATGTCCGGCGACGTCTCCGGCGCCTCCTTCGACGACGCGGTCGATGCTGTGCTGGAGGGCAGGATCGGTGACTTCGACACCGCCTTCACCCGCCACTGCCTGTCCGGCGGCCATCCTTTCCTGGTACTGTCCTCGGCGATGCGGCAGCTGCAGCAGCTTCAGGTCATGCGCGGCCAGATGGACACCGCCGGCCGCAACGCCGCCTCGGCAGTGGCCGGCGCCCGTCCGCCGGTGTTTTTCTCGCGGCGCAAGCTGGTGGAGAAGGCGCTGGAGCGCTGGAACGTCGAGGCGCTCAGCCGCGCGCTGAACCGGCTGCAATCGGCCGTGCTGCAGACCAGGCGCAGGCCGGATTTGTCGGAAGCGCTGGCGCGGCAGGCGCTGCTCGGCATTGCGGTGGAGAGCGCGAGGCTGGCGCAGCGGTGATCTCCCCCCTTGAGGGGGAGATGTGCCAAAGGCGACAGAGGGGGGTCGCGGCGCGTGGAGCGCTGGCGCCTTTCGCAACGACAAACGAGGTCGGCGCTTGATGGGAGACGACCCTTCTGGCCTGCCGGCCATCTCCCCCTCAAGGGGGGAGATCAGCAGTTCGATCCCTTCGGCAATCGCCAATAAAAAGAAGGGCCGGCAACCGCCAAGCCCTTTCTTCATCCTAAGCCAGAACTTCATTCGCCGGCTAAATATGGCGCAACCCCAACCCTCTACCGCTCATCCTTCAACCGCCGGCATAGCTCGTCAAGCTGCTCCAGGCTGCGGTAGTCCACGCGGATAGCGCCGCCCTTGCCCTTGTGCTCGATGGTCACGATCATGCCGATCGTGTTGGTCATCAGCTTTTCCAGCGCCAGCGTGTCGGCATCCTTGCCCGATACGCCGTGTGATGGTTTTGCCTTGGGCGGCGTGCCGCCCGCCGGCATCTGCGCCAGCGCTTCCGCCCGGCGCACCGAAAGCCCCTCCTCGACAATCTGCTTGGCGAGCCCGGCTGGATCCTGCGCCGTCACCAGCGTGCGGGCGTGACCGGCTGACAGCGCGCCGTCGACCAGCATGTCGCGGATGACGTCGGGCAGCTTCAGCAGCCGCAGCGTGTTGGCGACGTGGCTGCGGCTCTTGCCGATGACATTGCCGAGATCGGCCTGGGTGTAGCCGTGATCGTCGATCAACTGCTGGTAGCCGAGCGCCTCCTCGACCGGATTGAGGTCGGTGCGCTGGACGTTCTCGATGATCGCCAGTTCCAGCGCCGTGCGGTCGTTGACGTCGCGCACGATGATCGGAATCTCGGTCAGCCCGGCGCGCTGCGCGGCGCGCCAGCGTCGCTCGCCGGCGATGATCTCATAGCGCCCGGCCTGCGTCGGCGAAGGCCGCGCCACCACCGGCTGCACCACGCCATGCTCGCGGATCGACTGCGCTAGATCGGTGAGGTCGGCGTCGCCAAAGTGCCGGCGCGGGTTTTTCGGGTTCGGGCTCACGAATTCTATCGGCACCTTGCCGTCGGCATTCAGGCCTGGCTTTTCGGCCGCTGCCACTGGGCGGTCGATCTCGCCGATCAGCGCCGCCAGTCCACGCCCCAGTCTCTTTCTCGAAAGGTCTTCGCTCATCTCAATTCCAGATTCTTGATCGTTTCGGTGCCGGATCGGCTTTGTTTATCGACCCTGCCTAATCATGCAGCGCGCAATTTTCGCTCGCGGCGGATCACTTCGGATGCCAATTGCAGATAGGCTTGGCTGCCGGAGCATTTTAGGTCGTAGAGGATCGCCGGCTTGCCATAGGACGGCGCCTCGGACACCCGCACATTCCTAGGAATGATGGTCTCGTAGACCTTGTCGCCCATGTGTGCCCGCACGTCCTGCACCACCTGGTTGGCGAGGTTGTTGCGGCCGTCATACATGGTCAGCACGATGCCCTGGATGATCAAGTCCGGATTGATCGAACGGCGCACCTGCTCCACCGTTTCCAGGAGTTGGCTTAGCCCTTCCAGCGCGAAGAACTCGCACTGCAGCGGCACAAGAACAGAATCGGCTGCCGCCATTGAATTCAAAGTCAAAAGGTTGAGCGAGGGCGGGCAGTCGATCAGCACATAGCCGAACGGCGCACCGCGCTCGGTGGCGGCGCGCAGCGCGTTGCGCAGCTTAAGCACGCGATCCGGCGCCGAGGCGATTTCCATCTCGATGCCGAGCAGATCGAGCGTCGACGGCACGATCGACAGGCCGGGCACCGCCGTTGGAATGGCGGCCTCTTCCAGGCCCAGTTCGCCGGTCAGCACATCGTAGGAGGAGACGGTGCGGTCCTTGCGGTCGATACCGAGACCCGTCGAGGCATTGCCTTGCGGGTCGAGATCGACGATCAGCACCTTTTCGCCGATCGCGGCCAGCGCCGTGGCCAGATTGATGGCGGTGGTGGTCTTGCCGACGCCGCCCTTCTGGTTGGCGACGGTGATGATGCGAGGTCCGGTTTTCATGGGTCTGTGCCAGGTATTCATGTGGGCCAGGTATTCATTGCGTCGCCAAGGTTGGAGAGCTTACGCAGTCCGCAGATCGGTCACTTCGAGGATGACGCCATGGGCGTCGGTCATGCTCGGATGTTCTACCAGATCGAAAGCCCAGCGGTGAGTGCTTTCTTCCACCTCGGAGCGGTAATCCCGGCCTTTGTGGAACAGCGCCCGCGATCCCTTGGTCAGCCACGGCGCCGACAGATCGAGCAGCGCCGGCAGCGCGGCCAGCGCCCGCGCCGTGATGATTTCCGGTTCGGAAACAAGCGCATAGCTGTCGTCGATGCGCCGGGCGACGACCCGTGCCGGCAAACCGAACTGGCCAATGACCGCCTGTAAAAACGATGCTTTCTTGCGGTTGCTCTCGACCAGATCGATCGACGCGCCATCGCGTTCGACCAGCAGGAAGGCCATTACCAGGCCCGGAAAACCGCCGCCCGAACCGAGATCGGCCCAGCGTTTGGCCTGCGGTGCGATTCGCGCCAGTTGCGCGCTATCCAGAATGTGGCGGCCCCAGACGTCGTCCAGCGTCGACGGCGCGGCCAGATTGATGCTTCGGTTCCATTTCAGGAACAGCTGTTCGAACGCCACCAGGCGTTCGAATGTTTCACGTGAAACCGGTCCCGCAGCCTCTTGCAGGGTCGCCCATGAGGCAGCGCTCACGCAACGGCCCTTTGGGCGGCCGACTCGGCGTTGCGGACGTGCGCGACGATGATGGCCAGCGCCGCCGGCGTCATGCCTTCCATACGCAGCGCGTCAGCGATCGACCGGGGCTGACGCGTTAGCATCTTCTGCTTCAGCTCATTGGACAGGCCAGGAACATCGGCGAAATCCACCGACGCCGGGATCAGCCGGCTTTCCTCGTGGCGGATTTGTGCGACATCTGCCTGCTGGCGATCGAGGTAAACCGAATATTTCGCTTCCGTTTCGAGCCGCTCAGAGGTTTTGACGTCGATTGCGCCAAAGGCCGGCACAACATGGGCCAGCCAAGCGATATCGACGCCGGGATAAGCAAGCAATTCATAGGCGGAACGGCGCACGCCGTCCCTGTTGATCTCCAGCCCATGCCGCGCCGCTTCGTTGGGCGTCATCGTCGTCGCAACTGCGAGTGCGCGCGCCCTATCAAGATCCTGTGTGACTTCATTGAACCGCCGCGTTCGCTCCGGCGACACGATACCAAGCCGATTTGCCAGAGGCGTAAGCCTTTCATCGGCATTGTCGGCGCGCAGCGATAGGCGAAACTCCGCCCGCGAAGTAAACATGCGGTAGGGCTCGGCAATGCCGCGGCTGGTGAGGTCGTCGACCATCACTCCGATGTAGGCTTCGGTGCGGCTGAGCACGATTTGGTCGTCGGCCGCCGCCTTGCGCGCGGCGTTGAGCCCGGCGAGCAGGCCCTGCGCTCCGGCTTCTTCATAGCCGGTGGTGCCGTTGATCTGCCCGGCCAGGAAAAGCCCCGCAATACGTTTGGTCTCAAGCGTCGGCTCGAGCTCGCGCGGATCGACGTGGTCGTATTCGATGGCGTAGCCGGGCTGCAGCATGGTCGCGCGTTCCAGGCCCGGGATCGTCTTCAGAATGTCGAGTTGGACGTCTTCGGGCAGGGAGGTCGAGATGCCATTGGGGTAGACGGTGTCATCGTCCAGCCCTTCCGGCTCCAGGAATATCTGATGACCTTCTCGATCGCCGAACTTGACGATCTTGTCTTCGATCGACGGGCAGTAACGTGGACCTACGCCTTCGATCGAGCCGGAATACATGGCGGAGCGGTCGAGATTGGCGCGGATCAGCGCGTGCGTCGCCGGCGTCGTACGCGTGATGCCGCAATGGATTTGCGGATTCTTGATTGTGTCGGTGAGCAGCGAGAACGGCACTGGATGTTCGTCGGCCGCCTGGCTTTCCAGCGACGCCCAGTCGATGGTGCGGCCATCGAGCCGCGGCGGCGTCCCGGTCTTCAGCCGTCCAAGCGCGAAACCGGCGCGGCTCATCGTCGCCGACAGGCCAAGGCTCGCTTGCTCGTTCATCCGCCCCGCGACAATCTTCTTGTCGCCAATGTGAATAAGACCGCGCAGAAAAGTGCCGGTGGTCAGCACCACGGCGCCGCACGCCAACCGGCGCCCGTCGGCCAGGAGCACAGCGGCGATGCGTCCATCCACGATGTCGAAGTCCAGAACCTCGCCTTCGACGACGTCGAGTCCGTTCTGTTGCCGAATCGCTTCCTGCATGGCCAGCCGATACAGCTTGCGGTCGGCCTGCGTGCGCGGCCCGCGCACGGCAGGGCCTTTGCGGCGATTGAGCAGGCGGAATTGGATGCCGGCAGCATCGGCGATGCGGCCCATCAGCCCGTCCATGGCGTCGATCTCACGCACCAGATGGCCCTTCCCGAGGCCGCCGATCGCTGGATTGCAGGACATGACACCGATCGTGTCGAAGCGCAGCGTCACCAGCGCGGTCCTGGCGCCGGCGCGCGCGGCAGCGCTCGCAGCCTCGCACCCGGCATGGCCACCGCCTACCACAACCACGTCATAGTGATCGATCATTGTCCCTTCCAGATTCAGAGATTTCCCGACACATGTCCCCACGAGAGGACGCTGTCAAGGATTGCAGGTTGATTCGTTCACGTGGACCGGAGTGCTGAAAGCCGCAGAGGTGTTTCACGTGAGTCATGGAAGCGGCGAAGCCTCGTTTGGCGCTGCCCCTTATCTATCTTCCGGCATCTTCTCCCATGAACGGGGACAATGAGGGGCGGTGCAGGCTTTCGGCCACTTGCCCTTTTGCCAACCGTCTCGTTTCACGTGAAACGCACTTGGGCGGCCCCTATGTTTCACGTGAGTCACTCATACCAGCGCCCCGTCATGTTTCACGTGAGTCACTTGCCAATGCAAAACTGCGAAAAGATCACGTCCAGCAGGTCCTCGACATCCACCGCGCCGACAATCCGGCCAAGCCGGTCCGCCGCAAGACGCAGCTCCTCCGCCCGCAGCTCCTGGCCGCGCTCTTGCCCGGACAAAGCCGAGATCAGAAAGTGCCTGGTCTCATTGAGCAGCTCCACATGCCGCAACCGAGACGGCAGGATGTCACCGGCATCGCCGATAGCAGCTGCGGCGCGCCTGCCGATCTCGGCCAGGAGTTCAGCCAACCCAGTGCCGTCCACCGTCGAGATCAACGCATCATACGCCTCCAATCGCGGCGAACCTTTCAAGAGATCGACCTTGGTGCCGATTCTCAAAGCCGGGGCGTCGACAGGCATGTTGCCGATCGCAGTCGGGTCCGCCAGATCTTCCAGCAACAGCACCAGGTCAGCCGTGTGCGCCTTGGCCCGCGCCTTTTCGATACCGATCGCTTCGATCTTGCCGGGCGCCTCGCGCAGGCCCGCGGTGTCGGTTACCCTGACCCGCACTCCGTGGAGATCCAGCACCACTTCGAGCAAATCCCGCGTCGTGCCGGGCTCGTCGGTAACAATCGCCGCCTCACGCCTGGCCAGCGCATTGAAAAGGCTGGATTTTCCGGCGTTCGGTGCACCGAGGATGACAACCTCAAACCCGTCACGGATGATCTCGGCGGCATGGAAGCCATCGACATGCCGGCCGATCTCGCCCACCATTGCGCGCACATCGGACCAAACCGTGTCCGAAACCGAACCGGGCACGTCGTCTTCGTCGGCGAAGTCGATTTCCGCCTCGATCATCGCCCGTGCATGGATCAGCCGACGGCGCCAGCCAAGATAGAGTTCGCTTTGCACTCTTTCGGCATTCTGCACGGCAAAGCGCCGCTGCGCTTCGGTTTCGGCGTTGACCAGATCGGCCAACGCCTCCGTCTCGACCAGATCCAGCTTGCCGTTGAGAAGAGCCCGGCGCGTAAATTCACCAGGTTCCGCATGACGCACGCCGTCAAACCCGGCAATGATCTCCAGCATCTTGCTGGCGACGGCGCGGCCGCCATGGACGTGGAACTCGGCGACATCCTCGCCGGTAAAACTGTTCGGCCCCGGAAAAAACAGCACCAGGCCGTTGTCGATAAGCGACCCGTCCACTGTTCGGAGCTTGCGCAGGGTCGCAACCCGGTCCTTGATCATGCCGTCGGCAACCGTTTCGACAGCGAATCGAGTTCTTGGTCCGGAGATGCGGATGACAGCGATGCCGGCAGGCAGGCGGCCGCTGGACAGCGCAACAATCGAATCGCCTGAAATCATTTGCCCGTTCTCACCGGTCGCCTAGCTGTCCGGTCAACAATCCCACAGTATGCGGCCGTCATGAACCGGCTGTTCGTCAATATCAAGGTCGATCGCGAGGAGCGGCCGGACATTACCAAATCTGTATAGCCGCCTTGTCATCCATGTGCGAGCAGGCGGGTCCTAATTCCGACGCCGAGCAGTTCTGGGCGGGCCAGCAAGCCCTACGCAGGCCGCATCGTTAACGCTTGTGCCTGGCCCGGAGCCGTGAAGCTGGATCCTTCGCCCCCGACAAGCAAGCTTCGTTCCGGCTGCGAATCAGAATCCCGACCCGCGTCACGCCGATATTGTCGCCCCGATCGGAACGCATGCGAATCGATCGAACATTGGCCAGTGGCATCCGGCCGCCAACCGGCAGACCGGAGCTATGCACCGGCTATCCTGCCCGTGGCGCCGGATCCGTAGGAACCGAGCCGCTGTTGCGACGGCAGGTCAACCGGTGTTTCCGTCCAACGCCGAAGGAAGCGGCGTCGCATCAATGGATGGCGACCGCGGCCCGAACAGCAAATCCTTGGCTGCGACCACCGCTCCGACCGTGATCAGGATGCAAGCAACAGCCACCGACCAGTGAAACACACCAAAGCCTGCCAGCAGAAGCACGAGGACCGAGAAGAGGGGCGCGGCATAGGAGAGGGCGCCGAGGATCATGATGTCGCCGTGCTTGCAGCCATAGTCCCAGGCGTAAAAGCCCGCGCCTAGCGGTATTACGCCCAAGATGACGATGGCGCTCCACTGCGTCGCCGTCTGTGGCCAGACGGTGGTCTCAAGGGTGAGGTGCAGCACCAAGGCGACCGCAGCCGTGATGAAGCAGTAACCGACGACGACATCGGTCGGCACCTTGCCGAAGCGGCGCGATAAAACCGAATAGCCGGCCCAGATGAAAGCGCAGAACAGCGCGATGACATGCCCCTTCATCACACCATTGGCCAGTCCGATCGTGCCGCCCTTGGTGATCACCACAATGGCGCCGGCAAGGCCGAGCATGACGCCGGCGATGTGATGGGCCCTAAGCTTTTCTCCAGGCAGGAAGGCGGCAAAGACGACGATCAGCAACGGCCAGAGATAGGCGATCAGGCTGACCTCGACCGGCGGCGCCGACTGGATGGCGAAGAAATAGGCGCAGTGATAGATGCACAGCCCCGCTGTGCCGAGCGCCCAGACCTGCCACGGCTGGCGCAGCGACTTGATCGCCGCCGGACGGACAAGCCAGCTCGACACGCCGACCAACCCGCCAAGCAGAAACGTCATCGCCGCCAGCTGAAAGGGCGGAATCGGTCCCGCCGCCGTCGAAAGCAGCGCCAGGAAGGACCATGTCAGGATGGCCGAGAAGCCGATCAGGGTCGGGATTGTTTTCTCCATGCGGCTTCCGATCTTCGAGACGCGATTACTCGCATGACGACAGCGATGGAAATTGCCGCCCAAGGCCACGCCCTGTCGGAAATGCGACCTGTTTGCCCCCGCAATGAAAAACCCCGTCCCAGTTCCCGGAACGGGGCTTCAATGCGAAACGATGGCCGACGAGAAGCTTACGTGTTCATCGAGTCGAAGAAATCGGCGTTGGTCTTGGTCTGCTTCAGCTTGTCGATCAGGAACTCGATCGCGTCGGTGGTTCCCATCGGCGCCAGGATGCGGCGCAGGACGAAGATCTTCTGCAGATCCTGCTTGGAGACCAGCAGGTCTTCCTTGCGGGTGCCGGACTTCAAAATGTCCATGGCCGGGTAGATGCGCTTGTCGGCGACCTTGCGGTCGAGCTGGATTTCGCAGTTGCCGGTGCCCTTGAACTCTTCGAAGATCACTTCGTCCATGCGGCTGCCGGTGTCGATCAGCGCGGTGGCGATGATGGTCAGCGAGCCGCCTTCCTCGATGTTGCGGGCCGCGCCGAAGAAGCGCTTTGGCCGCTGCAGCGCGTTGGCGTCGACACCGCCGGTCAGCACCTTGCCGGAGGACGGCACGACGGTGTTGTAGGCACGGCCGAGGCGGGTGATCGAATCGAGCAGAATAACGACGTCGCGGCCATGCTCGACCAGGCGCTTGGCCTTTTCGATGACCATTTCGGCGACCTGGACGTGGCGCACCGCCGGTTCGTCAAAGGTCGAGGACACGACCTCGCCCTTCACCGAACGCTGCATGTCGGTCACTTCTTCTGGCCGTTCGTCGATCAGAAGTACGATCAGATAGCATTCCGGATGATTGGCCGTGATCGAGTGGGCAATATTCTGCATCAGCACCGTTTTGCCGGTACGCGGCTGCGCGTTGATGAGCGCGCGCTGTCCCTTGCCGATCGGCGCCACCAGGTCGATCACGCGCGACGAGATGTCCTTGCCGGTCGGATTGTCGATCTCCATCTTCAGCCGCTTGGTCGGATAGAGCGGCGTCAGATTGTCGAAATGGATCTTGTGACGAATTTTTTCGGGATCGTCGAAATTGATCGTGTTGACCTTGAGAAGGGCGAAATAGCGCTCGCCCTCTTTTGGGCTGCGGATCGGCCCTTCGACGGTATCGCCGGTCTTCAAGGAGAAGCGGCGGATCTGCGAGGGCGAGATGTAGATATCGTCGGGACCCGGCAGATAATTGGCGTTGGCCGAGCGCAGGAAGCCGAAACCGTCCTGCAACAACTCGACCACACCATCGCCGATGATCTCGACGTCCTGGGCGGCCAGTTTCTTCAGGATGGCAAACATCAGTTCCTGCTTGCGCATGACGCTGGCGTTTTCTACTTCGAGCGATTCGGCATAGGCGATCAGCTCTGGCGGCTTCTTGTTCTTGAACTCTGCGAGTTTCATTTCTTGCATAGACGGACTCTGAATCTGCTTTGGGGAAAATATATCGGCTGGATGCGATAAATGCCGGGCGCGGCCGAAAGCAATCAAGGGCGGCGCATGACGGGAAGGAAGACCCGTCTTTTATCGTCGGTCGGGGGAAAGAGCAAGCTGCGTTTTGTCGACCGAAATGGGCCTAGAACGGCTTGACGACAACCAGGATGACGATGGCGATCATCAGCAATGTGGGGATCTCGTTGACGATTCGCCAGTGCCGCGCCGGTTTTTCATTGCGGTCCTCGGCGAATTTCCTGACAGCACCGGCCAGATAGCCATGCACGCCCGACAGCAACAGCACCAAGCCTATCTTGGCGTGCAGCCAGCCGCCGTGAAAGCCAAACACTTTCCAGGCAAGCCAAAGCCCGAACACCCAGGTGACGATCATCGCCGGATTGATGATGCCGCGCAGCAGACGCCGCTCCATCACCTTGAAGGTCTCCGATTGGACGGACCCCTTCTCTGTGTCGGCGTGGTAGACCAGCAATCGCGGCAGATAGAGCATGCCGGCCATCCAGGAGATGACGGCCAGGATATGGATTGCCTTCGCCCAGGGATAGAAACCCTCAGGCGCAAAGAAAAACAAAAGTGCGGTGAGAACAACCAGCACTCCGATGCCGATGGTCATCCGCATCATCGCCCCACGAGTGCTGTTGCCGCCCGTATTATCTGATTGAGCCATCAGCGTGTCGCGCTCCGCACCTGCTTCACCATCGCCTCGACATGTGCCACCGGCGTCTCCGGCGTGATGCCATGGCCGAGATTGAAGATCAGCGGTCCGTCTCCCAGCGCCTTGAGGATCGCATCGACGCCGTCCGACAGGGCTTTGCCGCCAGCCACGAGCCGCAAGGGATCGAGATTGCCCTGGACCGCCCCTGAATGCTGCAGTTCGTTCGCAGCCGACAGGGGCACGGTCCAGTCGATCCCCAGCCCCGTGACCCCGGTCTTCTCACGATAGGTCTCGTAGCGGGCGCCGGCGCCCTTGGGAAAGCCGATGATCGGAACATCGCGATGAACCGCACGAACTTGCCTGACGATCTCCGCCACCGGTTGCACGCAGAACTGCTCGAAAGACGCATCATCAAGCACGCCGGACCAGGAATCGAAAATCTGCACCACGTCGGCACCGGCTTCGATCTGGCGGATCAAATAGGCCGCGGAGTGATCGGCGAGCACTTTCAGGAGATGCTTGAAGGCCGTCGGTTCGCGATAGGCAAACAGCCGCGCCGGCGCCTGGTCGGGTGTGCCGTGGCCAGCGATCATGTAGGTCGCCACCGTCCACGGCGCGCCGCAGAAGCCGATCAGCGTGGTCTCGTCAGGCAATCTTGCCCGCAGCCGGCGAACCGTTTCGTAGACCGGTTCGAGATTCACGTGAAACGTTTCACTGTTGAGAGCCGAAATCTCAGCTGCAGTGATTGGCGTCAGCAGCGGCCCGCGGCCCTCCTCGAAGCGGACATCGCGTCCCAGCGCATGCGGCACGACCAGAATGTCAGAGAACAGGATCGAGGCATCGAAGCCGAAGCGCTCGATCGGCTGCAGCGTCACTTCGACAGCCAGATCAGGATTGTAGCAAAGATCGAGAAAGGACCCGGCGCGCTTTCTGGTCTCGCGGTACTCCGGCAAATAGCGCCCGGCCTGGCGCATCATCCAGAGCGGCGGCGGAAACACTGCCTCGCCTCTCAGCACGTCCAGCACGATGCGGTTCTCGGGCATTGAGCGCTCTCTTCCCTGCCTTCTCTATAATTAAATAGTCTATTTCTAGAATTTTCTGATTCTAAGAGTCTGTTGGTATCGGTGGTTGTCACCTGTCCCGCTTTGCCCTGGAAAAGGCCAGCCAGCATTTTGTCGCGTGTTTCTTCCGCGGGATTGTCAAAGAGTGTGGATGACCAGGATTCCATCACTGGAGTCAATGGTTTGGCGTAGCCGCTGAAAAACCGCCTCTGTGGATGAAGCGCTGGCAAAAACGCCCGTCCCCAGATTTGTCCCCAACCGCACAGTGAAGCTGACAGCGCATCGAATTGTGGACAACTGGCCTTCTGATACAGTCGCCTCCAGCCGGTCGCCTTTGCGGCCCCGGTTTATCCACACAAGCCCACAGCCTGAGGCGCCCCCTGTGAACAAACCCCAGAGCTTCTTTCACCTGCACCTGATTTCCGACGCCACCGGCGAGACGCTGCTGGCGGCCGGCCGAGCCGCCTCGGCGCAATACAAGGATGCGCGCGCCATCGAGCATATCTATCCGCTCATCCGCACCGAAAAGCAGGTGGCGAAAGTCTTCGAGGACATAGAGGAGGAACCGGGCATCATCCTCTACACCGTCGTCGACCAGAAGCTGGCGCGCGGCATTGACGAGCGCTGCGCCACCATGGGGCTGCCCTGTGTTTCGGTGCTGGAGCCGGTCCTCACCGTCTTCCAGTCCTATCTTGGCACGCCGGCCGGCCGCCGCGTCGGCGCCCAGCATGTGCTCGACGCCGATTATTTCCACCGTATCGACGCACTCAATTTCACCATGGAGCATGATGACGGCCAGCTGCCGCTCAATATGGACGACGCGGATGTGGTGCTGATCGGCATTTCCAGGACATCGAAGACGCCGACCAGCATCTATCTCGCCAACCGCGGCATCAAGACCGCCAACATCCCGATCGTGCTCGGCGTGCCGGTGCCCGAAAGCCTGGTCGCTGCCACCAAGCCGCTGATCGTCGGGCTGATCGCCACCGCCGAACGCATCTCGCATGTCCGGCAGAACCGCGTGCTCGGCAACAGCAGCACCTACGAAGCGACCGATTATGTCGACCGTGCCTCGATCGCCGAAGAGCTCGCCTATGCCCGCCAGATCTGCACCCGCCACAATTGGCCGATGATAGACGTCAGCCGCCGCTCGATCGAAGAGACCGCGGCAGCCATTGTTGCCCTGCGGGGGAAGAATAGATGATGGGATGGCAACGCGACCTCCTGCCCCAATCAACCACTATCGACCAGGCCCAGAACCCATGACCGAAAAAATCATCCTCGCCTCCGGCAGCCCGTTCCGCAAAGCAATGCTCATCAATGCCGGGCTCGGCATCGAAGCGGTGCCTGCCGATGTCGACGAGCGTGCGCTCGAGGCGCCGTTGCAGGACAGCGGTGTGTCGCCGGAAGATGCCGCCCTGATACTCGCCGAAGCCAAGGCGACCGAGGTCAGCGAACGCAGATCGGGCGCCTTGGTGCTCGGCTGCGACCAGACTTTGTCACTGGGAGATGAAGTGTTCCACAAGCCGGCCGACATGGAAGGCGCCCGCCGCCATCTGTTGGCGCTGTCAGGCAAGACGCATCAGCTGAACAGCGCCGCCGTGCTCTGCCGCAACGGCAAGGTGCTGTGGCGCCATGTCGGCATCGCCAGCCTTACCATGCGCAAGCTCGATCCGGCCTTCGTCGGCCGGCACCTGGCCCGCGTCGGCGCCAAGGCGTTGTCGAGCGTCGGCGCCTACCAGATCGAGGGCGAAGGCATCCAGCTGTTCGAAAAGATCGAAGGCGATTATTTCACCATTGTCGGCCTGCCGCTGTTACCGGTGCTGGCGGAATTGCGTGCGCTCGGAGCCATCGATGGTTGAGAAAAAAGCTTTCGTCACCGGCCATCCGATCGCGCATTCGCGCTCGCCGAAGATCCACGGCTATTGGCTGAACACATACGGCATCGACGGCAGCTATCATGCGATCGATGTCGCGCCGGCCGATTTTCCCGAGTTCCTCTCTTCCCTCCAGGCCAATGGCTATCAGGGCGGCAACGTCACCATTCCACACAAGGAAGTCGCCTTCGCCCGGGTCGAGCGCCGCGACGAGGCGGCGGAGATGATCGGCGCGGTCAACATGCTGTGGCTGGACGACGGCGTGCTGTGGGGCGGCAATTCGGACTGGATCGGCTTTGCCGGCAATCTCGACGAGCATGCCCGGGGCTGGGAGAGAAACGCTCCGGCCGTGGTGCTCGGCGCCGGTGGCGCGTCGCGCGCGGTCATCCACGCGCTTAAATCGCGCGGCATCAAAGATATCCGCATCGTCAACCGCACATTGGCGCGGGCGCAGGAACTCGCCGACCGCTTCGGGGCCGGCGTCTCGGCGCATGGCGCGGTCGGCGACTTGCTTGGCGATGCCGGCTTGCTGATCAACACGACGGCACTTGGCATGCATGGCGATGCGACGCTGGCCGCCGATCCGGCCGGCCTGCCAGCTCACGCCATTGTCGCAGACATCGTCTATGTGCCGCTGGAAACACCGCTGCTTGCCGCTGCCCGCGCGAGAAACTTGAAGACGGTCGACGGGCTCGGCATGCTGTTGCACCAGGCTGTGCCCGGTTTCGAACGCTGGTTCGGCAAGAAGCCGCAGGTCACGCCTGAGTTGCGACAGATGATCGTCGCCGACATCGTCGCCAAATGATGGGTCGCAAATGATGGGCGCAAAATGATGATCGTGCTTGGCCTCACCGGGTCGATCGGCATGGGTAAGTCGACGACGGCGAAAATGTTCGTCGACGCCGGCGTGCCGGTGCATGACTCCGACGAGACCGTGCATCGCCTCTATGCCGGCAAGGCAGCACCTCTCGTCGAGGCGGCCTTTCCCGGCACCGTGATTGCCGGTTCGGTCGACCGCACCGAGTTGGCGCGCCGCGTGCTCGGCAACGCTGCTGCGCTGAAGACATTGGAGGCGATCGTCCATCCGCTGGTGCGGGCCGATGCCGATGCCTTTCTGGCAAGGCACCGCGCCGCCGCCGCGCCGCTCGTCGTGCTCGACATTCCGCTGCTGTTCGAAACCGGCGGCCGCAACCGTGTCGACAAGGTCGTCGTCGTCACCGCGCCGGCCAATATCCAGCGCGCCCGCGTGCTGGCGCGTCCTGATATGAGCGAGGAAAAGCTGGCGGCCATCCTGGCCAAGCAGGTGCCCGATGCCGAAAAACGCCGGCAGGCCGATTTCGTCATCGACACCGGTGAAGGCATGGACGCCGCCCGCAGCGCGGTCGGCGCGATCATTGCCGAGCTCTCAGGGCGCTGAGCTCGCCTGCTAACTCCTGGGGGATAAGTCGCGCCCATAAGGCTCCTGACGGCAGGCTGTCGGCATTGCCCATTGCCATTTTGTTGCGCTCCATGATTCTACTCCTCCAGGAGTGAGTTGATTCTATGCGTGAGATCATTTTCGATACCGAAACCACCGGACTCGACATGCGCGACGACCGCATCATCGAGCTTGGCGGCGTCGAGCTGGTCAACCGCTTCCCGACCGGCCGCACCTTCCACAAATTCATCAATCCGCAGGGGCGCGCCGTCCATGTCGAGGCGCAAGCCGTGCACGGCATCAGCGCCGCCGACCTCGTCGGCAAGCCGACCTTTGCCGAAATCGCCGAGGAATGGCTCGCCTTCACCGACGGCGCCAAGCTCGTCGCCCACAACGCCAATTTCGACATCGGCTTCCTCAACACGGAATTCGGGCGGCTCGGCCAGCCGGCCATAGACACCGGGCGCGTCGTCGACACGCTGGCGCTGGCGCGGCGCAAGCATCCGATGGGCCCCAATTCGCTCGACGCGCTCTGCCGCCGCTACGGCATCGACAACGGCCACCGCACCAAGCACGGCGCGCTGCTCGATTCCGAGCTCCTGGCCGAGGTCTACATCGAACTCATCGGCGGCAAGCAGGCCGCACTTGTCCTCGACGCGGTCGTGGTGCAGCTCAACAGCAATGGCGACGTTGCCGACATCGACATCTCGATCGCCGCCAGGCCAATCGCCCTGCCGCCGCGCCTGACTGAGGGCGAGCGAGCGGCGCATGCGGGGCTGGTGGCGACGCTGGGTGAAAAGGCGCTGTGGCTGAAGGTGGCGGCGGGGTGAACGGATCGCGGAGGTAGCGTTCCGTCACACCCCTCTCTGGCCTGCCGGCCATCTCCCCCTCAAGGGGGGAGATCAGCAGCTTCGCCGCTCCAGCCCATTCCTGCAACGTCTAAAGTTGGCGAAGGTCGCGATGAGGGGGAGATGCCTGGCAAGGCAGAGGGGGTGCTGTCCCGCCAGCATCTCAGTATACAAAAAGCCCGGCACGAAGCCGGGCTTTCAACTCATGCGCGTGACGCTTGCCTTCAGCTCACCTTGACCTTCGATGCCGCCTGGTCCTCGGCCAGCTTCTGCTGGAACATCTGGGCAAAATCGATCGGGTCGAGCATCAACGGCGGGAAGCCGCCATTGCGGGTGGCTTCGGCGATGATCTGGCGGGCGAACGGGAACAAAAGCCGCGGGCATTCGATGAACAGGATCGGCAGCATGTGCTCCTGCGGGAAGCCGGCGATGGCGAAGACGCCGCCATAGACCAGTTCGACATTGAACAGCACTTCCTGGTCGAAGGACGCCTTGGCGTTCAAGGTCAGATTGACGTCGAACTGCTTGTCGGAGAGCGGGTTGGCATTGACATTGACGTTGATCGCAATGCCTGGGGCCTTGTCGCGGCCGCGCAGCGAGTTCGGCGCGCCGGGGCTTTCGAAGGACAGGTCCTTCACATACTGGGCAAGCACGTTGAGCGAGGGCTGCGCCGTTTCGCCGTTGCCGTTGGCGGCGCCGACCGGCGCGTCATCTTTGCTGGCCATGAGCCTTGTTCCTTTTGCCTGGACAGCAGCGCTGACCGAATTGAAATCGGGCGTTGGCTAGCATGGTCGGCAAGACAAGACAAGGTTTGCCGCCTTCAGGCCGAAAGGGGTCAATAGTCAGTCGTTGGCAAGGTGACGTTCAGTCGTCCTTCAGGCGGCGCCACGGCGAGTTATGGTCGGGACCGCGCTTGAAATCGTCCTCGCGCGAATAGTCGCGGTCGTCGAGGTCGATGACCTTGTCACGCGACCTGCCGCGAAAACCGCCGGCGGTGAAATCGGTCGCGACGACGATGCGGCCCTTGAGCCTGCGCCAGGCAAGGTCGCGCACCGGCGGCAGGAACAGCAGCAGGCCGACAATATCGGTGATGAAGCCGGGGATGATCAACAGGATCGCGGCGACCACGATCATGGCGCCATGCGCGAGCTGGCGGCTGGGGTCGCCGCCGCCGGCCATCTCGGCGCGGACCCGCGCCATGACGCCAAAACCCTGGTGCCGGAGCAGAAGCACGCCGGCAATGCTTGAAGCCAGCACCAGACCGACCGTCGCCAGCGCCCCGACCTCGCGGCCGACAATGACGAAACCGGCGATTTCCAGCAGCGGCAGCGCAAGCAGGAACAGAGGAAGGAAGGAAATGCGCAAGTCTTGACCGATCGTTTCCATGTTTGCCGGGCGGCGCATAATCGCCGCTGGCACTGAGGCCGTTAGATAGGTATGCCTGCCTTTGATTTGAATGATTGCGCCATGCGTTCTATATGCTTTGCATGTTTAACGCCATGCGACCGCCGCCCGATTGGCTGGCGGTCCCGGCCAGGTCAGGGATTGATTGGCGAAAGATATGGGATTCTTCGACTTCGGCACCATTTTCTTTCTGATTGCGGCGGTGGTGATCTTTTTCCAGCTGCGCAACGTGCTTGGCCGCCGCACGGGCAGCGAGCGCCCGCCCTTCGATCCGTACACGGCCAGCCGCACCGAGAAGGACGCGACCCAGAAGCCCGAAAATGTGGTTTCGCTGCCACGCAAGCGCATGCCGGGCGAGACGGCTGCCGAGACCTACGCGGCCATCGATGCCTTCGCCAAGCCCGACACCGACCTCAACAAGGGCCTGCGCGCGATCAAGGATAATGATCCCTCCTTCGACCCTAAAGTCTTCGTCGACGGCGCCAAGATGGCCTACTAGATGATCCTCATGGCCTATGCCGATGGCGACCGAAAAACGCTGAAGAACCTGTTGTCGCGCGAGGTTTTTGACGGCTTCGTTGCCGCGATTGGCGACCGCGAGGCGAAAGCCGAAAAGATCCAGTCCTCCTTCGTCGGCATCGACAAGGCCGACATCGTCTCGGCCGAGATGAAGGGCGGCGAGGCCCACATCACGCTGCGCATCGTGAGCGAACTGATTTCGGCGACCCGCGACAAGGCGGGTGCCGTCATCGATGGCGATCCCGAGACGGTGGCCGAGGTCAAGGATGTCTGGACCTTCGCCCGCGACACACGCTCGCGCGATCCGAACTGGAAGCTGGTCGCCACCGAGGAAGAAGACTGAGCCTATGCATGTCGCCCGGTGCGGGCAGCTTTTTTGGGATAGCGACATGCAGGCAAACATCGGCAGTGGCGAGGCTGAGGTGTCGCTCTCGCCGCGTTTCGTGGAAAAGTCCTTCGATGATCTTCCCGGTTGGAATTCCGATGACCATCTGCCCCCTTTCGAAGCCTTCCGCCGTTCGGCGTTTCATGTCCTGAACAAGCCCTACCGCACCGGTTCGTTGGGCGTCCGGTTCGACGCGTTTGCCGGCGCTTATGACGAGGCGCGCACCGTTTCGCCGGCGAATCGGTCGGCGGCCAAGGCTTTTTTCGAGCGCCATTTCGCCCCAGTCCAGATTCGATCCGAAAACCCCGGCCTGGTCACCGGCTTCTACGAGCCCGAGGCCGAGGCCTCACCAGTGCGCACGGATGAATTCACGGTGCCGCTACTGGAGCGGCCGGCCGACCTCGTCGACATCGATGACGCCAACCGTCCTCGAGGGATGGACGACTATCTCGCCTTCGCCCGCGATACGCAGGGCCTGGTGGAGTATTTCGACCGCAGTGAGATCGAGAGAGGCGCGCTGGCCGGCCAAGGCCTGGAAATCGCCTGGCTTGCCGACAAGGTCGACGTCTTCTTCATCCATGTGCAAGGTTCGGCCAGGCTGAAGATGACCGACGGCCGGCTTTGCCGCGTCACCTACGCCGCCAAATCCGGCCAACGTTTCAGCGGTCCGGGGAAGATTCTCGCCGAACTCGGCGAAATCCCACTGGAAAAAGTGACGATGCAGTCTATCCGCGCCTGGTTCAGGGCGCATCCGGATCGCATCGACGAGATCCTCTGGCAGAACCGCTCCTACATCTTCTTTCGCGAAGCCGATGTCGACGATGCCGCACTCGGTCCTATCGCCGCCGCCAAGGTGCCGTTGACGCCGGGCCGTTCGCTCGCGGTCGACCGGCTGCGGCACACATTCGGTACCCCCTTCTACATCGACGCTCCGTCGCTGACCGCCTTCGACGGAAAACCGTTCCGGCGGCTGATGATTGCGCAGGACACCGGCTCGGCCATCACCGGACCGGCGCGGGGCGATCTGTTCGCCGGCTCCGGCGATGCGGCCGGCGAGATCGCCGGCGTCGTTCGCAATGCGGCCGATTTCTATGCCTTGGTTCCACGCGCTCTCGTTTCGGAATCGAATCGATGAGCAAGCGCCCCGATAAACTCAACGAAGACGACCGGGTGCTGTGGAACCTGGTGGCGCGCACCGCCCGACCGCTGAAGGGCCGGACCGCGGTCGAGATTCCCGACATCGTCGTCGACCCCAAGCCGGCACAGACGCCGGTCGCTGTCGGTCCGGTCCTCGCCGCCAAGCCGAAGGCGCAGCATGTATCGCACGCGCTGGACGAGCCGACATTGGACAAGCTGAAGAAGGGCCGGCTGCCGATCGAAGGCCGCGTCGATCTGCATGGCATGACCCAGGACGAGGCCTATTCGCTGCTGTTTTCGTTCCTGCACCGGGCCCATGCCGGCGGCATCCGCTATGTCCTCGTCATTACGGGAAAAGGGTCGTCGTCGGGCGGCGACGGCGTCTTGCGGCGCGCCGTGCCTGCCTGGCTGTCGACGCCTGCCTTCCGGCCGCTGGTCTCCAGCCACGATCACGCCGCCCGCAACCACGGCGGTTCGGGCGCGCTCTACGTTCGACTCAGGCGAACCCGCTGATGACGCCGTTCGGCGAAAAACTGCGGGCGCTTCGAGCCGAGCGCGGCTTGCGCCAGAAGGACATGGCGCAGGCGATCGGAGTCAGCGCCGCCTATTTGTCGGCGCTGGAACATGGCCGCCGCGGCGCGCCGACCTGGACGCTGATCCAGAAGATCATCGGCTATTTCAACGTCATCTGGGACGATGCCGAAGAGCTGGCGCGTCTGGCCGAGGCCTCACATCCGCGGGTGAGACTCGATACGTCCGGCCTCAGTCCTGCCGCCACCGAGTTGGCCAATCTCCTGGCCGAAAACATCGAGAAGCTGGACGAAGCCGAGCTTGCCCGCATCACCGGCTCGATCCGGGCCGCACTGGAGCGGCGTAAGTAGGGCGGCGCCAAGGCCACGAATGCTCATCAATAGCGCCGGCATTTCATCCTGAAGGCGATGCCCGCCGGCCGTTAGCCAGCGGGCATATAGCGAGATTACTTCGCGCCGGCCTGGCCGCCACGGCCGCCAGTGCTGTCATGATCGCCGCCGCGACCGCCACCCAGGCAGTCCGAGGTGAGATCGCAACAGCGATTGCCCCACTGGTTGTTCTTGGCGCAGCCGGTCTGGTCGGCCATAGCGGATCCGGCCAGGGACGACACCGCGATGGCGGCGAGGAAAGCATTACGCAGGAAAGCAGTCATTTGAAGTCTCCATGGTTGGGTTTCTGTTTACGGCTGTGTGTCGCCGCTGGAGACGGTTTGGTTCACGCAGGTAGCGAAATTTTTTGAGGAGGCGTTTCGAGAGATAAGATTTCGAGGGCAGCGCTGCCCTCATCCGCCTGCCGGCGACTATTTTGCAACGTTGACGATTGGCGAAATCACCGATGGCAGCATCTTTCTCCCCGTCACTATACGGGGAGAAATGCCCGGCAGGGCAATGAGGGGCAGCGCCAACTTGCGGTTATCTCGTGAAAGTTATTAGCCGCGGGCTTCCGACGAAGCTGTTCGCAGCGACGCGCTCACATGCATCGTCCTTATTTACTGAACCGCGCCGACCAGTACCTGCTGGCCGCCGCGGATCGAGACCCAGCGGCCGGTGTTGTCGATGGCCTGCCGCTTGAGGAAGCGATAGCCGGTGGCGTCCCAGATCTTCACCTTGTCGGTCAGATTGTCGAGGACGTAGTCGCCCTTGTCGGTGCGCACGGTCAGCACGGCATGGCCTTCGCCGTCCGGCTTGCGCACGACGGTGATCAAGAGATCGGCCAGCGACACGCCAGAGCGCGAGAGCTGGCGGCGCTTTTCCAGCACATAGTCTTCGCAATCGCCGACGCCCTTGTCGGGATAGGCCCAGACCTCGTCCTTGCCATAGATGTCGTAGTCGCTCATCGGCTTGACGGCGGCGTTGACCCTTGACGTCACGTTGATCAGCTTGCGCATGAAGGCGTCGGTCATCGCGGCGGGGTTGAGGTTGCTCGGCCGGATCGAGCATTCGCCGGGCTGGGTTTTACAGAAATCATAGTGGCCGATCGGCTGCGAGGTCATGCCGCCCGTCGCCATGGCGCCGCCTGCAAGTGCCGGCACTGCCCAGCACGCAGAGATCGCCAGCCCTGCTGCCGCCCACAAGCGCAGCGTCCGTGCCATCGGTGAGGAAGTCATTGTCCCCGTTCGCCCTTGTTCTTAACGAAAGGTTAAAGGGGATTTACACTCCGTGTCAATTATAAGGGGAGCCAGATTCTTCGGCATGGTTACCCGCGCCCGCCCAACAGCGTCTATTGTGCAACAGAACGCCTGTGGCGCGCAAAATCGCCCCGCTTTTGTGGGCAATGCACGCTGCAGCCGGATCGAGCCTCAGCTTTTGGCGGAGCGGACCAGCCTTGGTTTCACCGCAACCCGGTTCTGGCGGCCGTAGCTGGTGATGAAATCGACGATGCGCGGCACGATTTCCGAGCGGAATCGCGACCCGTTGAAGACGCCGTAGTGGCCGACGGCCGGCTGCATGTAATGCGCATGCCGGTCAGCCGGGATGTTGGGGCAGAGATCGTGGGCGGCCTGGGTCTGGCCGAGACCGGAAATGTCGTCGTTCTCGCCTTCGACCGTGAACAGCGCGACATTGCGGATCGCCTTGGTGTCGACCACCTCGCCGCGATGCGTCATCTCGCCCTTGGGCAGCGCATGGCGCACGAACACCGTGTCGACGGTCTGCAGATAGAATTCCGCCGTCAGGTCCATCACCGCCAGATATTCGTCGTAGAAATCGCGGTGCTTCTCGGCATTGTCGCCGTCATGCTTGACCAGATGCATGAAGAAGTCCTTGTGGGCGGTGATGTGGCGGTCGAGGTTCATGCTCATGAAGCCCGACAGCTGCAGGAAGCCCGGATAGACTTCGCGGCCGAAGCCCGGCACCGGCCAGGGCGCGTGCATGATGACGTTGTCGCGGAACCAGTCGATGCCCTTTTCCTTGGCCAGCAGATTGACCGCGGTCGGATTGCGGCGGGTGTCGATCGGCCCGCCCATCAAGGTCATGGTCGAGGGCACGAAGGGATCGCCGCGCTTTTCCATCAGCGCCACCGCCGCCAGCACCGGCACCGAAGGCTGGCACACCGCCATCACATGGGTGTCCGGCCCCAGCGCATGCAGCATGTCGATGATGTAGTCGATATAATCGTCGAGGTCGAAATGGCCGTCGGTCACCGGCACCATGCGGGCATCGACCCAGTCGGTGATGTGCACGTCGGCATAGGGCAGCATCGCCTCGACCGTGCCGCGCAGCAGCGTCGCATAATGGCCCGACATCGGCGCCACAATGAGAAGCTTGGGGTCGGCCTTGCGACCGGCGGGCACCGACCGCTCGAAGCGGGTGAGATTGCAGAACGGCCGCGACCACACGGTCTTTTCGCTGACCTCGACGCTTTTCCAGTCGACCACGGTCTTGCTCAGGCCGAAATGCGGCTTGCTGTAGCGGCGCGTCGTGCGCTCGAACAGTTCGGCGGTGGCGGCGACCGAGCGGCCCCACGGCGTATGCGAAAACGGATTGAGCGGGTTGGTGTAGAACAGCCGCACTGCATCGGCATAAAGCCGCGCGGGCTGCAGGGCGGCATGGTTCATTTCATAGAGCTGGTAGAACATCAGGTACTCCGCAGCTGCCGTGACCGAAGGGACGACGGACAGCGCCGAGCCTTGAATGTCTCGCGCGGAGGTTAACAAGATATTGCTGCGATGCAATACGTCACGTGGCGTGACATATGCCAATCTTTCGTCCAAGGCCTTGAGAAACCGCGTTGGGCGGGTGCAGCCGGCTCAATGTGCACTGCAAAATGCAAGGCTGTTGGACGACGGGGCAGGATGTGTCCGGCCCGATCGGGCCGGACTTGGACAGATCTAGACGCGCGCCATGCACACCGAGGTATGGCCGGAGCCGATGAAGCCGAGTTGGCCGGCGGCGCCCTTGGACAGATCGAGCACGCGCCCTTTGATGAACGGGCCGCGGTCGTTGATGCGCACGATGACGCTGCGGCCATTATTCTGGTTGGTCACTTTCAACTTGGTGCCGAAAGGCAGGCTGCGGTGCGCGGCGGTCAGCGCCGACGGGTTCATGCGTTCGCCATTGGCGGTCCTGGAATGCAGTGCGTACCAGGAGGCGCGGCCGCACTGGCCAGCGGCGGAGGAGGCGGATGCACCGACCATCAGGCCAGCCGCGATCGTTACCGCGACAAGCGCGGTCTGGTTTGTTTTCTTCATGTTGGGGGGATTGGCTCCGTTTTCGACAGACCCCAGCCGTTAAGTGTCGAATAAGGCAGGAAATGCGGCAAGCATCGGGCAGTTCCGTGGCACCGGCACACGTTTGGAGTCGCTGGGAAACAGTTTGTCAGGCATCTTTCGTGTGGCGCGGCCGTATCGCCGGCGATATTGCGAGCTGTTTCACAGATTCCGTGAGCAAGGCAGGACGTTATATTACAAGTAGAAGAGAGCGCGATTGGGCGCCGTCCTTTCGCTCTGTCATCACGGTCATGGCGCAGTTGACCATCGACTTTGAAAAGGGATTCCAACGATGAGACTGCTCAAATATCTGCTGGCTCTGATCGTACTGGCCATCGGCGCGCTGTGGTCGCTGCAAGGCATTGGCGTGGTCGGCGGCAGCTTCATGACCGGCCAGTCGCAATGGCTCTATATCGGCATCGTGACCATGCTGGTCGGTTTCGCCGGGCTGGTATGGGCGAGCCGTTCGCCGGGGTGAGTTGCGACGAAAGTCGACCGCCACAGATCGACCCCCACTCCGTCGCGCTTCGCTCGACACCTCTCCCCCGATCGACGGGGGAGAGGAAAGGCGCGAGCCTTGCAGGGGCGCGAACTTATGCGGCCTGGCTCCCTTCCCCTCCCTCCGGAGGGGGGAGAGGTGGCGCCGCGAAGCGGTGACGGAGTGGGGGAAGGCGCTGGTCAAACCCGCAGTCGCAAACAGGGCCAACCCGGCGAGCAAGAAAACAGCCACCCCATATTGCCGGTCCATTCTGTTACCTATCTATCCGGTTCGGATAGAATGCCCTGCCCGCGATAGGCTCTACCCGAACAGCTGATCCAGAATCCTGCCCTCCAGCCTGGCAAGCTCGACCGAACCACGCCGGCGCGGCCGCGCCACCGACACGTCGAGATCGAGCGCGATGCGGCCCTCGTCGATCACCACCACCCGGTCGGCGAGCGCAACCGCCTCGGCGACGTCATGCGTCACCAGCACGGCGGTGAATTTTTGCTCCAGCCAGATACGTTCCAGAAGCTGCTGCATTTCGATGCGGGTCAGCGCATCGAGCGCGCCGAGCGGCTCGTCGAGCGCCAGGATCCGAGGCTGTCCGATCAGTGCACGCGCCAGCGCCACGCGCTGCTTCTGGCCGCCCGACAGCACCGAGGGCCATTCGTCGGCGCGGTCGGCGAGGCCGACTTCACCCAGGATGGCGAGCGCGCGCCGCCTGGCTTCCGCACCGGTGGCAAGCCCGGTCAGCCCGACCTCGACGTTTTTCACCACGCTGGCCCAGGGCAACAGCCGCGGCTCCTGGAACATGAAGCGGCTCTCTTCCCCGGCGCCGGCCTTCGCCTCCGGCCCGAATGTAAGGGATCCAGCGGTTGGCCGATCGAGCCCGGCCAGCAGCCGCAACAGCGTACTCTTGCCGCAGCCGCTCTTGCCGATGACGGCCACAAACTGTCCGACGGGCACATCGAGATCGATGCCGTCGAGCACGACCTTGTCGCCAAAGCGCTTTTCCACGCCCTTGAAGGCAAAGGCGCGCTGCCTGTCGACGGCCTCCTGCGGCCGTGACGGTTCCGGCGCGGCGACGAAGGAACGGATGGCGGTCAGGCTGGCGGTTGGCATCGAACCCTCAGGCGTTCTGGAAGGCGGGATGCCAGCCGAGCGACAGCCGCTCGAGCAGGCGGGCGAAGCTGTCGGCAAGCTTGCCGAGCAGCGCATAGATCAGGATCGACAGCACGACGACATCGATCAGCAGGAATTCGCGTGCCTGCATGGCCATGTAGCCGAGGCCGGAACTGGCCGAGATGGTTTCGGCAACGATCAGCGTCAGCCACATGATGCCTAAGGCATAGCGCAGGCCGACGAAGATCGCCGGCAGCGCGCCGGGCAGGATCACCTGAAAAAACAACGCGCGGCGGTCCATGCCGTAGACCCGGCCCATCTCGACCAGATGCGGGTCGACGCTCTGGATGCCGAGCAGCGTGTTGACGTAGATCGGGAAGAACACGCCGAGCGCCACCAGGAACAGTTTTGCTTCCTCGTCGATGCCGAACCACAGGATGACCAGCGGGATCAGCGCCAGATGCGGGATGTTGCGGATCATCTGTAGCGTCGTGTCGGTCAGGCCGCGGCTGAGCGCCGACAGCCCGTTGGCAAGGCCGAGTGCAAAGCCGATCGAGCCGCCGATGGCAAAGCCGGCCAGCGCGCGCAGCGTGCTGACGCCGATGTTCTGTATCAGCTCGCCCGATAGCGTCAGCCGCCAGAAGGCCTCGGCCACCGCGCTCGGCGCCGGCAGCACATTGGCCGGCATCACGCCGGCGCGGCTGGCGGCTTCCCAGCCAATTATGACCAACGCCGGCAGCAGCCAGCCGATGCCGTTCTGTTTGACGCGCCGGGCAAAACTCACGACGAGGCCTGCAGGCGGTTGGCGCCGTGGAAGCCGACGGCGAATTCATTGGCGATGTTCTCATGCGCCCGTGCCCGCCTGGTGCCCAGGCCGAGACGCGGGAACAGAAGCTCGGCGACACGGTAGGCTTCCTCGAGATGCGGGTACCCAGAGCCGATGATGGTGTCGATGCCGATCGCCTGATACTCGCGGATGCGCTCGACGATCTGCTCCGGCGAGCCGACCAGCGCGGTGCCGGCGCCGCCGCGCACCAGGCCGACGCCGGCCCACAGATTGGGTGACACCACCAGCCGGTCGCGGCGGCCGCCATGCAGTTCGGCCATGCGCCGCTGTCCCACAGAGTCCATCTCCCTGGTGAAGCGGGCCTGGGCATTTTCGATCTGGGCATCGGTGACGTGGCTGATCAGCCGGTCGGCGGCGCGCCAGGCCTCTTCCTCGGTCTCGCGCACGATGAAATGCAGCCTGATGCCGAAACGCAGTTTGCGGCCGCGCCGTTCAGCCTTGTTGCGCGCCGCGCTGAGTTTTTCCGCCACCTGCGCCGGCGGCTCGCCCCAGGTCAGGTACATGTCGACGAGATCGGCGGCGAGCTCCTGGCCGGCATCGGACGAGCCGCCGAAATAGAGCGGCGGCCGCTCCTGTTGCGGCAGAAGATCAAGGCGGCCATTGTCGACGCGGTAATATTTGCCGTTGAAATTGACGCTTTGGCCCGACACCAGCGCGCGCCAGATGGTCAGGAACTCCTGCGCCTGGGCATAGCGCTCGTCATGCGGCAGGAACACGCCATCGCCGGCAAGCTCGGTCGGGTTGCCGCCGACCACGACATTGAGCAGCAGGCGGCCATTGCTCAGCCGGTCGAGCGCCGCGGTCTGGCGCGCCGCGAAGGTCGGCAGCGTCACGCCGGGCCGCAGCGCCACCAGGAATTTGAGCTTTTCGGTCAGCGCCGCTAGTCCGGAAGCGGTGATCCAGGAATCCTCGCAATTCTGCCCGGTCGGCAAAAGCACGCCGGGAAAGCCGAGCCGGTCGACGGCCTGTGCGATCTCCTTGAAGTAAGCGAACTCCGGCGGCCGCTGCAGCTGTTCGGAGCCGAGATAGGAGCCGTCGCCATGCGTCGGGATGAACCAGAAGAAATCGAGCGGGCCGGCTTGCGGGCTTGATGAAGCGGTCATGGCGAAATCCCTGAAGCTTGAAACGGCAAAGGCGCCGGGCGTTTTCCGCCCGGCGCCACACGTGAAAGTTCAATTGCCCGGTGCGGTCCACACGGCGTCGGAGATGCGCACCGCGTTCGGGATCAGCTTGAGCTTGTAGAAGCGATCGGCTGTCGCCTGCTGGCCGGCGATGATCTCGTCGGTGATCGGGAAGATGCCGAATTTGGTGCGGTTGGCCGCGATCGTCTGTGCATCGAGCGGCACGCCGGTCACCTCATGCAGCGCCGCGGCAACCTTGTCGCGGTTCGCGTCCGCCCATTTCGCCGCCACGCCGAGCGCCGATATCGTCGTGGCGATCGTCTCCGGATGCGCCTTGGCGAAATCCTTGTTGGCGAGGAAATAGGTGTTCACCTTCAGCACCTCGCTGGAGCGCGCCAGCACGCGCGGCTGGTAGCGTGTCTCGGCGATGGCGTAGAACGGATCCCAGACCGCCCAGGCATCGATCTGGTCGCTGGCGAAAGCCGCCGCGGCATCGGCCGGGCTGAGATAGACCGGGGTGATCTGGTCGAAGGGGATGTTTGCTTTTTCGAGTGCCGCGACCAGCAGATTGTGCGCGCTGGTGCCTTTGCCGACGCCGATGCGCTTTCCCTTGAGGTCGGCGAGCGACTGGATCGGCGATGCCGGCTTGACGAAGATCGCTTCGCCGTCGCCATTGGCCGGCAGTGCCGCCGCATAGACGATGTTGGCGCCGGCCGACTGGCCGAAGATTGGCGGCGCGTCGCCGGTCCAGCCGACATCGATGGCGCCGACATTGAGCGCCTCGACCAGCGGCGGGCCGGCGGTGAATTCGACCCATTTCACCGCGACACCCTTGTCGCTCAGCGCCTTCTCGATCACCTGCTGCTGCCGGGCGATGACCGGCAGGCCGGTCTTCTGATAGCCGATGTTGAGCTGCTTCAACTCCTGCCCCGAGGCACTGAGCGAGGCGGAAATGCCCGCCGCCAACAGGCCGATGCCGAAGATGCGTCTGGTCAGGCTGAACATGATCCCTCTTCCTTCGCTGCGAACCGGCGCCGGGAAGGGCTGCCTGCCGTGGATGAGAGACAAGGCTAGGTAGGTCTATAAATTTAGTAGAGAAACGATTTTGCGAGTTGGCTGCTTGACGTGGAAATATTTTCTTCAGAACCCAGCGCTCGTCATCCTAGGGCGAAGCAAGGAGCGAAGCGACGCGGCGCAGACCCTAGGATCCATGCCGTGACGTTTGGCGTAGAGTGAAACGGATCAGAATGTCGCTTGTGCGCGAACCGAGGCTCGATACCCTGAAACCATGACCGGCTACGTCTACATGACTGCAAGCCAAAAACGCGGCACGATCTACATCGGCGTCACCAACGATCTCGCCCGCCGCATGCCTGAACACAAATCCGGCCAGGGCGCAGGCTTCACCAGCCGCTACGGTGTTCAACGGCTGGTCTGGTATGAGGAATTCTTCGACATCACCGATGCCATTCAACGCGAGAAGTCGCTGAAGCGATGGCCGAGACAGTGGAAGATCGAACTGATAGAGAAGGCCAATCCGGAGTGGTTTGAGCTGTTTCGCGGAACCGGGTGGTAGGCGCCCGGTTTGTTGCTGCCCTGGAGCGTAGCATCAGCGTCTCGGCATGGATCCTAGGGTCTGCGCCGCGTCGCTTCGCTCCTTGCTTCGCCCTAGGATGACGAAATCGCGAAGGCTGGCGCTAATCACCATCACCTCACTGCGACCAATACTGCCAGGCCCAGTAAAATCCCTCGTCGCGTGGCGGCAGGCGGTCGCGTTCGGCGTCGAGTTGCACCGGGGCCGGCGATTTCGGTTGCGGCTGTGACGACGAGTTCTCCCGCCAGGCGAGCAGCCAGTTGCCGAGATGGGCGAACAGCACCGCGGTGGACTGGGTCATGACATCACTCCTTCTGTTCCGGGGTCGGCGGTCGCCGTGCTGCGAAGGGAAGCAGCCGGTCAAACCGGCAGAAACTTGTTGTCATTCCTTTCCCGCCCACGGAACCAGCTGACGCTCGATCCGGCGGATGATGAATTCCAGCACGAAGGCTATTGTCGCGATCACCACTATTCCCATCACCACGACATCGGTGACCAGGAACTGGGCGGCCGACTGGATCATGAAGCCGAGGCCGCGCGTTGCCGCCACCAGCTCGGCTGCAACCAGCGTCGACCAGCCGGCGCCGAGCGCGATGCGCAGGCCGGTGAGGATCGACGGCAGCGCGCTGGGCAGGATGACATGGCGCACCACTTGGCGCTGCGTCGCACCAAGCGAACGGGCCGCATCGATGCGCTCCTTTGAGACACCGCGCACGCCCGAGGCCGTCGACAGCGCCACCGGCGCCAGCATGGCAATGGCAATCACCAGGATCTTTGACGGCTCGCCGATGCCGAACCAGATGATGACCAGCGGCAGATAGGCGAGCGGCGGGATGGGCCGCAAAAATTCGAGCAACGGATCGAAGATGCCGCGCCCGACCGTCGAAATGCCGATAGCCAGCCCAACCGGAACGCCGATGACGATGGCCGCGAGCAGCGCCGCGAACACGCGGCCGAGGCTGGCGACGATGTGCTGGAGCAAAGTCGCGTCGACGAAGCCGTCCTTGATCACCACGATGAACTTGGTCCACACGGCGGCGGGCGACGGCAGGAACACCGGCGACACCAGTTGCAGGCGCGCAGACAGCGCCCATGCCGCCAGCGCGGCCACGATGGTGACGGCGCTGATCGCCCGCGAGGAAACCCCGCGCCGCTTCCGCACCGGCCGCGACCACGGCACCGAAATGGCATCGGCCTCGCCGGTCCCGGTGGCCGGCCGCTCGCTGTAGGAGGTTACGGTCATGCCGCCTCTCCTTCGAAGATCGCATCGGTCAGCTCGCCGCGCGCCGCGGCAAAGGCCGGATCGGCCTTGATGGCGCGGATCGGCTCGCCTGCGGCATAGCGCCGGCTGAAGCCGGTTTCGAATGTCCGCACCACATGGCCAGGTCCCGGCGCGAGCACGACGATGCTTGTGGCCAGCACCAGCGCCTCCTCGATGCCATGCGTGACCATCAGCACGCCAACCCGGCTTGCGGTCCACAGGTCGAGCAGCGTCGTCTGCATGCGCTCGCGCGTCAGCGCATCGAGCGCGCCGAGCGGTTCGTCGAGCAGCAGGAATTCCGGTTCGGCGGCAAGCGCACGGGCGAGGCCGACGCGCTGGCGCATGCCGCCGGACAATTCCCAGATGCGTTTGTCGCCGACGCCGTCGAGCTTGACCAGCGCCAGCAACTGGTCGGCGCGGCGCGCCCGCTCGGCTTGCGGCACGCCGCGTAGCCTGAGCGCAAAGGCGACGTTTTCACGAGCCGTCAGCCAGGGAAACAGCGCATCGTTCTGGAACACGACCGCCCGGTCGGAGCCTGGGCCGGTGATCGGCCGGCCGCCGATCGTGGCGACCCCGCGCGCGGGTTCGACCAGGCCGGCGGCGACATTGAGCAGCGAGGTCTTGCCGCAGCCGGAGCGGCCGACCAGCACGACGAAATCACCCTTGGCGACATCGATGGAAACTCGGTCGACCGCCGGCGCTGCTTGGCCGTCATAGTGAACCGAGACCTTGTCGAGTACGAGATGCGGGTCGAGTACGAGATGCGGCATGAAAAGGGGCTCCGGAAGAAAATCAGCCTGCCCCGGCCCGGTTAAGCGGATCCGGGACAGGCAGCACGCGGCGTCAGGGAAGAAGAACCGCGCGTGGCACTAGAGCGCCGCGTGCCGCTGGGGCACGAAAAGGACGCTCTAAAACTCAGCTGTCAGTTCGAGGCCAGAGCCTCGGTCACGTATTTCGACGACACGTATTTCGAATAGTCGGGCAGCACGGCGTCGATCTTGCCCTGCTCCTTGAGGAAGGCCGAAGCTGCCTCGATCGCCTTGACCGTGCCGCCGCCGAGGAATTTGCCGGAAGCCTGCTCTTCCAATGTCGGGAAGACGTAACCCTTGAGGAGCTGCGGCACCTCTTCCAGTTTGGCGCCGGTGATCTTGGCGATCTTGGCCGCTTCCGGCGACGAAACCGACCATGCCTCGGGCTTGCCCAGGAACTGGGCATAGGATTCGCCGGTCACCTTGACGAAATCGCGCACGGCGTCCGGGTTCTTTTCGGCGAAGTCGGTGCGCACGATCCAGGCGTCGAAGGTCGGCGCGCCCCAGGCGGCAACCTGCGAGGAATCCAGCACCACCTTGCCTGTCGTCTTGATCTGGCCGAGCGCCGGATCCCAGACATAGGCCGCGTCTATGTCGCCTCGGGCGAAGGCGGCGGCTATTTCCGGTGGCCTGAGATTAAGGATTTCGACCGACTTCGGGTCGACGTTTTCGTGCTTCAGCGCGGCAAGCAGGCTGTAATGCGTGGTCGACACGAACGGCACCGCCACCTTCTTGCCGGCGAGGTCGGCGATCTTCTCGATGCCGGATCCGTTGCGCGCGACCAGCGCCTCGGACTGGCCGATCAGGCCGACGACAAAGATGGTCTGGATCGGCAGTTCGCGGCTGGCGGCCGCGGCCAGCGGACTCGAGCCGACATAGCCGATATCGACCGAACCGGATGCGACGGCGGCGATGACATCGGCGCCGGAATCGAATTTGCGCCAGTCGATCGTGGCCTTGGTCGCCTTTTCATAGGCGCCGTCGGCCTGCGCTACTTTGGAAGGTTCGACCACCGTCTGGTAGCCGATGGTGATGTTGAGGTCCTGCGCCTGGGCCGGGCCGAGGAAGGCCGCACCCGCCAAAGCTGCCGACGACAGGAGGACAATGCGTCGCGAAATGCTGGACATGAAAGGCTCCATGAAAATGAGAAAACCGGATGCCTGTTCATACTCAGCTAATTCTATCATTCTTGTAGAGTTAAATCCTTCCAAGCAAGAAGCACTTGTTAGAAAAAAACCACCGGCTGATGCGGGCGCGGTGACCGGCCCGTGTCGAACCGTGCACAAACGCAAACGGCGCCCGAAAGGCGCTGAAGAGTTGGTGGTTCTGCCAATCCTCCCTACGGAAGAGGCCTGATTTGGTGCTCGGCGCGCCGCTTGCGGCCTGCCGCAGGATCGATGTCGAGCCGTTGAGCCTCACCGACTTCGGCAGCGACGGCCACCGCTGGATGCTGCGCTCAAGCGGCGTGCCCGTGGCCGCCAAGGCCGCCCGGTCTCAGAGCGACAACGCGGCGTCCTGATATCGGGCGCAGGGCGGCGCCCGAGTTGTCGGGAGTCATGTTTCGCCGATCCGCGGGCTGCGACCCAAAATTCCTGGCAAAGCCCCAAATAGCGCAAATCCATGCTGTAAAAGACGGTTGATTTGAAAACACGTTCCGCGTGTTCGAGGGTAAGTATAGTAATCTTGTCGACATTGGGAGCAGGAGCCGCCGCTCATCGCCGCAATCGCTCGCGGCTGGCTGTGACCTTAACGGCACAAAGCTTGCTAAAGTGGCCCCTGCGGCGTGAAAACGAAGCAAAATCAAGGTTTCTCGGCTTGTATATCATGTCAGTAGAATTTATGTGTCGAAGCAGCTTGCACGCGGCGGGGAGGCACGTCAGGCGTTTCGCAACCGATGGTTTTGGGCCATCGCCTGACAGAGAAACATTCGGTCTATGCTCACCAAAAAAGGCAAGTACGGCCTCAAGGCGCTGGTCCATCTGGCGCAACTGCCGACGGGACAGCTCGCCTTTGTCGGCGACATCGCCAGCGGCAACAACATTCCGAAGAAATTCCTCGACGCCATTCTGGGCGAATTGCGCAATGCCGGTTTCGTCCAGAGCCGCAAGGGCAAGGATGGCGGCTATCGCTTGGCGCGCCCCGCCGACGAGATCAAGGTGGGCCATGTCGTGCGCGTCCTCGACGGACCGCTGGCGCCCATCCCCTGCGCCAGCCGCACCCAGTATCAGCGCTGTGAAGACTGCAATGAGGCGACATGCCAAGTCCGACATCTGATGCTCGAGGTCCGGCAGGCGATCGCCGAGGTGCTCGACCAGCGCACGCTGGCCGAGATGCGCGACATCGTCCTCGACGACCTTCCGGTCGCGAGGGACATCGACGAGCTTGCGCCGGCGCAAAAGGTCCCCGCCTGATCCTGAGCGTGCTCGCATGAGCGTCGCGCGCGCCAATTCGATCATCCCCAGCTCGATCATCATCGTCGGCGGCGGCGCCAGCGGCGTCGTGTTGGCCGCTCATCTGCTGAAGTCGCCCAACCCGGACCTTCGCGTCACGCTGATCGAAAAGCGTCCGCATTTCGGCCAGGGCATCGCCTATTCGACGCTTTTGTCGGCGCACGTGCTGAATGTCAGCGCTGCGGGGATGAGCGCCTATGCCGACGATCCCCTGAATTTCTGGCGCTGGTTGCAGGGGCGCGGCCTGATAAGCCAGGAACAGACGCCGCAGACACCCTTCTATGCACCGCGCAGCGTCTATGCCCGCTACCTCAAGGAAGTGCTCGACGAGCTCGAAGCGCGCGAAAAGGAAACCGGCCGTCTCAGGCTGATTCGCGAGGAAAGCCTGTCGATCTCGCCGACATCGTCCGGCGTCGAAGTGGTGCTGGCCAACGGCACCAGCGTCGTCGCGCATCTGGCGGTGCTTGCCACCGGCCATGACGAGCAGCCCGGCGCCGGCCAGGGCCACGCCATCCGCATGGGCGCCGAGGCCGACACCGCGCTCGATCCTGAAGCCCGCGTGCTGGTGCTGGGCACCGGGCTCAGCATGGTCGATGCCTTTCTGTCGCTCGAGCAGCGCGGCCATCGCGGCGAGATCGTCGCCGTGTCGCGGCGCGGCCTGCTGCCGTCGCCGCACCGCAAGGGCAACCCGATCAAGCTCGACGTCGCCGACATTCCGCTCGGCACGCAGCTCTCCTATTTCGTCGGCTGGTTCCGCGACCTGATCCGAGAAAACCAGAAGGCCGGCATCGACTGGCGCGACGTCGTCGATGGGCTGCGACCCTTCAACCAGAAGATCTGGCAGAACTGGCCGTCCTCGGCCAAGCGCCGCTTCGTCGAGCACACCAAGGCCTGGTGGGACATCCATCGCCATCGGCTGGCGCCCGAGGTGCATGCCCGCGTCACCGAGGCGGTGCGCACCGGCCGCATCCGCCCGGTCGCCGGCCGTGTCGTCGGCATCGAGGCCGGCGATGGATTCACCGTCGGCATCCAGTCCCGCCACACAAAGGCGCTGGAAATGCTGCAGGTCGCGCGCATCTATGATTGCACCGGCATCGCCCGCGATATCTCGACGACGTCGAACAGCGTCGTGCGCTCGCTGGTCGACCGCGGCCTGGCGCGGCCCGACCCGCTGCGGCTTGGTCTCGATGTCACAGCCAAATGCGAAATCGTCGCCGGCGACGGCACCGCATCGGCCAAGATCCTCGCCGTCGGGCCGCTGACCCGCGGCACCTTCTTCGAGATCGACGCCATCCCCGACATCCGCGTGCAATGCGCTAGGCTGAGCAAGCAGCTGCTAGGGTAAAGCTGTTGACGTCGGCGGGATAGCACGCCCCTCAGAGGGGGGTGGGAAGGATGGCTACGCAGGGTGTTTGGCTTGAGTCCAAAGCCGGCGTCAAACTGGAATTCCATTCCCCCTCTCGCCGGTTGATTGGCACGATCTACCTTCTTTCCGACTGCAAACGGCCGGAAAAGAAGCTACGCTGCCGCTCTGCCCCCGAGGCGGTCGCTTGTTCAAGGGAGCACATCGATATGAGCGAGCACGGAAAAGCTGCGCCAGGCAGTTCGGACGGCGCGTTATCCCGCCTGCGTCCGCCCTACGCCTCGGTGCTCGACCTCATCGGCCAGACGCCGGTGGTCGAACTGACCAAATTCGACACCGGCAAGTGCCGGCTGTTCATAAAGCTCGAAAGCCAGAATCCAGGCGGCTCGATCAAGGACCGCATTGCGCTGTCAATGATTGCCGCGGCCGAGAAGGAAGGCAAGCTCAAGCGCGGCGGCACCATCGTCGAGGCGACCGCCGGGAATACCGGCCTCGGCCTCGCCCAGGTCGGCATCCCCAAGGGCTACCGCATCATCCTCGTCGTGCCCGACAAGATGTCGCGCGAAAAGATCCAGCATCTGCGCGCGCTCGGCGCCGAAGTGCGCATGACCCGCTCCGATGTCGGCAAGGGCCATGCCGAATATTACCAGGACATGGCCGAGAAGATCGCATCGGAAACGCCCGGCGCCTTCTACGCCAACCAGTTCGCCAACCCGGCCAACCCCGAGGCGCATGAGACCACCACCGGACCGGAAATCCTTGCCCAGCTCGATGGCGACCTCGACGCCGTGGTCGTCGGCGTCGGCTCCGGCGGTACGCTGACCGGGCTTGGCCGCTACTTCGCCAGAACATCGCCGAAGACCGAAATGGTGCTGGCCGATCCCGTCGGATCGGTGCTGGCGCCGCTGATCAAGACCGGCAAGATGGAAGAGGCCGGCAGCTGGACCGTCGAAGGCATCGGCGAGGATTTTGTGCCGCCCAATGCCGATCTGTCGCTGGTCAGGAAAGCCTATTCCATCCCAGACAAGCAGAGCATGCTGGCCGTGCGGGACCTGCTTTCGAAGGAAGGCATTCTCGCCGGCTCGTCTTCCGGCACGCTGCTGTCGGCCGCGCTTCGCTATTGCCGCGAGCAGACGACAGCAAAACGCGTCGTCACCTTCGTCTGCGACAGCGGCAACAAATATCTGTCCAAGGTGTTCGACGATTTCTGGCTGGCCGAGCAGGGGCTGGCCGAACAGGAACAGCATGGCGATCTGCGCGACCTCGTCATGCGCTCGCACCGCACCGGCGACACCGTTTATGTCGGCCCCGACGAAAGCCTGCTCAACGCCTATGGCCGCATGCGCCGCTCCGATGTCTCGCAGCTGCCGGTGCTGGACAATGGCAAGCTGGTCGGCATTATCGATGAGGGCGATATATTGGCCAAGGTCGACGGCCCCTATGAAGGCCGCTGGGACCGCTTCAACGCTCCGGTGCGCACCGCCATGACCTCCAATCTGCACACGCTGCAGGCCAGCCAGACGCTGGATGCGCTGCTGCCGGTGTTCGACCGCAACGAGGTCGCCATCATCTTCGATGGCGACGAGTTCGTCGGCCTGATAACCCGTATCGACCTGATCAACCATTTGAGGCGCGCACGATGACTGCTGAAACACCCCCATCGGGCAAGAACCGCCTGGCTTTTTCCACGCGCACCATCCATGGCGGCCAGAGCCATGACCCGCTGACCGGCGCGGTGATGGTGCCGATCTACGCGACCTCGACCTATGGCCAGCAGTCGCCCGGCGTGCACAAGGGGTTTGAGTACGCCCGCAGCCAGAACCCGACCCGCTTCGCCTTCGAGCGCGCGGTGGCCGATCTCGAGAGCGGCTCGGCCGCCTTTGCCTTTGCTTCCGGCCTGGCGGCGATCTCGACCGTGCTCGAGCTGCTCGACAGCGGCGCCCATATCGTTGCAACCGACGACATCTATGGCGGCACGTTCCGGCTGATGGAGCGGGTGCGCAAGCGCTCGGCCAATCTGCAGGTGAGTTTTGTGGACTTCACCGATCTGGCGGCGGTGGAAGCAGCGATTCGCCCGGAGACAAAACTGCTCTGGGTCGAAAGTCCGACCAATCCGCTGCTGCGTATCGTCGACCTCGAAGGCGTTGCGGCACTCGCCAGGCGCAAAGGGGTTTTGACGGTCGCCGACAACACGTTCTGCAGCCCCTACATCCAGCGGCCGCTTGAACTCGGCATCGACATCGTCGTCCACTCGACGACGAAATATCTCAACGGCCATTCCGACATGGTCGGCGGCGTCGCCATCGTCGGCGACAACAAGGATTTGGCGGCCCAGCTGAAATTCCTGCAGAACGCCATCGGCGCCATCTCCGGTCCCTTCGACAGTTTTCTCGCGCTGCGCGGCATCAAGACACTGGCGCTCAGGATGGAGCGGCATTCCACGAACGGCCTGAAGATTGCGCAGTGGCTGGAGGCGCGAAAAGATGTGCGCCGCGTCGTCTATCCCGGCCTGGCCAGCCATCCGCAGCACGCCATCGCCGTCCAACAGATGCATGCCTTCGGCGGCATGATCTCGGTCGACCTCGACCGCGACCTCGCCGGCACCAAACGCTTCCTCGAACGGACGCAACTGTTCACACTGGCTGAAAGCCTCGGCGGCGTCGAAAGCCTGATCGAACACCCGGCGCTGATGACGCACGGCTCGATCCCGGCGGAAAAGCGCGCGGAAATCGGCATTTCGGATTCGCTGGTGCGGTTGTCGGCGGGGATAGAGGATGGCGATGATCTGATCGCCGACCTGGACCAGGCGCTGCGGGGGTAGGCGTACCGGATGCGTACCGATGACAATGAGGGGCGGCGCTGACCGTCGAGATTAAATCCCAATCCGCCGCGCGTTAACACATTCAGCAGCTTTTGCTTAACTCTTCGCCGCTATGTCCCGCCCCGGGGAGGCATGGCGAGAGTGAGTGTGATGGACAACAACCCGGAAAAGCGCAGCGAATGGCGCGCCATTTTTTATGTGCAGGCCCGCGTGGCCATCCTGTTTGTCCCGGTCGTCGCCAGCCTTCTGATCATTGCCGCTCTTGCCGGCAACGACCACAGTTCCGACGCCCTCGACCGCACGGTTACGGGCTCGGTGAAATAGCGGCACGGCCGTCGGCTTGCCTGCCCGGGAACGGCCGCCTCAGAAAAACTTCGGGATCGGGCCGTTCTGCGGCGTCACGTCGCCTTCCAGGTCGATGAACGCCTCGTCGACAAAGCACCAGGCCCAGCCTTCCGGCGGGTCGTAGCCTTCGATGACCGGATGCTTGGTGGCGTGGAAATGCTTGGTGGCGTGGCGGTTGGGCGAGTCGTCGCAGCAGCCGACATGGCCGCAGGTACGGCAGAGCCTGAGATGCACCCACATCGAGCCGCTCTTCAGGCACTCCTCGCAACCGAGCGCGCTCGGCGTCACAGTCTTGATGTCGCGCGTGTGTTTGCATTCATCCATTATGCTCTCCTGGCCAGTTCGGGCGCTGCTGCGTCGGGTCGCGCGAGATAGGCGTGCAAGGCAGCCACCACCTGGGCGCCTTCGCCGACGGCGGCGGCGACCCGCTTGACCGAGCCTGCGCGCACGTCGCCGATGGCGAACACGCCGCTGCGGCTGGTCTCCATCTGGCCCGCCCCTATGTCGGCGCCGGTGCGCACGAAACCCCTGGCGTCGAGCGCGATATCGCACCCAGCCAGCCAATCGGTGTTGGGGTCGGCGCCGATGAACAGGAAGAGATGCTGGATCGGCCGCGTCTCGACGCCGCCGGGGTTGCGCCAGCGCAACTGGGTGAGATTGCCGCCTTCGCCTTCCAGCGCCTCGATCTCGGTCTCGCCAAGCACCTCGATGTTGGGTTGCGCCTCGATACGCTCGACCAGATAGCGCGACATGGTTTCCCTGAGGCCGCCGCGGCGCGCCAGCATCGTCACCTTGCGCACCTGGCTAGCGAGATAGACCGCCGCCTGCCCCGCCGAATTGCCGGCGCCGACCAGCGCCACTTCTTGCCCTGTGCATAGCCGCGCCTCGATCGGCGAGGCCCAGTAATGCACCGACGTGCCCTCGAACTCGGCCAGCTTGGCGAAGCCGAGGCGGCGGTAGCGCGCGCCGCTGGCGATCACCACCGTGCGCGCGCGCAGGCTTTCACCGTCGCCGACGGTGAGCGTGTAGCCCTCGCCTGCTGCACCGAGCAGCTTGGCCTCGTCCGGGATGACTATTTCGACGCCGAATTTCTGCGCCTGGTTATAGGCGCGCGCCATCAGCGCCATGCCGGAAATGCCGGTGGGGAAACCCAGATAGTTCTCGATGCGCGCGGAGGCGCCGGCCTGGCCGCCGAAGGCGCGGCAATCGAGCACGATGGTCGACAGCCCTTCGGATGCCGCATAGACTGCGGCGGCCAGCCCCGCCGGCCCGGCCCCGACAATGGCGACGTCATAGACCACATCGGGATCGATCGGCCGCAGCAGGCCGATGCAGCGGGCAAGTTCGGTTTCGCCGGGATTGTGCATCAGCTTGCCGTTGGGGCAGAGCACGATCGGCAGATGGTGCGGGTCGACATGAAAATGCTCAATCAGCGTCTTGGCGCACGGGTCGCTGTCGGAATCGAGCGCGCGGTGCGGCTGGCCGCTGCGGCGCAGAAACCCCTGCAGCCGCAGCGTGTCGCCATTGCCGGCCGGGCCTACGACGATCGGTCCGCTGCTGCCGCTTTCCAGGAGCCCGACGCGGCGCAGGATCAGCGCCCGCATGATCCGCTCGCCAAGGCTTGCCTCCTGCACCATCAGGTCGCGCAGCCGCTGCGAGGGGATGACGAAGGCCTCGACCGGCTCGGCCGCCTCCGCATTGACCAGCGACGGCCGGCTGGAAAGCTGCGCCAGCTCGCCGATGAAATTGCCGGGACCATGAGTGACGATGGTCTCGCGCCGGCCGGGCCTGACATCCTGGGTGATATCGACCGTGCCCGACAGGATGACGATCAGCCCCGGCGCCACGGTGCCGGCGGTGACGATGTGCTCGCCGGCGGCATAGGAACTCGCCTCGCCGAACCGGCGCATGCGCTCGATATCGGCGTCGCCCAGGATGGGAAACATCTGGTCGCGGCGGGTGACGGTGATCGGCTGGGTGGGTGGGGCCATAGGTGCGAGCGTAGCGCCACGGCCGCCGGGTTTGAAGTGGTTTGTTGGGGGACTGGCCGGAAGGGGAGGTGGCTCCCGCGCCAGCTGGTTCGGATGCTTCGCATGGCCCCGCGCTGCAAGGCAAACAGCGCGCCGACCAGTGCGACCTTTATAAGGGCGAGCCCGAGCAGTACCGCCAGCAGTCCTCGCTCACCAGTATGCTGCAAGAGCAGCGCGCCGACGGTCGGCGCCGGGCTATCGCGTTACGCCAAGCGCCTGGGGTGCGGTGGTATCCTTGGGCTCCGCGAAGGCAGATCCTGGCGAAATCCCATTCGTCACATTTTTGTAGAGCGCTATCGGATGCGGGCGCCCTACCAGATATCCTTGGATTTCGGGGCATCCTTCCTTCATCAGGAAGGCACGCTCGTCCTCTGTTTCGACACCCTCCGCGATGACAGGCAAGGCCAGCGCATTCCCCAGGCTGAGTATCGTGCGCACGATGGCCGCCGATTGGACATTCGAGCCGACACCCGAAACAAAACTGCGATCGATCTTGATCTTGTCGAATGGAAACGCCTGCAGCGAGGACAGCGAGGCATACCCGGTGCCAAAATCATCCATCGAGACCCTGACGCCCAACGCCTTCAACCTCCGCAAAACCGACAAGGCAGTTGCCCGGTCGCGGATGAGAACCCCTTCCGTGATTTCCAGTTCCAGCCGCCCCGGAGCAAGGCCGGTCTCGTAGAGGATAGAATGAACGAGGCCTACCAGATCCCCGAAACGGAACTGCACGGGAGAGAGGTTGACGGCGATCTGCAGCGGTGAGGGCCAGGAGGCCGCGTCTCTGCACGCCTGCCTGAGCGTCCATTCACCTATCTCAACGATCGTGCCATCCTGTTCGGCAAGCGAGACAAACGCGTTTGGGGAGATGAGCCCATGCTTTGGATGGTGCCATCGGGCGAGTGCCTCGAAGCCGAAGATTTCGCCGTCCATCCTGGCTTGCGGCTGATAATGAAGCACAAGTTCGCCATGGGCGACCGCAGAGCGCAAATCTCGCTGCAAGGCGTAGCGCTCTCTTAGCCGCTTATCCATCTCAGGATCGAAGAATTGCACCATCCGACGACCGTCCGCCTTGGCCCGGTAGAGCGCTGCGTCGGCATTTGCCATCAGCGCCGCTGCATTCTCTCCGTCTTTCGGATAGATCGCCGCCCCGATGCTCACCCCGATCGAAATGTGCTGGCCCCGGATTTCGAATTTGCCTGCCGCCGATTCGAACAGACGGTCCGCAACATCCTTGGCACTCGCGGACCGGTCATCCATGGCCAGGACAACCGTGAATTCGTCGCCGCCCATGCGCGCGATAAAGGCCTCAGGCGCCGCGGTTTGGAGACGCCGGGAAATGGTGCAAAGCAGATCGTCGCCGGCGGCGTGCCCGAAAACGTCGTTCGCCTCTTTAAAATGGTCAAGGTCGATGCTGAAGACGGCAAAGCTGGCGTGCGTTGCTTTTGCGCGCTCGAGCGTCGTGGCCAGGTGTGCTGCAAGCGCGGCTCGGTTCGCCAGGCCGGTAAGCGGATCGTGGTGCGCGAGATGCGCGATTTCCTCGTGCCGTGCCATCAGTTCGGTGCGCGCTACGTTCATGTTCTCGCGCGCGTCGTCCAGGCCGTGGGCGGCTTCCCTCACCTTGTCCTGGAGCAGATTGAAGCTTTCGGCCATCTCTCCAAGTTCGTCACGAGAGTTTACGGTAACCGGCATGATGTTCACGGAGGCGTGCGCCGCCGCGAGGTCTCCCCGCCCCAAGGCGACCATGGCGAGCGAGAAGTCCTTCAGCGTTCCGGATGTCAGACGCTTTGCCGCGTTGCTCACCTCGGTCGCCGAGTGGGTGATCATGCCCGGCAAAATCAGGCCAACGCTGATGGTCAGCAGCGCGACAACGACAAAAATGTCCTCCAGCGCGGCGACCAATGAAGTGTCGCCTTGGGGAACGCTGCCGATCGCCAGGAAATAGCCGGCACCGTCAAGCACGAGCACAAAAAGCATGGCTCCGGTAAGCTTCAGGTGAAGCGTATGTGGCAGCAAGGGTAGACCGAGTGCGTATCGATCCTCCATCGTGCGCCAGGCGTAGAGCGCAGCACCCGAATATGCCAAAGCCAGACCGAACAGGACGGTAGGAAGGCCAAATTGCTGAAATCCCAGTATGGCGGTCAACAGCCATATTGCAGCCGCGCCTACGCCAAGGATGATGGTTCCCCTGGGAGCCCGGAAGGGTCGCTCGGCTTCGGGACTGTCACGGCGCAATAGCCAGACTGCGATGTTTGGCATGCAGATGCTGATCAGGTACGTAAAATTGGCCGCGGCGATCATCCAGAGCGGATACCCGCACAGCATGAAGCCGATTGCCGCGGCAGCTGTGAGCAGCGTTGCCGCCCAGGGACAATCTGTTGAGGTGCGCCTGGCCAGGAAGCTCGGCAGCAGGCCGTCTTCGCTCAGCTGCGCAAGGGTCCGCGCGGCGCCTGCCAATGGCTGCAACGTTCCATGGAACATGTTCAGCATGATGAGCCAGATGGCGGCCGCCTTGCCGAAACTCCCCAACAAGGGCGCAAAGGTGGGCCCGAGAGCTATGGCGAGGTCGGTGCCGAGCGGCTCCGGCCCGAGCACACCCAGCCAGACAACCGGCAGGACCAGGAAATAGACGCCGGCCATTGCGGCGCTGGCCCACATCGCCAGAGGAATGTTGCGGTTGGGATCGATGGTTTCGCCAACATGGCAGGCTGCAGCCTCAAATGCCGGTGCGGCAAACCCGATCAGGTACAGTCCCGCCATCACCGACGTGATATCGCCGAACAGGCCGGTAAACGGGCTGGTCAGGGCAAAATCCGTCGCCTGCCGCCAGTCGACCGAGCCACTGATGACCGGGACGAGGGATGAGAGAAACGCAAGCGTCGCGGAGGCAGTGGCGATCGGGATCGCCAGTTGGACCACCCACTTGATTCCACACAGGTTGACCGCCGTAAAGAATGCGATGAGCCCGCAGGCGACCGCCTCCACGGGGAGGCCCGGCAGGTACCATTGCTGTATTGCAGACGCTGAAAGAACCGCTGTCAGTCCGCAGGTCGGCACCCAACCCCACCAATAGCAGGTGCCCGTCAGAGCCGAGAGAACGGGACTGTAAGGTCGGAAGGCTTCGGCGCACGCTGCAGAGATACCGCCGACGCGGTTTGGCCACATGAGAACCAATTCGGTCCACGCAGGCGCGGCGGCCCAGCTTAGAAGCAGACCAACAACGAGCAAAGGAACCGCAGCGCTTCCTTGACCGGGAATATTCCCCTGGCCGACAAAAAGGGCGGCAATCAGAAACAGGCTTTGATTGCTGCCACCCATGGCGAGCGCTGTCGTGCCCATCCATCCCAAGGTTCTCGGGTGCGGTCGTGAAGGCGTGAGGCCCGGCATTCAGAGACATCCATTCGAGTGCGGAGCGCTGTCTGACTGGGAAATGTAACCTGCGGAGATATGTCTGTCGAACGTCACGCTCCCAAGTCAAAGTTGGACCTTAGGCGAGACATATTAAGACTTCGTACCAAACCAGATCCGCCCGATGATCGCTGTTAACTTGCGGTGGCTGCGGTTCAATCATGCTGATGCCGGCCCCAAGGCCTTGACCTCCTCAGATCTGGGATGTCATTTCCAATTTTATCTATCGCCCACTATGGAAGAGCGATCGAATAGTCGCGAATACAGCCTAATATCGATTATTATCGACAAATCTCGTGATTGCGGCGCTATCATCCGAAGGCGGCTGAAATCGACTGTAGATCGCTAATCACATTGACCGCTTTTGACTTCGTACCTCGCCATCGCGGGGCAAGGACCGAGACTTCACGCCGTGCCTCAAATTGGAGCTAACTTGTGCGAGCATGCCCATAGCCCCGCGTTGCAGGGCAAACAGCGCGCCGACCACGCTGGCGCGGCGGTCGGCCTTGGCGCGCTGGTGGGTCCTTCCCAGGCCGGCGCCCGTACGGTCGATATGGCGATCGCTCGCTGCCATCATCGGATCTGGACCAAACTGGCCTCGCTGACATTTGTGACCATAGGCGTGGCGACGCTCTGGACCGGCCTGCCGGTTCTGCCGGCCGCGCTGATTTTCTACGGCGCCGGCTTCGGCTAGCACGGCCGGGTATCTTCACATGCGGCGACATGGTGTTCTGGACGATGCTTGAGCGCGACGCGACCTCGCCAGCGGGCACGCCTTCGACGCCGGCCCGTAGCAGGAATGTGTTCAGCACCAGAACACTTGGGATCAGCGTTGCGGGAGCCTGCACACGTGAGTACTCCGCCTCACAAGCCTTCCGGCTGGCCCTCGAGGACGAACGACGCTGCAATCAGGTCATCGCCACTGATGCGGCCACTGCCGCCAACCATGATGGATGCGACTTTCTGAAAGGTCTTCATGTCGGCCTCTGTTATGCGCGCATCGCGCATTCTCGCCCTGAGAGAACCCAAGCGGGTATCAAGGGCTGGCGATGTCTCGACGTCATCGATCATCTTCGATCATCCTGGAGCGCAATGTGAAATCCGCTGCCCGCCGCCATGGCCGGCGGCGGGCGGCAGCTATTCGATCAGTCGTAGACCTTCACAATTTTCCGGGTGCTGGGATCGACCAGGACGGTGCGGTTGTCGACCACGACGTAGCGGTATTTGACGTTGGGAACTTCGTGCAGCTCGACCGTATCAGGCAAGGCACTGCCGACGTTCAGCTCCACGCCCGGGATCTTCACCGAAGCCAGCGGCTGCTTTTTTACGTATTCGCGGACGACCGTATCCTGCTCCGGTGTGATGACAACATCCTGAGCTGCGGCGGCGCCGACCCCAGCCAAAAGCAACAAGCCTGCAGCGGCACTTGCAAAGTGGATTTTCATGGTTTTCTCCTCGCGTAATCCGGCGACGGCACCACGCCTGTTCGCCGAGGGACCGAACTTGAGATCAGCCAGATTGTTCCTGTGACTTCAGTCCGCGGCGAACCAGACCAAAGTCGGACATCGGCTAAGACCCAAGTCCCGAGGCGGAACGTTCAAGCGGGGCAGGCGTTTCCCAAATGCAACTAAATAAAACAGGAGAGGAACACATGGCAGACGGCCCAACTGTTGTTAATTCTGGGGGTGGCGGCGGCACTGCGATTGCCGTTGTTCTTGCACTTATTGCAGTCGTAGTATTGCTTATTTTTACCGGCGTCATCAATATCCGCGGCGACGGCGGCAAGGATATCAACGTCAAGGTTGAAGCGCCAAAGGTGGAAGCTCCGGCTGTACCCGCAAAGCCTGCGGCACCTGCCCCAGCCCCTGCGAGTGGCGGCTGATCTGCTCGTATCCACGCTTCCGAACTGACCTATGAAAAGGAAATTCCCATGACTAAATATTTCGTCAGCGCCACTGGCGCCCTCCTCCTTATGGCGGGCATCGGCACCTCGTTTGCCGAGGATGTTATTGTTCTCAAGCCCGAACAACAGACGGTCATTCGCGAATATATCCATAAGCAGAAGCTGGCCTCAGTCAGTTTGCTCGGCGTCGAACTCAATGTCGGCACGGCACTTCCAGACACTGTCGAGCTCCACGCAATCGACGTTCCGGATGTCCGCTACAAGTATACGGTTGTCGGAGATCATGCGGTTCTCGTCGATCCCGACACGCGCAAGGTCGTGCAGATCATCGAATAACGCGCGAGCCCGCCGCTCCGGTCTGGAGCGGCGAGCTGTGGCTGCCCTGTGAAAGTCTACGGGCAGCCTTTTCTCAACGGGAGGATGTCTGATGTTTAGCGACAAGGAAACTTGGGTCCTGGAAGCTGCCTTACTCGCGGCAATTCCAATTTGCGTAGCCGTCACCGCACTCGTGGCATTTTTGACCGCGGCCTGGATATGAATCGCTTCCTGTTTGTGATGGGCGACTTTCTATCCCGGCCACCGGGCTTCTATGTCCTTCTTGTAGCCATGCTGCTCTGTACTGCGTTGGTGCCATTCGGCCTGACCAATGTGGTCACCTACGCATTGTCGGTAGCGGCCATCGTGATCACGGGCGTTGTGCTGATCCAGGGTTACCGCGACACGGCCGCCATTCACGCCAAGCTTGATGAGATTATCGTTTCGCTGAATGAGACCAGAAACGATGTCGTCGGCCTGGAGCATGCCGAGCCGGAGGAGATTCGGGAGAAGCTCCAGACACTCGAAGAAGAAGCAATGAAAGCGGTTCGCCCGCCGCATTGACCCTCCGCTGGACTATCTGTTATCCATCAGCAAAAAAGCCCGGGAACCGGGCTTTTTTGCTTCGCGTCTAAATCATTTCAGACTTATCCGAAACGGGAATTTGGTGCCCAGAAGAGGACTCGAACCTCCACTCCTTGCGGAACACGGACCTGAACCGTGCGCGTCTACCAATTCCGCCATCTGGGCTGGTGCGGGCTCATGTAAGCGGGCAAACGATATGTGTCAACGCGCTTTTTCGAGGGCCGCTGCCTGCCGGCTTAGTTTCCCGGGGGTCAGCGCCGCCCCTCACCTGCCTGCCGGCATCCTCTCCCCGTACAGTGACGGGGAGAGGGGCGCTCTCATCGATGATTTTCGCCGGTCACCTGCGTCACAAGAAGAGCGCCGAGGCTGCGGCCAGCCCTTTCTCCCCGTCACTATACCGGGAGAACTGCCCGGCAGGGCAATGAGGGGCAGCGCCGACTTGGCGAATGCGCTGGCCGAAAACCTCACCCCTCCAGCACGTCCTTCGACGCCACAGTGGAATCGGCGTTGAGCTTGTAGATCACCGGCACGCCGGTGCCGAGCTCGAGCTTGACGATCTCCTCGCCGCTCTTGCCGTCCAGCGCCATGATCAGCGCGCGCAGCGAATTGCCATGCGCGGCGACCAGCACGGTGCCGCCTTTCAGAACATGCGACTGCATGTCGTGCAGGTAATAGGGCCAGACGCGGGCGCCGGTGTCCTTCAGGCTTTCGCCGCCGGGCGGCGGCACGTCGTAGGAGCGGCGCCAGATGTGCACCTGCTCCTCGCCCCACTTCTGGCGCGCGTCGTCCTTGTTGAGGCCGGAGAGATCGCCATAGTCGCGCTCGTTCAGCGCCTGGTCGCGGATCGTCTTCAAATCGCTCTGGCCGACCGCGTCGAGAATGTGCTGGCAGGTCTTCTGCGCCCGGATCAGCGCCGAGGTGAAGGCAATGTCGAATTTCAAGCCGCGTGCCTTGAGCTTCTGGCCGGCTTCCTTGGCCTCCTTGTGGCCCTGCTCGGTAAGGTCGGCATCGCGCCAGCCGGTGAACAGGTTCTTCAGGTTCCATTCGCTCTGGCCGTGGCGCACGAGCACGAGAGTTCCCGACATGTTTGCTCCTTCAAAATTATGGATAGTTTAGCTCAAGCCGAGCACGTCCCGCATGGAATAAAGTCCGGGCTTTTTACCGCGCGCCCAGAGCGCGGCCTTGACCGCGCCGCGGGCAAAGATGGCGCGGTCCTCGGCATGGTGCGACAGCGTGATGCGCTCGCCGGTCCCGGCCAGGATGACGCTGTGGTCGCCGACCACCGAGCCACCGCGCAAGCTGGCAAAGCCGATCGTTCCTGGCTTGCGCACGCCGGTATGGCCGTCGCGTGACCGCACATCGTTGCCGGCAAGGGAAATGCCGCGTCCCGCCGCCGCCGCTTCGCCGAGCAGCAAGGCGGTGCCCGAGGGCGCGTCGACCTTGTGCTTGTGATGCATTTCGAGGATCTCGATGTCGAAATCCTCTGGACCGAGCGCGCGCGCGGCCTGCTCGACCAGCACCGCCAGAAGATTGACGCCGAGGCTCATATTGCCGGATTTGACGATCGTCGCGTGGCGCGCCGCGGCCTCGATCCTGGCGTCGTCTTCCGCCGAGCAGCCGGTGGTGCCGATGACATGGGCAATGCGTGCCTGCGCGGCATAGCCTGCGAATTCGACGGTGGCTGCCGGCATGGTGAAATCGAGCACGCCGTCGGCCTTGGCGAACACCGGCAGCGGATCGTCGCCGATCGTCACATTGATGATGCCGATGCCGGCAAGCTCGCCCGCATCCCTGCCGAGATAGGGCGATCCGGTTCGTTCGACCGCGCCGACGACGCGGGCGCCGGGGATCGAATGGATGGCGCGGATCAGCGTCTGGCCCATGCGGCCGGCCGCCCCCACCACCACCAGGCCCATTTCGCTGGATTCGCTCATGCTGTTCTCCCCACCGCCTTCTTGGCGCGGCTGCGCCGGACCGGAGTTTGGACGGGCTTCGAGTCGTCGACAAGCCCCAGTCCGTTCTTGCCTTGAATGCGGTGGAAGCGGGCGTAGACACTGTTTGGATCGGCCATCAGTGCGGCATGGGTGCCTTCCTCGACCAGGCGCCCCTCTTCAAGCACGATAATGTGGTCGGCGTTGACGACCGTCGACAGGCGATGCGCTATCACGATGGTGGTGCGCCCTTCCATCACGTGGGTCAGGGCCTCCTGGACGCGCGCCTCGGCCTCGTTGTCGAGCGCCGAGGTCGCTTCGTCGAGCAAAAGGATCGGCGCGTTGCGCACGATCGCCCGGGCAATCGAGACGCGCTGGCGCTGGCCGCCGGAAAGTGTCGAGCCGCCCTCGCCGACGGGCGTGTCGTAGCCCTGCGGCTGCTGACGGATGAACTCGTCGGCCGCCGCCAGCACCGCCGCCCGCTCGATCTCGGCGTCGGTCGCCGAAAGTCGGCCAAAACGGATGTTGTCGCGTATGCTGCCTTCGAACAGATAGGGCGCCTGCGAGACATAGGCGATCGAGCCGCGCAGCGAGTGCTTGGTGACTTTGGAAATGTCCTGGCCATCGATCTCGATCGAACCCTTGTCGACATCGTAGAAGCGCTGCAGCAGCGCCACGAGCGTCGTCTTGCCGGCACCCGAGGCCCCGACCACCGCCGTAACCTTGCCGGCCGCGGCGGTGAAACTCAGGTTCCTGATCACCGGCATGTCGGCGCTGTAGCCGAACGTCACATTGTCGAAGCGAACCTCGCCGGTGGTGATCCTGGCTTCGACCGCGTCGGGCGCATCGCCCTGTTTAGGCTCCAGGTCGAGCAGCTCGTAAATCATCCGGGCGTTGACCAGGGCACGTTCCATACCGACCTGCGTACGAGCCAGGCGCCGTGCCGGATCGTAGGCCATGATCAGCGCGGTGATGAAGGAAAACACAGCGCCTGGTGGTTGTCCGAGCACCAGCGCCCGGTAGCCGGAATAGGCAAGGACGGAGGTAATGGCGAGACCGCCCAAAATCTCGGAAATCGGCGACAGCCGCTCCGCGACCCGGGCGATCTTGTTGTTACGCTGCTCGGCCGTATCGGCCATGATGCCGATCCGGCGCGCCAGCTCGGCTTCCAGGGTGAAGGCCTTGACGATGGCGATGCCTTGCGTGGCCTCCTGTACCGACCCGTTCAGCCGCGAGTTGATCAGCACCGATTCCCGGTTGATGCGCCGCAATCGGCGGGTGATGTAGACGACGGCCCAGATCAGCGGCGGCCCGATCAGCAGCGAGCTGAGCGACAACACCGGATCCTGGTAGATCATGACGCCAACGAGGGCGATCAGCGAGACCGCGTCGCGGCTGATGGAGGTCAGCGTCAGCGACAGCAGATCGCGAACGCCGCCGACATTCTCGTTGACCTGTGCCGCCAGCCGACCGGAACGCGTATCGTTGAAGAAGTCGACGCCGAGCTTCATCAGATGGTCGAAGCTGCGCTTCTGGTAGCGGGCGACCAGATTGTTGCCGATCTTGGCCAACGCGACCGCCTGGCCGTAACCGGCGAAGCCGCGCAGCACGGAGGCGGCCATGAACCCGGCGCAGATCCAGACGATCATGTCGCCGCGTCGTTCGTAGAAGATCTCGTTGATCATCGGGGCCATGATCCACGCCGTGAAGGCGGTGGTGGCGGAAACAATCAGCAGGCAGCCGACGGCAACGACATAGGTCCAGCGATATTCACTACCGTTTTCGGCCAGGATGCGGCGCAGCACCGCAGTGACCTCAGCTGGCTGGACTTTCAGTTTGAGTGGACTTTGAGCGGTCAAATCGCGGGCGCTTCGTGGTTTGCTAGAGCATGATGCCGAAAAGTGTGAAGCGGTTTTCGGACGACATCATGCTCTATCTCTTTGATTTAGAGCCGGATGATTTCAGGTCGATTCGATCTGAAATCAACCGGCATCTAGGGATGCCAGGCTGGAATTCGGCCCCCTCTTAGCGCCCCGGCTACGGCTTGCCTATGGCGAAACTTCGTCGGGGCTCGAGGTCAGGGTCACGAAAGCGGCAGCCATTTCCAGGAACAGACCCATGTTCGGGACGAAATGGATCATGCCCGCCAGCGCCGCCCCGCGGTCTGGACGCCGAACAGCGACGGGTTGCGGGCATAGGCGGCAAGGCCCAGAAGCGCTGCCAGCGGGTGGGTGATGACATAGACCGGCATCGAGGCCATCAGCGCGCTGTGCGGCGCTTTGTCCTCGAAGGCGGCACGGAAACTGCCTTCCTTCAGTGCCGGAACGATCTTTTGCGCGATGCCGCCGGTCAAAAACACGCCGCCGCGGCTCATGAACACCAGCGCGAGGTCGCCGGCGGTTCGGCCGAGGCAGGTGACGAACAGCGCCAGCGCTTCCTCGGCAACCGGGTCGGTCTTGGCCAGCGCCGCCCCGGTAATTTCGGCCGGCGTGGTGAACGGCGCCGGCTTGCCGTCGGCCTTGGCGACCGCCCGGTAGACATTGACCAGACCGCGCCCGCACAGGATCTGCTCGCCCGAAATGCGGCCGTCCAGCTTTTCGATATGCGGGAACACCTCGAAATCGCGCGGCGTCCGCGGACCGATATCCATGTGGCCGCCTTCGCCAGGCACCGGTATCCAGTGGTGGAGGGCATGAACCAACCCGGCGACGCCGAGGCCGGTGCCGGGACCGAGCACGACACGCCCGGCATTCTCCTCCGGCGCGCCGCCGCCGATCTTTTCCATGTGCTCTTCGCCGAGCGCCACGACGGCCAGCGCCTGCGCCTCGAAATCGTTGAGCACGACGATGTCGCCCAGGCCCAGATTGGCAAACATCTGCTTCGGCTTCACCACCCAGGGACAGTTGGTAAGCGGGATCTCGTCGCCATCGACCGGTCCGGCGATGGCCAGCACTGCCGAATTCGGCCGGATGGACGACCGGTCGAGCACCGCCGCCTGGATCGCCTCGTCTATGGTGGCGAAATTGGCGGTTTGCACGATATGCGGCTCACCGGCTTCCGAATTTGCGTCGAGCACGATCGAAAAGCGCGCATTGGTGCCGCCGATGTCGCCGATCAGCACTGGAAACCGCAACGCGGTGTCGTCGTCGCCTGACATGCTCTTGCTCGTCCCCTTTGCGGCGCCGTTGCGACCGTTTCAATCGCCCGGTTTTCAATCGCCCGGTTTTCAATCGCCCGGTGTTCAATCGCCCGGTGTTCAATCGATTGACTAGCGCATGGCCCCGGAAAGGGAAAGCGTCAGTTCGCCATCACTGTCCGACGTTTGCCGGCGGCCGTCGCCTTGGCAGGGGAATGCCGATCTCCGGCGTGGCGGTGAAGGCGTTGGCTGCGTTTGGCAAGCCGCCCGCATTGCCCGCAATAGGCGGAGGCGCGTCGGGTTCCGGCGCCCTGGCGGCGATCGGCACGCCGCCGCCGCGATAGGTGACGGCTTCGGCCGAGTCCGCGTCGGGCTGGTCAAGCACGAACTGGCATTGTTTCGGCAGGTTCGCCATCGTCATCAGGTCGCGCGCCTTGGGCGCATCCGGGTTCTTGTTGGGGCGCCACGGCTCCTCGGTAAACCACCAGGCCAGCGGCTTGCCGCAGCCGTCATCGTCGGGCGTCGCTTCCTGTCCCTTGCAGTTGGGCGAACCCCGCTGGCAGCCGATGCGGATGTGGAAATGATAGTCATGGCCCCAGAACGGCCGGATTTTTCTCAGCCAGGTACGGTCGCCGGTGACGGTGTCGCACAGCTTCTTCTTGATCCCAGGATTGACCAGGATGCGCTCGACTTCCGGATAGCTCGCCGCGCGCTTCAACAGCTTGGTATGCATCGGCTTCCACAGCCTGTCCTTCACCAGATGCGTCTTGTCGTCGACCATCAGCGTGGCGCTGATGTTTTCGCGCTCCTGGGTGGTGAGCTTGCGGTCGGGCATTGGCGTCAGCCAGATGTCGGCGTCGAGGCCGATCTGGTGCGAGGCGTGCCCGGTCAGCATCGGCCCGCCGCGCGGCTGCGAAATGTCGCCGATCAGAAGCCCCGGCCAGCCGTCGGCGGCGGCATCGCGCGACAGTTTCTCGATCAGCGCAATCATCGTTGGATGACCCCAGCGCCGGTTGCGCGAGGGACGCATCACCTCCCAGTTCTGGCCGTCCATCGGAATGGCGACGCCGCCAGTGAAGCAGCCCTTTGAATAGAAGCCGAAGGATTGCGCCGCAGCCACCGCCGGCAGCTTCTTGGCGCCGAACAGGTCTTTTGCCCGTGGCTCGGCCGTGATTGCGCCCGCCACCAGCCCGGCCAGCGCCACGATCGCCAGCGCCGCCGTCAGGAACGGCCGTCTGCCGGTCAAGGATCGCATCGAAATCGTCATGAACCCCACTGCAAAAGTCCGCAACACAATCGAATCATATCACCCTCGGGCTCGCGTTTCGATTATCTACCTTCATCGGGCTGCGCGGCTCGCCGTCGCGCCAGCTGCCGTCGGCCCACATCCGATCGAACGCCTGGCGGTAGTCCGGATAGCGGAACCGGTAGCCCGCTGCCTTGATCGCGGCGTTGGCGACGCGCTTGTTCTCGCCATAGAAGGACCGCGCCATGGGCGAAAGTTGGGCGGTCTCGAAAGGAATCTCCGGCGGCGGCTCGACGCCCATCAGCGAAGCGGCATAGGTGACGACATCCTGCGGCGGCGCCGGCTCGTCATCGGTGATGTTGAAAATGCCGCCTCTATTGCCACCGATGAGGTGCCAGAGCGCGCCGGCGATGTCGTCGCAATGGATGCGGTTGAACACCTGGTCGGGCTTGACCAGCCGCCTGGCCGTGCCGTTTTCCAGATTGACCAGCGCGTTGCGACCCGGCCCGTAAATGCCGGAAAGCCGCAGGATGGCCACCGGCTTGCCGGTCCCGAGTCCAAGCTGCAGCCAGCCCCGCTCGGCCGCCACTCGCATCGACGAGCGTTTCGACACCGGCCGGCATTCGGCCGTTTCATCGACCCAGGCACCGTCATAATTGCCATAGACGCCGACGGTCGAGAGATAGCCGATCCAGCGAAGCGCCGGCATCGCCTCGATCGCCTTGCGCGCGGCGAGAAGCACAGGGTCGCCGGCCTCCTCCGGTGCCACCGAGACGACGAGATGGGTGGTCTTTTCCAGCGCATCGCCGATTTCAGGGGTCAGGGCGCCGTCGAACAGCAGCGGCGCGATGCCGACCTGCCGCAGCGCGTCGAATTTTTCCAATGAGCGCGTGGTGCCAAAAATGAGATTCTTGTGAAGAGGGGCGCCCACACTACCCCTCCCCACAAGGGGGAGGGAACGCTGCCGCGCGCTCTTACCGATCCCAGTCGCTGGGTCTGCGAAGGTAGGCGCTTCCGCGAGTTCCCCTCCCCCTTGTGGGGAGGGGTTAGGGGTGGGGGTATTCGTAGTGCGCAAACCGTGCCAGCCCGCATTGGCCCGTGCAAAGGCTTTGCCCGAATAGCCGGCGCCGAAGATAAAAACCTGTTTTTCGCTCATGCGTGCGCCTCAATTGGCAATACGGACAGCCATTCGCCCCGCACTGTCGTGTCGGTTTCAGTGTTCGAGTAGATCGCCGCCTGCCTGTTGAATTCGGCGGCCGGCACCAGCCGCGCCAGCGCCCAGATCGCCGCGCCGCGCACCAGCGGCGAGGCGTCGCCAAGGAGGGCGCGCACCGGGCCGGCCAGCGAAACATCGCCGGAATTGCCGGCGGCGGTCAGCACGTTGCGGACAAAGCGGTCGCGGCCGATGCGTTTGATCGGCGAGCCCGAGAAGAAAGACCGGAACGCCGTGTCGTCCAGCTGCAACAGCTCGCCCAGCGGCGGCTCGCGCAGTTCGTCGCGGGCAGCAAGCTTGGCTTCCGAAGCGGCGCGGGCAAACTTGTTCCACGGGCAGGCGGCGAGACAATCGTCGCAGCCATAGATGCGGTTGCCGATCTTTTCGCGGAATTCTTGCGGGATCGGCCCCTTGTTCTCGATGGTCAGGTAGGAGATGCAGCGCCTGGCATCGAGCCGATAGGGCGCCGGAAAGGCATCGGTCGGGCAGGCGTCGAGACAGGCGCGGCAGGAACCGCAATGGTCTACCTCGGTCGCATCGGGCGTGAGCTCAGCCGTGGTGAAGATGGTGCCGAGAAACAGCCAGGAGCCGTGCTCGCGGCTGACCAGATTGGTATGCTTGCCTTGCCAGCCGAGCCCGGCGGCCTCAGCCAGCGGCTTTTCCATCACGGGCGCCGTATCGACGAAAACCTTCACGTTGCCGCCGGCCCGCGCGACGATCTTGCCGGCGATCTCCTTCAGCCGGCCCTTCATCACCTCGTGATAGTCGCGGTTTTGCGCATAGACCGAGATCGCGCCGCGATCGCGCCTTGCCTGCAGCGCACGCGGATCGTGGTCGGGGCCGTAATTCATTGCCAGCACGATGATCGAGCGCACCTCGGGCCACAGCGTCGAAGGCTCGCTACGGCGTTGAAGCGTCTCCGCAATCCACGCCATCGAACCGTGAAAACCATCGGCGACGAATTCGGCCAATCTGGCTGGCGCCAGCGGGATCGCATCGGGCGTGGTGACGGCAACCGCATCGAAGCCGGCGCGCCGCGCCTCGGCGTCGACTAGCGCGCGCAGGGTTTGGCTTCTAGAAGTCGAGGTCCGCATAATGCGACACCGGCGACAGGCCGCGCACCCGGTCGGAGAGCAGCGGCCGGAACGACGGCCGCGATTTCACCCGCGTGTACCATTCGCGCGCCGCGGCATGCTCGCGCCAATCGATCTCGCCGAGATAATCCAGCACCGACAGCGTCGCGGCCGCCGCCAAGTCGGCATAGGTGACCTTGCTGCCGGCCAGCCAATGACGGGTGCCGGCCAGCCAGTTGGTGTACTTCATGTGCTGGCGAATGTTGGCGCGCGCCGCGCGGATCGCCGCCGAATCGGGGGAACCGCCGCCCGCCGTTTCCGGCATCACCGGCTTCAGCACGCGCTCGCGCACCAGATGCCGGGTCACTTCGCTCTCGGCCTTGTTGAGATACCAGTCTGTGAGACGGCGGATTTCGGCGCGCTGCATCGGGTCTTCGGCAAACAGGCGCTTGTCGCGCTTCAGGACGCCACGTGTCTCGTCAAGATATTCCGCGATCACCATGGCGCCGACGATCGGCACGTCGCCCTCGGCAAGCAGGATAGGCAAGGTGCCGGCCGGGTTCAGCGCCAGAAATTCCTTGCGCCGCGTCCACGGTTTTTCCTCGATCAGCGCCAGCTCCTCGCCATATTCGCCGAAGGCGAGGCGCACGAAGCGGCAGGTGGCGAACATCGGGTGATGGAAAAGCGTCAGCATGATTCCGCGATATTAAGGCGCACTGGCGAATCGCCGTCCGCACCGGTAAGTCTTGGCGGCCCGTCATGCGGCCGTCACGGTGCTGCGACCTATAGGGGGACTTCCGCGCCGTGACAAGCAAGCCATTCGCAAGCCGTTTCCTTCCGTCCCTTGAATGCCGAGGTTGCCATGGATAGCCACACCATCGTCGAAGCCCTGCTGCTCGGCCTGCTGGAGGGGCTGACCGAGTTCATCCCGGTCTCCTCGACCGGCCATATCCTGCTCGCCGGCCATTTCCTCGGCTTCCATTCCACCGGCAAGGCCTTTGAGATCCTGATCCAGCTGGGCGCCATCCTGGCGATCCTCAGCGTCTATTTCCGCCGCCTGTGGCAGATGCTGCTCGACCTGCCGCATGATCGGCTGACGCGGCATTTCGTCATCGGCATCCTGATTGCCTTCCTGCCGGCCGCCATCATCGGCGCGCTGGCGCATGATTTCATCAAGACGGTGCTGTTCGAATCGCCAAGGCTGATCTGCATCATGCTGATCGTCGGCGGCGTCGTGCTGTTGGTCGTCGACCGCATGAAGCTGCAGCCGGTCTATCGCGATGTCGAGCGCTTCCCGACAAGGCTTTATTTGCAGATCGGCCTGTTCCAGTGCCTGTCGCTGATCCCCGGCACGTCGCGCTCCGGTTCGACCATCGTCGGCGCGCTGCTGCTGGGCGTCGACAAGCGCGCGGCGGCGGAATTCTCCTTCTTCCTCGCCATCCCGACCATGGTCGGCGCCTTCGCCTTCGATCTGTTCAAGAACCGCAACGTGCTGAGCAGCGCCGACCTGCCGATCATCGCCATCGGCTTCGTCGCCGCCTTCGTTACCGCGCTGATCGTCGTGCGCTTCCTGCTCGATTACGTCTCGCGCAACGGCTACTCGCTGTTCGGCTGGTGGCGGCTGGTGGTGGGCAGTGTGGGGTTGGTGGCGCTGATGATCTGGGGGTGAGCTTTACCCTCCCCCTTGTGCCCCCCTTGTGGGGGTCCGAAGGACGGGCGAGACAGGCGGCTCGCCCCGGTCAGTCGATCCGCAAAGCGGATCGGGGTGGGGGGTCGGCGCACACCCCCGCCCCGTTTCGCCAACGACGCGTCGCTTGCTCACCGACCCTCCCTACAAGGGGGAGGGTAAAGGCCGCTAACTCCTCCCATAAAACGCGTTCTCGACATGCACCGGCCAGCGCCAGGGCAGCACCGCGATCATGTCGAAGCGCATCGACAATCTGCCATAATCCGGTTGGCGCGACAGCCAGATGTCGGCCGCGCCCTCGATGCGGCGCTCCGATTCGTGGCCGATCGCCTCCGTCGCTTCCATCAGCGTGCGCCGCGCCTTGACCTCGACGAACAGCACTTGGTCGCCGCGCCTGGCGATCAGGTCGATCTCGCCGAAGCGGGTGCGATGCCGGCGGGCGAGGATGCGATAACCTTTCAGCATCAGCGCCGCCGCCGCCAGCCACTCGCCGCGATGGCCGCGCCGATAGGCTTTTTGGCGGCTGGCGGCCGGGCGCTCAGCCACCTTCGCCTTCTCCAACCGCATCCCTGAGTTCCAGCAGCCGCCGGTAGAGCGACTGCTTCTGCCCGCCAGTCATCTTCGCCGCTTCCGCCGCCGCCTTGGACGCCGGCATTTCGGCGGCCAGCGACAGCAGCAGCCTGTCGATGTCGGCGGGTTGGTCGGCCTTGATCTCGGCGGGCCCGACGCAGATGACGATCTCGCCCTTCGGCGTGTCAGCCGCCGCATAGTGGTCGGCCAGCGCCTGCAGCGTTCCCGTCCGCATCTCTTCAAAAGTCTTGGTCAGCTCGCGGCCGATGGCGGCCTTGCGCGCGCCGCCCAACGCCTCGACCATGGCGACCAGCGTATCGGCCAGCCGGCGTGGCGACTCGAAGAAGATCAGCGTTGCCGGCACCGCCCTGAACGTTTCGAGCTTTGTCAGCCGCTGCCCTGATTTCACCGGCAGAAATCCGGCGAACAGGAAGGCGTCGGACGGCAGGCCCGACGCCGTCAGCGCCGCCAGCGGCGCCGATGGGCCGGGGATCGGCACCACGCGCAGGCCGCGCTCCAGCGCTTCGCCGACCAGCCGGTAGCCTGGGTCGGAGATCAGCGGCGTGCCGGCATCCGAAATCAGCGCCACGCTCTGCCCGGCCTCGAGAGCCGCGATCAGCTTCGGCCCGGCCTCGCCGGCGTTGTGCTCGTGATAAGCGGTGGTGCGCCGCCGGATGCCGTAGCGATCGAGCAACACGCGCGAGACGCGAGTGTCCTCGCAGGCGACGATGTCGGCGGCGACCAGCGTCTCCAGCGCGCGCAGCGTGATGTCGGAGAGGTTGCCGATCGGCGTCGCCACCAGATACAGCGCCGGCGCCACCGACCGGACCGCGATCTCGGTCTGCCCGATCACATAGCTGCGCTTCTCGCCGGTCACCGGGGTCTCTCCATTTCGCCCTGTTTGGCACGGCGCGCGCCGGGTTGCAAAATCCCGAACGTCGAGCCAAACCTGACGCCGATGTAACCCGGCGGCCATGTCTTTGCCACAGTGGGGAACGAAAGCGTGGCTGGCGGATTGAATACCTGAGTCTCTTGAGGAGGAGGACAGGATGGACAGCCTGGAATTGCAGGACGTTTTCGAGCCCTATTATGCCGAGCGCAAGCGCTTCACTGCGCGAAAGGGCAAGCGTGCGCTCGCCGAAAGCGACACCGGCCTGGCCAGTCGGGCGGCCACCGCCTTGCCGACGAATGTCAGGCTTTCGGACAACAAACCGGACAGCACGATGGAGCACTGACCGTACGATGCCCAATCGTTTCGATATCTTCATCACCCGTCTTGAAACGAAGAGCGCCCGCGAAGGCGCGCCGCCGCATCCGATGAACGACCAGAACAGCGTCCGCCGGGACAAGAGCGACGCCAAGCCGGCCCGAAACGGAGAGGCGCATGCCGAGAAACACCGCGGCAAGCGCCGCTTCAAGCACGACGCTTGACGAAGAGCACGTTTTTCAAAGGCGTTATCGCGCCAAATCCGCCACCACGGCATCGAGCACGATCATGCCGGCTGGCGTGGCGCGTAGCCTGGCATTGCCGATCGGCGCCACCAGCCCCTCATCCTGCAGCACGGTCAGCCGGGCGCTCGACAGGCCGCGCCCGGAAAACGCCTCGTAGCGGGAGAGGTCGATGCCTTCGGCCAACCTCAGCCCCATCAGCAGGAACTCGTCGGCCTCTTCGGAGCGCGTCAGGATCTCGCCGCCGGTGACGCCATGGCCCCTGGCCTCCACCAGATTGGCCCAGGTCTCCGGCATCCGCTCGGCGATCGTCACGGTGCGGTGGCCGTTCTCGATAAAGCGGCCATGCGCGCCCGGTCCGACGCCGACATATTCGCCATAGCGCCAATAGGTCAGATTGTGCCGGCTCTCGGCGCCCGGCCTGGCGTGGTTGGAAATCTCATAGGCCGGCAGGCCATGCGCCGCGGTGACCTCCTGAGTCAGCGCATAGAGATCGGCGGCCCGGTCATTATCGGGGATGATGAATTTCTTCGCCGCATGAAGGGCATGGAACGGCGTGCCTTCCTCGATGGTCAGCTGGTAGAGCGACAGATGGTCGGCGGCATGGCCGATCGCCTGTTCGAGCTCCGCCTGCCAGTCGTCCAGCGTCTGGCCGGGGCGGGCGTAGATCAGGTCGAAGGAGAGTCTTGGGAATATGTCCCGTGCCAGGCCAATTGCATGCAGCGCCTCCTCGACATTGTGCAGCCGGCCGAGGAAGCGCAGATCCTTGTCGTTCAGCGCCTGCACGCCGAGCGACACGCGGTTGACGCCGGCGGCGCGGTAGCCGCGAAAGCGCTCGGCCTCTACCGAAGATGGATTGGCTTCCAGCGTCACCTCGATGCCGTCGGGCACCGTCCAATTCTTCGCCACGGCGTCCAGCACCGCCGCCACCGTCTGCGGCTGCATCAGCGACGGTGTGCCGCCGCCGAGAAAGATGCTGGTCACTTCGCGCGGCCCGGTCCGCTCGCTCATGGTCTTCAGCTCGGTCTCGAAGGCGCGGGCAAAGCGCTCCTGGTCGACCGGCTGGTGACGGACATGGCTGTTGAAGTCGCAATACGGGCATTTGGCCGCGCAGAACGGCCAATGGATGTAGACGCCGAAGCCCGGGCTGCGGTCCAGCGACATTAAGCTGAGCCTAACCTGGCGCGGGCGAATTTCTGGAAGGCGCGGGCGCGGTGCGACAGCGCCGTCGGCTGGCCGGGCTTCCAGCCGTGTTTTTCCTCAGCGCTCATCTCGCCGAACGTCTTTTCGAAACCGTCCGGCAAAAACACCGGGTCGTAGCCGAAGCCGAGTTCGCCGCGCGGCGGCCACACCAGCGTTCCCTCAGCTTCGCCGCGATAATATTCAGCCTCGCCATTGGGGAAGGCCAGACAGATGACGGCGACGAACCGCCCCTTGCGCTGCGCTGGCTCGGCGGCGCCGACCTCCTGCAAGGCCACTTCGGTGCGTTGCATGGCCATCCCGAAGTCGCGGCTGCCGTCGGGAGCTTCGGCCCAATTGGCGGTGTAGACGCCGGGGGCGCCGTCGAGCGCGTCGACGCACAGGCCCGAATCGTCCGACAGCGCCGGCAGGCCGGTCGCCTTAGCCGCGGCGAAGGCCTTGATGTAGGCGTTTTCCTCGAAGGTGGTGCCGGTCTCCTCCGGTTCCGGCAGGCCGTAGTCCTTGGCCGACTTCGCCTCGAAGCCGAACGGACCCATCAAGTCGGCGAATTCGCGCAGCTTGCCTTCATTGTGGCTGGCAACGACGATCTTCTTTCCATCGAGAGAATGCATCAAAGGCCCCAGATCCTTGGCTCGGCGAATTCGATCGAATTGCCCGAGGGGTCGCGTATGTAGATCGAGCGCCCGCCCTGCGGCCATTCGAATTCGCTTTCGATGGCGATGTTTTTCGCCTCAAGTTGCGGCTTCCACTGTGCGAGTTCATCCGCACTTGCGGCAAAGCAGAGATGGCCCTCGCCGACCGCGCCATGTGGCGGCACTTTCAGCCGCGCATCGGGCGCCGGCGGGATTTTGGTGGCTTCGGCGTTGAAGATGAGCAGCACGCCCGGGCCGCAGCGGAAGAAGAGATGGCGGCCGTCGACCTTGCCGAGGAGAGGGAGGCCGAGGACGTTGGAGTAGAAGGCTTCGGCAGCGGCGAGATCCGTGACGTAAAGCGCTGACTCAAGAATAGCGGAGGGTTGCATCAGGCACCCCCCTCTGCCCTGCCGGGCATCCCCCCCGCAAGGGGGGAGATTGGCAGTTCCGCTGGCGGCGTCTCAACGTTGATGGTTGGCGAAAACGGTAGCGACCTCTGATCTCCCCCCTTGCGGGGGAGATGGCCGGCAGGCCAGAGGGGGGTGTGAAGGATCGCCGACGTCATCACGTTAAATTCAATCAAGCCACAGCCATCTGCTGCAAGCTCACCAGCCGCTGAATGCCCTTCTTGGCAAGGCCCATCAGCTCCGCGAACTGCCCTTCCGAGAAAGGCTCGCCCTCGGCGGTGCCCTGGATCTCGACGATGCCGCCCTTGCCGGTCATGACGAAATTGGCGTCGGTGCCGGCAGATGAATCCTCGATGTAGTCGAGGTCGATGACCGGCTGGCCGTCATGGATGCCGCAGGAAATTGCCGCGACATGGTCCTTCAGCACCTTGGCAACACTGGCCATCTGCCGCGCTTCCATCCAGCGCAGGCAATCGTAGAGCGCCACCCAGCCGCCGGTGATCGAGGCCGTGCGGGTGCCGCCATCGGCCTGGATGACGTCGCAGTCGACGGTGATCTGCTGTTCGCCCAGTGCCTGCAGGTCGACAACGGCGCGCAAGGAGCGGCCGATCAGCCGCTGGATTTCCAGCGTGCGGCCGCCTTGCTTGCCGGCCGAGGCTTCACGGCGCATGCGCTCGCCGGTCGAACGCGGCAGCATGCCGTATTCCGCCGTCACCCAGCCCTTGCCGGAATTGCGCATCCAGCCCGGCACCTTTTCCTCCAGGCTCGCCGTGCACAACACATGCGTGTCGCCGAATTTCACCAGGCACGAGCCCTCGGCGTGTTTGGAGACGCCGCGCTCGAAGGAGATGGCGCGCATTTCGTCGGCTTGGCGTTTGGAAGGGCGCATCGAGGCCTCTTTCTGTTCTTTTACGGTTGCGTCGGCGGCTTGTAGACGCATGCAGCCCATGGCGCAAAGGAAAAGGCCGGGCGATCTGGCACAGACGCCGGGTTGCGCGGGGGCGATGGAAGTCTATATCCTTGAGCCGGAGGTTTTTGGCTCGAATGACCAAGGCAGTCACCGAACCCAGTCTGCTGGCGCCCGCGCTGCAATCGCTCGACATGCGTTCGCGCGACATTTTCCGGCGCATCGTCGAATCCTATCTGAAGGACGGTGAGCCTGTGGGATCGCGCAGCCTGTCGCGCATCCTGCCGTCGTCGCTGTCGCCGGCCACCATCCGCAACGTGATGAGCGACCTCGAGCATCTCGGCCTGATCTATGCCCCGCACATCTCGGCCGGGCGCCTGCCGACGCAGACCGGCCTGCGCTTCTTCGTCGATGCCTTCATGGAGCTTGGCGATCTCTCCGACGAGGAACGCCGGGTCATCGAGGCGCAGGTGCGCGCCTCCGGCTCGGGCGCGACGCTGGAACACATGCTGACCGAGGCCAGCCAGATGCTGTCGGGCATGTCGCGCGGCGCCGGCCTGGTGCTCGCCACCAAGAACGAGGTGGCGCTGAAGCACATCGAGTTCATCCAGCTCGAGCCGACCAAGGCGCTGGCGGTGATGGTGTCGCAGAATGGCGATGTCGAGAACCGCGTCGTCGACCTGCCGGCCGGCATCACCGTCTCGCAGCTGCACGAGGCCTCCAACTTCCTCAACGCCCATATCAGGGGCCGCACGCTCGCCGAGGCGCGCATCGAGATCGCCCGCATCAAGGACGAGACCAGGGCAGCGCTGGACACGCTGTCGCAGGATCTGGTCGAGAAAGGCCTGGCGGTGTGGGCCGGCGCCGATAGCGGCCTGCCGGCGCGCCTTATCGTGCGCGGCCGCGCCAATTTGCTCGAAAACGTCACCGCCCAGGCCGATATCGAATTGCTGCGCCACCTGTTCGAGGATCTGGAGACGCAGGACGGGCTGATCCAGCTGCTCGACCTCGCCGAGGACGGCCCCGGCGTGCGGATCTTCATCGGCTCGGAAAACAAGCTGTTCTCGCTCTCCGGCTCGTCGCTGGTCGTGGCGCCTTACCGCGACAAGGACGCCCGCGTCGTCGGCGCGCTCGGCGTCATCGGCCCGACCAGGCTGAATTATGCCCGCATCGTGCCTATGGTCGACTACACTGCGCAATTGATTACCCGGATGTTAAGATAATTCCGAAGCCGGGATCACCGTAAAGGAGGGCGCAGAATGGCGCTTGAATCGTTCAAGGCCCAGATCAGCATGCTGCTCGAAGAAATGGTCAACCAGCCGGAGGACGAGCACGAAATCCAAGAGCAGCTGCGCGAAAAACTGCGCGAAATGCGCGCCATGGGCTTGCCGCTGCCGGAAGATCTCGTCGCATTGGAAAAGCGTCTCGACGACGATCTCGACGTCGAAGAGGAAAGTTGAGCGGTTCTCTCGTCGAATCTGCGCGCGCGCACGCTTCTCTTTTGCGGCGGCCGCACAATATCTCCCTTGTGCATGACGCGCCGACCGGCGCGAGTTCGAGGAGAACAGCATGATCCGGATTGCCGGCTTGGCAGGCCTTGCCCTGCTTCTGGCCACCAGCACCTTCGCCCAGGAGGCCGATCAACCGCTGCTGACCGGCAAAGACGCTTTCGGCGACTGGACGGCCGACAAGCCAGGTGTGCGCCGGCTAATCAAGCCGGATGATCTGCAAAAGCCCAACATCACCGAATCCGCCTCCAACAGCGCCGGCCTTGGCGATCGGCCCGAGGGCGCGAAGCCCGTCCTGCTGCCTGGGTTTTCGGCCGAACTGGTTGCTTCCGGCATTTCCAATCCGCGGGTCGTGCGCGTGGCGCCGAACGGCGACCTGTTCGTCGCCGACAGTGACGCCAACCAGATCCGCGTCTATCGGCTGGCCAAGGGTAGCGCGAAGCCGGCCGAAGAGGGCATTTTTGCCGACAATCTAAACCAGCCCTATGGCATCGCCTTCTACCCGCCTGGCGACAAGCCGCAATGGGTCTACGTCGCCAACAACGACAGCGTGGTCCGCTACGCCTATCGCGACGGCGACCTTAAAGCCTCCGGCGAACCGGAGACGATTGTCTCCGACATCCCTACCGGCGGCCACTGGACCCGCGATATCGCCTTCTCGCCGGACGGGAAGACGCTGTATCTCTCGGTCGGCTCCGGATCGAACGTCGCGGAGGGCATGCAGAAGGCACCGAAGGGCGGCCTTGACGCCTGGGCAAAATCACAGCCACTCGGCGCCACCTGGGGTTCCGAGGATGGCCGTGCCGACGTGCTGGCCTTCGGCCCCGACGGCAAGAATGGCCGCATCCTCGCTACCGGCCTGCGCAATTGTTCGGGCATGACCGTGCAACCGGCCACCGGCGCGCTGTGGTGTGTCGTCAACGAGCGCGACGGTCTCGGCGACGATGTGCCGTTCGAATATGCCACCTCAGTCAAGGACGGCGCCTTCTATGGCTGGCCCTGGTATTATATCGGCGCCAACGAGGACCCGCGTCACGAGGGCGCGCGCCCAGACCTCGCCGGCTCGGTCACCGTGCCCGACGTGCTGATGCAGGCGCATTCGGCGCCGCTCAACATCGCCTTCTATGGCGGCGGCAATTTCCCGGCAGAGTACAAGGATGACGCCTTCGTCGCCCTGCACGGCTCCTGGAACCGTGGTATGAGGACCGGCTACAAGGTGGTGCGGCTGAGATTCAGCGACGGCAAGCCGACCGGCGAGTACCAGGATTTCATCACCGGCTTCGTCCTCTCCGACGACGCCGTCTGGGGCCGGCCGGTCGGCGTCGCGGTGGCCAAGGACGGCGCGCTTATCGTCACCGAGGATGGCAACGGCACCATCTGGCGCATCACCCATGTCGATGGCCCATCCTGAGCCGGCGAACAGCGCAATCCGGCCCTAATGCACGTCCCGATGGATCACCTTGGGATAGGTATGGATCACCTCGGCCGATGAGACGCGGTCATCAAAACCGGTATCCCTGAGATTGAAGAGGCCGACCGAGCCGAAGGACTTCTTCGCCCCTTGCGCGAAGCGGCTGTCGCTGAAATCGTGCTCGTAAAGGCTCACCGTGACGTGGCCGGCATTGAGCTTCGGCACGTAAACACTGCTGATGGTGTCGTTGGCGACGCCCAGTTGGTTGATGTGGAAGCGATAGAGGTCCTGCACCATGCGCCGGGCCGCATTGCCATTGATCATCCAGTATTCGCGGCGCGATGCGCGGTTCGGGTCGATGAGTTTGAGCGGCGCCTTGCGGCCAAGCCCGAGCCAGTGCTCGAACACCATCACATTGGCGCCCCAGGGATAGGGATAATTGGACTTGTCGATGATGCGTGGCGGGCCATCCTCGGCAATCTCGGCGGTATCGACATAATCCAGGCATTGCAGCTGGAACGACGCTTCCACGTTGAGGTCGGTATTGCGCGGATCGGCAGCAATGATGCGCCAGTCCGAGACCGGCGGATATTTGGTGTCGAGGTCGATGTAGAATTCGCCTTTGGCGGTGTCGTCGGGGTCTATCTTTTGCGGTCCGTCACGCTCGATCGCCACCAGCCGCACCTTGAAGCGGTTGTTGACGACCAGCGGATAGATCATCGGACGAACGGGGTAGGCGCCAGGGTTCCGGCTGTCGGTAAAATATCCAGTCTGCGGAACGACATCGCTATCGCCCTTGTCGAACAGGCTGAAAGCCTGACGCCCCTCGAACCACAGATACCATTCCAGCTCGTGGACGTGACCGCGTGCTTCGGAATAGTTGTTGGGCATCCACTTCATGAGCTGGATGTGAAGTCTTTTGGCTAACATGGGTGCTCCTGCCGTTCGGAGCCATGCGAGATAGCCGACCGCCTTCGGGGCGTAAGTGAACCATCTCTCGCTTTCAGGCGAGGATGACCGGCTTTCATGCCCTGCTTGGCGCAATCGAATCCGTTTTGCCGTTGCAGGCTTTCATGGCATCAGAGTCGTTTCACGAGGTGCGACCGTCATGACCCTCACCGGCTTCCTTGCCTATAGTGCTGCGCTGGGCATCGCCGCCGCCATTCCCGGGCCCGGCGTCACCGCGCTTGTGGCGCGGGCGCTCGGATCCGGCTTCCGCTCATCGCTGGCGATGTCGTTCGGCCTGATGCTCGGCGACCTCATTTATCTCACCGCGGTGGTGCTCGGCCTTGCCTTTGTCGCGCAAAGCTTCGGCATGGTGTTTCTCGCCATCAAATGGCTGGGCGTCTCCTATCTCGCCTTTCTCGGCTGGCGTTTCTGGACGGCCGGGATCACGCCCGAGCCTGTCGAGGCCAGGAAAGGCAAGGGCGGCCTGGTATCGAGCTTCCTTGCCGGCCTCACCGTCACGCTGGGCAACCCGAAGACGATGATCTTCTACCTCGCCATCACGCCAACCATCGTCGACCTGAAGACCATCACGCTCGCCGACTACGGCATCCTGGTCGCGCTCACCGTTATCGTGCTCTTCGTGGTGCTTGTGCCCTATCTGGCGCTGGCAGCCAAGGCGCGCTGGTTCCTGAAATCGCCACGCGCGCTGAAGGCGCTGAACCGCACCGCCGCCGGCTTCATGGTGGGCGCGGCCGCTGCCATTGCCGCACGTCAGTAGATCGGTTCAGGCCCATCCATTCCGCCGATCGGTCCATCCGGAAAATGCGGCTTGAGGAGACAAGCGTTTTCAGCAAGCGGCCCACTCGATATTTTCGGCCGGCAGCCTATCTTGCGCGGGCGAAAGCCCTATTCTGTCTTCCGACGCCAATTGCCTGATCTGATTTGGGAGCGAAACTAATGAACAAGCCTTCCGCGCGCGCGCCCGGCCGCGGCCGTGTCTACAACTCGATCACCGAGACGATCGGCGACACGCCGCTGGTGCGGCTCGACAAGTTCGCCAAGGAGAAGGGCGTCGTTGCCAACCTTCTTGCCAAGCTCGAATTCTTCAATCCGATCGCCTCGGTCAAGGACCGCATCGGCGTTTCCATGATCGAGGCGCTGGAAGCGTCGGGCCGGATCAAACCCGGCAAGACGACGCTGATCGAGCCGACCTCGGGGAATACCGGCATCGCGCTCGCCTTCGCCGCCGCCGCCAAGGGCTACAAGCTGATCCTGACCATGCCCGAAACCATGTCGGTGGAGCGCCGCAAGATGCTGGCGCTGCTCGGCGCCGAACTGGTGCTGACGGAAGGGCCGAAAGGCATGAAGGGCGCCATCGCCAAGGCCGACGAACTGGCCGCCACCCTGCCTGACGCCGTCATCCCGCAGCAGTTCGAAAACCCGGCTAATCCGGAGATCCACCGCCGCACCACCGCCGAGGAGATCTGGAACGACACCGATGGCGGGGTCGACATCTTCGTCGCCGGCATCGGTACCGGCGGCACCATCACCGGCGTCGGACAGGTGCTGAAGCAACGCAAGCCCTCGGTGCATGTCGTCGCCGTCGAGCCGGAGGCCTCGCCGGTGCTGTCGGGCGGCCAGCCCGGCCCGCACAAGATCCAGGGCATCGGCGCCGGCTTTGCGCCCAAGATCCTCGACACCTCGATCTATGACGAGATCGTCAAGGTCTCCAACGAGGATTCGGTCGCCAACGCCCGCCTCGTCGCCCGCCTTGAAGGCGTGCCGGTCGGCATCTCGTCGGGCGCTGCCCTGCAGGCCGCCATCGCCGTCGGGTCGCGGCCGGAGAACAAGGGCAAGAACCTGGTGGTGATCATCCCGTCCTTCGCCGAGCGCTATCTGTCGACGATCCTGTTCGACGGGCTGGGGGCTTAACGTCTTAACTGGATAGGCGGCGATCCTTCGCACCCCCCTCTGCCCTGCCGGGCATCGGGGGGTGCTGTCCCTCCGACATCGGAAGTCTCATGGCTGGACCGCAGAAAACCCGGCCGTGGCGTCCGCCACCGGCTTGAGCGGGAGGCGGCTTCAGGGTCAAATCGCCCCGGCCTGCTTCGCGCGGGCAGGGGGAGAATCACATGTACAGACTTTACACGCGCCCAGGCAGTGGCGGTTTCGTCGTCGAGGCCGCATTGGCGCTGGCAAACGCGCAATTCGACCAGATCGATGTGCCCAAGAAGGATCCGCCGGACCCGGCTTTCCTCGACATCAGCCCGTTGAATCAGGTTCCGGTGCTGACCTTGCCCAACGGTCAATCGATAACCGAATCGGCGGCGATCTGCATCCTGCTTGCCGAGCGCCATCCGGAGGCGGGTCTGGCACCGGCCGCCGGATCCCCGGATCGCGCCGGTTTCCTGCGCTGGATGGCGTTCATGTCGTCGGCGCTCTACCCCGCCATCCTGCGCCTCTACTATGCCCATCGCTACACCACCGATGCCGACGGCAAGAAAGCCGTCAAGCAGGCAGCCATTGCCGAGATGGACCGCGGCTTCGCCATTGTCGATGCAGCCCTCGAGGGGCGCGGCTGGCTGGTCGGCGACGCGATGTCGCTGGCCGACATCTACCTCGTCATGCTGGTGGCCTGGCACCCCGACATGGACAAGGCGCGGGCCGACTGGCCGAACATCGAACGCTTATGGTCGGCGCTGCGCGCGCATCCGCTGATGAAACGGCTCAACACCGCGCATGAGATGTGGCCGGCCTGAACGGACGCTTCAATTTCGCAGGATCGCCCGTTTCGCCTGCAGGAAGCGGCGCACGGCGGGGTCGCGTTCAAGGCCGATCGCCCGGTCATAGGCTTCGACCGCTTGCGCCGCATTGCCGAGCCTGGCCAGCAGGCCGGCGCGGGCGGCCCAGTAGGGCTGATAGTCGTTGAGCCGCTTGTCGTCGCCCAGCACGTAGAGCGCCGCCAGTCCTGCCGCCGCCCCTTCGGCCTCGGCAATCGCCACTGCGCGGTTGATCGAAATCACCGGCGAGCCTGATATCGCCGACAGCGCATCGTAGAAGTTACGGATCGCCGCCCAATCGGTTTGGCCGGTCCGTCGCCGCGTCGCATGCACCGATTGTACCGCCGCTTCGAGCTGATAGCGGCCGATGACGCCCATGGTGGCGGCGCGGCCCAGCAGCGCCTCGGCTTCGTCGATCAGCGCGTGATCCCAAAGACGGCAATCCTGGTCGGCGAGCGGCACATAATCTCCAGCCGCATCGCGCCGCGCCGGGCGCCGCGCCTCGGCAAACAGCATCAGCGCCAGCAGGCCGAGCGCTTCCGGTTCGTCCGGCATCAGTGACGCCACCAGCCGCCCGAGCCAGATGCCTTCGGTCGCCAGATTGCGCGCTCTCGTCTCGGTCCCTGCCGGGTCGGTCCAGCCTTCGGCGAAAGCCGCGTAGATCGCTTCCAGCACCGTTTCCAGCCGCTCGCCGAGTTCGGCCCGATCCGGCACGCGGAACGGAATGCCGATCTCGCGGATGCGGCTCTTGGCACGCACCAGACGCTGGCCCATCGTCGCCGGCGAAACCAGGAAGGCCGAGGCGATCGTCGCCGCGTCGAAACCCAGAACCGTCTGCAGGATCAGCGGCGCCCGCACGCTGGCTTCGATCGCCGGATGCGCACATGCAAACATCAGCCTGAGACGTTCGTCGGGAAGGTCTTCGTCTTCCATGCTCGCCTCCATCTCCTCGGCCATCAGCTTGAGATGGTCGCGGCTCGCCTCGCTGGTCAGCCGACGGCGCACCGCGTCGACGCGCCGCCGGCGCGCCACGGCCAGCAGCCATGCTTCCGGCTTGTCGGGCACGCCGGTCTGTGGCCAGCGCTCCAGCGCCGCGGCGAAGGCCTCGGCCAGCGCGTCCTCGGCGCCGGCCACGTCGCGGGTGCGCGCCGCTAGCCAGGCGACCAGCTTGCCGTAACTCTGCCGGGCGGCCGCTTCGGCCGCCGCCCGCGCGATCTCCGGGCGATTGTCCATCACGGTTTCATTTCTTGGGCATGTAGTCGGCCATTTCCCAGATCGGCCGCAACTCGACCGTGCCGGCGCTCGCCGCCGGACAGCGCGCCGCCCACTCGATGGCGGTATCGATATCGGCCGCCTCGATCATGTAGAAGCCGGCAAGCTGCTCCTTGGTGTCGGCATAGGGGCCGTCGATCACGTTGGTCTTGCCGTCTGTGATCCGCACCGAGGTGGTCGCCTGGGTCGGGCGCAACCGTTCGCCGGCGAGCCATGCGCCGGATTTCTTCAACGCTTCGGTATAGGCGGCATATGCTGCGCTCATCTGCTGAGCCTTCTCGATTGGCGTGTTCGCCTGCGCGGCTTCGTCGCTGTTGATCAAAAGCATGTATCGCATGGGTCTTCTCCCGTGGTTTCGCAGGCCGCGTCCTAGCGGGGCCAGACGTATGTCGCGCGGCGGCGGCCGATTTCGACAGGCTTCAGAAAAAACTTTCGCCTCCGCCAGGAGATTTCGCAAGGACCAGATGTTCCTTCGTCTGCTGGCGGATGACCGGCAGCGGACTGGCCGTGGCTCCGCACAGCACTATCCTCTGTCGTTGGCGGGCACGTCACACGAGGCGTGGGAGAAGAGAATGGAACTCGTGACCCACAAGAAATTCAAGAACGGCCGGTTGATGCCATGGGGCAAAGGCACGGTCGTCAGCGGTGCGAAAGGCACCGTCTATCTCTGCGGCAACACCGCGACATCGGCTGACTACGATCCGGCCGGCAAGAAGGGTGGCGGCTTCGCCGGCGATGCCGCGGCGCAGTGGCGGGAAGTTCTCGGCAACATCAAATCGGATCTGGAAGAACTTGGCAGCGGGCTCGACCATCTCATCAGGCTGACCTTTTTCGTCAAAGGGCCATTTCCCGACGGCGGCGTCCTCAGCTCGCCTAATTTTCGTCTCGACGTGCTGGACGCGTTTTTCGCCGAGCATTGTCCGAAGCATTGTAGCGACAACAATCCGCCGCCTTCGGAGGTAATCGGCGTCGCAGCGCTTGCCCAGGCAGACATCGTCATCGAGATCGTCGCCGTCGCGGCGCTGCCGGACTGAGGCGCGAACGAACAGGCCGGCCTTGCGCGAGGTCGCCGTTGCGATCGAAGCGCGCCGGCACGAGCTGCGCCGCCGCGCCGGTGCGGGCGTTGCACAAGGCCTCGGCTCTGGCCAGTGAGCGCCCGGCGACGAGCAGGATCAGGCGTGGCTCGCTCTCCAGCAATTGCACGATGCGGCCGCCGAAAATGCCATAGCCGCCAACGACCAGAAGCCTTATCGCGCCGCTCTTTTTGCGTATGTCGTTTTCCCAGAACGGAGGTCATTTTTGGGTGACATGCGATTAGCCGATCACGCGCGCACGTATCGCGGCGGACAGGATCTCGCAACTGTCCTTGCGGCCGAACATGGCGTAGCGGTTTTTGGCGATGCGTTCGTAGAGCCAGTCACGCAAGGGGCGCGGGATGAGCAGCAGGGCCTTCGCCGCCCGCCACGGCCAGCCGAGTTCGGCCATCACCGCGATGAAACTGTCCAGCCGGATGAAGGGAGCGCCGCCGACAAGGACCAGATTGGTCTCGTAGCTGTCGGTGCGCAGCCCGTATCTCTGGAACAGCGCCTCGCCGAAGGGCGACTGCGCCGTGGCGAAGCGGAAGCGGTTTTTGCGGTCGAGCCCGACCACCGTGCGCACGAAGCCCGAGCACAGCACGCAGACGCCGTCGAAAACGATCAATGGCTGGCTGGCATCGAAGGGTTCAGGAGAAGAAGTCACGGGACGTCCGGCAGCTTGTGTCTTCAGACACTAAGCCCGCCGGCAGCGGGATCAAAGTCGCGGCGTTGTCGCACGGCTTCTCGCGGCCAGCGCGGGGCGCTCGGCGCGATAGGTGGTTGCGCGGGGATCGGCCTCCGGTCTGCAGATCCGGCTGTCGTGACGCGTTTCGAATGTCATGATCAATGCGCGCCGAGCGAGCTGCCGCGACGGGCGCAGGCCGGACCCGGGCCGCGCATGTAGTAGCGCTCCGGCCGATAGGTCGGCGCGATGAACTCACGGATGGCGGCAGCATAGCCGGCGATGTGGCCCCAGAATTTCATTTTATTCAAGTCCCTGTCCCGATTTTCGGATGTCCCGTCCGATTGCGGGGATCATAGTGTCGAGGCGTGAATAGTCGGTGAACACGATGTTAATCTTTGGTCGAAAACCCCATGCTTCGTGGCCGGAATGCGGCTGTTTGGGGGTCTTTCGGTGTGGTTCGTCGCCATTTCCGGCATTGTGACTTTTGCATCACATATGTTTCGTCTGGATGTCGCTTGGGCGCGGTTCTGTTTCAGATTTGGCGAGCCTCTCGAAATTTCCATGCTCGCTGCCGAAATGCCCCTGGTTGCGCGCCCGGAACCGGAACGGGCCTTGCCCGTTCTCGCTTGAACCGCATCGCGCAGGAGTTCGCCATGGCACCTCGCCCCGCCTGGAAGGGCTATCTGAAACTGTCGCTGGTCACCTGCGCTGTCGAACTGACCAACGTCGTCACCCACGCCGAAAAAGTTTCGTTCCGGGTGCTCAACCGCAAGACCGGCAACACGGTCAAGCGCATCTATGTCGATTCTGAAACCGGCAAGCCGCTGGGCGATGGCGACGAGATCAGGGGCTATGAGGTGAGCCCCGGTGAGTTCGTCCATATCGAGGACGAAGAGATCGAAGCGGTGCAGATCGAGTCCTCGCACACGATGGCGCTGGATGGCTTCGTCGACAAAGCCTCGATAGAGCAGATCTATCTCGACACGCCCTATTATGTCACGCCCGCCGACAAGGTGTCGGAGGAGGCCTTTGCCGTCATCCGCGATGCCATGGCGGACAAGAAGATGGCCGGGCTGGCGCGCGTCGTGCTCTATAGCCGCGAGCGGCCCGTGGTGATCGAGCCGCGCGGCAAAGGCATGGTGCTGACCACCTTGCGGTACGGCAACACGGTGCGGGAGCCGGAGAGCATCTTCGGCGACATCAAGGCGGTGAAGACCGACCAGGAGATGACCGATATGGCCGAACGCATCATCGACAAGAAGAAGGGGAAGTTCGATCCGTCGACATTCGAGGACAAGTATGAGGACGCGCTGCTCGAACTGATCCGCGCCAAGAAGGCCGGCAAGAAGGCTCCGAAAGCGCAGGCCGCGCCCAAGCCGTCCAATGTCGTCAATCTGTTCGACGCGCTGAAGAAGAGCCTGTCCGATGGCGGCCAGGCGGAAGGCCCGGCGAAGAAGGCCAAGCCGGCGGCAAAAAGCGGCAAGGCGAAAGCTTCTGCGCCCAAGCGCAAGTCGGCTTGAGGGTCGGCGCCGTGGCCAGCCTCGAACAATATCAGTCCAAGCGCGATTTCAAGAAGACGGCCGAGCCGGCGGGCAAGGTCGCGCGCGGCAAGCAGCCCGGCGGCATCTTCGTCGTCCAGAAGCACGACGCGACCAGGCTGCACTATGATTTCCGCCTCGAGCATGAGGGCGTGTTGTGGAGCTGGGCGGTGACGCGAGGCCCGAGCCTCGACCCGCACGAAAAGCGGCTGGCCGTGCATGTCGAGGACCACCCGATCGACTATGCCGGCTTCGAGGGCACCATTCCCAAGGGCGAATATGGCGGCGGCACCGTCATCGTCTGGGACGAAGGCACATGGACGCCAGAGATCGACCCGGCCAAGGCGATGAAGAAGGGCCATATCGACTTCGAACTCAACGGCCAGAAGCTGAATGGGCGGTGGCATCTGGTCAGATTAAGGCCCCGCCCGGGCGAAAAGCGCGACAACTGGCTGCTGATCAAATCCGACGATGCCGCCGCCCGCCCCGGCGAGGATATCCTGAAGGACGCACCGAAATCGGTGAAGTCCGGCCTGACCATCGAAGAGGTCGCGGAAGGCAAGACCGCCGACGGCAAGAAGCCGAAGGTCTGGCACTCCAACAAGCCCGCGGCATCCAGCAAGGCGAAAGCCGGCAAGCGCCTCGACTTCGTCGAGCCGCAACTGGCGACGCTGGAGCGCGAGGCGCCGCCCGGCGAGGACTGGCTGCATGAGGTCAAGTTCGACGGTTACCGCATGCAGGCGCAGATCGCCGGCACGGAGGTGCGGCTGCTGACCCGCACCGGCCTCGACTGGACGGAGAAATTCGGCCTCGAGATCGTCGCGGAACTCGCCCAGCTGAAATGCAGCGACGCCATCATCGATGGCGAAATCGTCGTGCTCGCCGACAGCGGCGTTTCGTCTTTCTCGCTGCTGCAGCAGGATCTCTCCGCCAATCGAACCGACCGCTTCACCTACTATGTGTTCGACCTGATGCGGCTTGACGGCAAGGATTTGCGCCGCGAGCCGCTGGTCGAGCGCAAGCAGGCGCTGCAGGAGCTGCTCGGCGAGACGGCCGAAAATGCCGCTGTTCGCTTCAGCGACCATTTCGCGGAACCGGGCAAGATCATGCTGCAGCACGCCTGCCGCATGGGCCTTGAAGGCATCGTCTCCAAGCGCGCCGATGCGCCCTACCGCAGCGGCCGTGGCCCAAGCTGGGTGAAGTCCAAATGCACGGCCCGCCAGGAATTCGTCATCGGCGGGTATCTGCCCTCGGACAAGACCGGCCGCGGCCTGCGCTCGCTGCTGGTCGGCTACCACGAGGGCGGCAAGCTCCACTATGCCGGCCGCGTCGGCACGGGCTTCACAGCCAGGAGCGCCACCGATCTGAAGAAAAAACTCGATGCGCTGAAGGCAGTCGCCTCGCCCTTTGCCGCCGCCGTGCCGAAGGGCAAGGGCCTGGTCTGGGTCAGGCCCGAACTTGTCGGCGAAGTGGAGTTCCGCAGCTGGACGTCGGACCGTATAATACGCCACGCGTCGTTCCAGGGACTGCGCGAGGACAAGCCGGCGGAGGAAGTCGTGCAGGAAAAGCCATCGAAGGCGGCGAACAAGGCAAAGCCGGCGGCAAGCAGCGCCGGCAAGGCCGCCGGGGCTAAGGCGCCCGCGACGATCACGACCAGCGTAAAACTATCCCATCCCGACAAGCTGCTGTGGCCCGAGGAAAAAATATCCAAACAGGCTTTGCTCGAACACTACGCGCTGGTCTGGCCGCGCATGGAGCAGTTCATCGTCAACCGGCCGCTCAGCCTGGTCAGGGCGCCGGATGGCATCGGCGGCCCGCGCTTCTTCCAGAAACATGCTTCGGCCGGCATGAGCGACAAGATTGCCCGGATGAAGGACCCGACCGATGGCGAGGAAATCCTGTTCATCCGCGATTTCGACGGCCTTGCCGCTCTGGTCCAGTATGGCGTGGTCGAGGTCCACATCTGGGGCTGCAAGATCGAGGAGCTGGAAAAGCCGGATCAGATCATCTTCGATCTCGATCCCGATGAAGGCGTCGACGTCAAGGCGGTGCGCGAGGCCGCACTCGACATCAGAGGCAAGCTCGACGATCTGTCGCTGCCGAACTTCGTCAAGCCGTCAGGCGGCAAGGGCTATCACGTGCTGGTGCCGCTGAAACCCTCGGCGGATTGGGAGGAAGTCAAAACCTTCTCCCATGATTTCGCCAAGGCGCTGGAGCAGGCCGCGCCCGACCGCTACACGGCGACGCTGTCGAAAAAGGCGCGCACCGGAAAAATCTTCGTCGACTATCTGCGCAACGGCAGGGGCTCGACCACGGTCGCGCCCTACTCTTCCCGCGCCAAGAAGGGCGCGACGGTGTCGATCCCGGTGACCTGGGCGGAGGTTGAAAAAGGGTTGGCGCCGAATTCCTTCCCGATCGGGGGCAAGACGACGCTGAAGGAACTAGCGCAGGCCGATCCGTGGGCGGATTTCTTCAAGCAGGGGAAGGTGTTGAAGCGGGGGTGAGCGTCGCGCGCCTCACCTGCTACGCAAGCGTTCCGTCACACCCCCCTCTGTCCGGCAGGACAGAGGGGAGTGCTGTACCGCCAGCGTCGCCCAATTAGTGCCTGCAAACTAACCCAAAAACACCCGCTCGAACGCCTGCTTCCCCGGCGGTGAAAACACCACCGCGCGGCTGTCCTTCTCCCGCCTTGCCCATTTCTCCGACAGGATCTTGTCCAGAATAGCCGCGCCGAGCGTTCCCGCGAGGTGCGAGCGGCGCACGCTCCAGTCGAGACAGGCTCGGCAGACCGGCCGGCGCGGCTTGGCGCCGACATCGATGCCGATGGCGGAAAAATGCGATGCTGCCGACGGCCCGAGCCTGATCTCCCCCGGCCGGATCTGCCCCGGCCGGATCTCCCCGAGCCTGATCTCATTGTCGTCGCGCAACAGGATGCCGCGCGCGACGAGGCGGTCGAGCATCGCCACCGCATGTTCGCCGGCGAGGTGGTCGTAGCAGACACGGGCGACGCGCATGGCGCCGTCGCGCGGGCCGGGCCGCACCCGCTTGGGGCCGACCGCTTCGGCCACCCCGGTGATCGCCTCGATCATGCCGGCCACCTGCGGCCCTGCGAGGCCGTAATAGCGATGCCGGCCCTGGCTGGCCAAAGTTAAAAGCCCGCCCTCCATCAGTTTCGACAGATGCGAGGACGCCGTCGGCAGCGACACGCCGGCCTCCAGCGCCAGTTCGCTAGCCGTCAAAGCCGTGCCGCCCATCAGCGCGTTCAGCATGTTTGCCCGCGCCGGATCGCCGACCAGGCTGGCGATGCGGGCAATGTCGGGTCCTTCACGCATAGTTAGGTCTCCATCGAAGCATTCTCGTCAGATAAGCATTATTGTCGGGCGGGATCAAGGAGAACGCCGATGCCAACCGCTTCCGCCCCACTCGCCAGCCGCCGGCGGTTTCCATTCGTCACCTGGCTGCAACGGCGGCTGCTCGCCCGCTGGTACGACCGCCATGTGCAGCGGCTCGACCTCGCGGCGGTCGACGACCATCTGCTGCGCGATCTCGGCCTGACCCGTGAGGATGTGCGCCGCGAATGCGCGAAATCCTTCTGGCAGGCCTGACCGCCAGCGCTTTCGCTTAGCAGACCCTGCGGCACAACGTTTCGACGCCGCTCGAACTATCCACGCGAACCCAAGGAGATCACGATGACCATCACCTGCTTCATCCGCTATGAGATCGACCCGTTCGGCAAGCCGGCCTTCGAGCAATATGCCAAGGCCTGGGGCCAGGCGATCCCGCGCTGCGGCGCCGATCTGATCGGCTACTACGCCCCGCATGAGGGCTCGGCCACCACCGCCTACGCCGCCTACAACATTGACAGCCTCGCTGCCTATGAGGCCTACCGCGCCCGTCTCGCAGCCGATCCCGCCGGCAAGGCCAATTACGAATTCGCCCGCCGGGAAAAGTTCATCTTGAAAGAAGGTCGCATCTTCCTGAAGCTGGTGTCGGGGCCGCATGGACCGCGGCAGCTGTTCCAGACCGCCGTCAAGGAGGAGATATGATCGCTGTCATCTTCGAGGTGCAACCGGCTGAGGGAAAGCGCGATGCCTATCTCGGTATCGCTGCCGAGTTGCGGCCGCTGCTCGACGGCATAGACGGTTTCATCTCGATCGAGCGGTTTCAGAGCTTGGTCGACCCGAACCGCGTGCTGTCGCTGTCCTTCTGGCGCGACGAGGAAGCGGTGAAAGCCTGGCGCAACACGGAAGAGCACCGGCAGGCGCAAAAGGCCGGCCGTGGCGGAATCTTTGCCGGCTACCGGCTGCGCATTGCGCATGTGCTGCGGGACTATGGGCTGACGGAGAGGGATGAAGCGCCGGCCGACAGCCGGGCGGTGAATGGGTGACTAGGTATCGGCGTCGCGCCAGGCCCCCTCATCCGGCCGCTTCGCGGCCACCTTCTCGCCGCTGGGGAGAAGAGACTGGCGCAGGCGTCGAAAATCTCCTCTCCCCTCGGGGAGAGGTCAGCCGAGCGAAGCGGAGGCTGGGTGAGGGGGCGCTTGGCGCTCAAGCATTCCCGATCAGCACCCCGGCCGCAAACACCAGCGCCCCGCCGAGCACCACCTGAAACGCCGCGCGCAGGAACGGGGTTTGCATGTAGCGGTTCTGCACGAAGGCGATCGCCCACAATTCGAAGAACACCACCACGGCCGCCACCGCCGTCGCCGTCCAGAAATGCGGGATGATGTAAGGCAGCGCGTGGCCCAGTCCACCTAGCGTCGTCATGATGCCGACCGTCAGTCCGCGCTTGATCGGCGAGCCACGCCCTGACAATTTGCCATCGTCGGAAGCGACTTCGGTAAAGCCCATCGAGATGCCGGCGCCGATCGAGGCGGCGAGGCCGACCAGCAGCGTCTGCCAGGTGTCGTGCGTGGCAAACGCCGCGGCAAAGATCGGCGCCAGCGTCGACACCGAGCCATCCATCAGCCCGGCCAGTCCCGGCTGCACATAGGTCAGGATGAATTGGCGCTGCTCGGCGCTGGCTTCCTCGTCCTTCACCTCGCCCGGCACAAGTTTCTGTTCCAGCCGATGCGCCGAATTTTCGTGGCTTTGCTCGGCCGCGGCCAGGTCGCCGAGCAGTTTCCGCGTCGAAGCATCGCCGGTGCGCTTGGCCGCCTCGACATAGAACCGGTAGGCCTGCCGCTCCATCTCTTCGGCTTGGCGCCGCACATGCTCGATGCCGAGCGGCCGCACCAGCCAGTCGGGCTTGCGCTCGTAATAGCCTTTCACATGCTCGCGGCGCAGCAGCGGAATGCGCTCGCCGAAACGCTTGCGGTAGAGCTCGATCAGGGAATCACGATGCCCGTCCTCCTCCTCCGCCATCGCCTCGAACACTTTCGCCGATTGCGGAAAACTGTCCGCCAGCCCGTCGGCATAGGCGCGGTAGATGCGCCCGTCATCCTCTTCGGAGGAAATTGCCAGCGCCAGGATCTCCTGTTCCGACAGCGTTTCGAAAGGACGGCGGCCGAAACCGAAGACACGGGAAAGCATGAGAAATTCACCCCAGTTTAGAACAATTCTAAACTAGGCGCTGCAATCTCTGCGGTCAATCACCAGTCAAGAAATGTTGAAGCGCCGGATTGCAACGCGCCCTTCATTATCGGCAAATGTTCACCTATATTGTCGCGACACGCAAGCGAAAGGCATGAGCAAGATGACGGCAAAGCCGCACGACCACTTCGATCCGAAACCCGTCCTCGATCTGATCGCCAGCATCGAGGCCGATTTGCAACGGCTGAAAGGCCTGGTCGAACAGCAGGTCGAAAAATTCGATCCCGCCAATCCGCACAACAAGGCGCCCGACGGCAAGCTGACCGAGGAGGGCGTCGAATGCTGCTACCGCCTGTTCGACGAAGGCAAGTCGCGCTATTCGGTCGCCCAGCAGATGAAGATCTCGTTTGCCGCCGCAACGCACCGGTTCAATTCCTGGCGCAAGGCGGGCGGGCCGAAGCGGCAGAGGGCGTTACTGGGATAATTGGCGAATGCCGCGGGGAAACCCGATCTCCCCCCTCGTGGGGGAGATGGCCGGCAGGCCAGAGGGGGGCGCTGTCCCGCCGACCTTTCCCTGCCTAAAGCCCAGCACCGTTCAGGATGCGCCGCCAAGCCCAGCCGCAATCACAATATGCTGGCAGACATTGTCGATGTCGCGGATGACGTCGTCATTCCAGAACCGCAGGACGGTCCAGCCATCTTGTTCGAGGTGCGATGTCCGCGTTTCATCACCGGCAGCCGCGCCGGCGTCCGCATGCGGGGAGCCATCGACTTCGATGACCAGCTTCTTCTCCGGGCAAGCGAAATCGACGATGTAGGCGGCAATCGGAAATTGTCGCCGGAAGCCAAGCCCCATCAGCCGGTGGGCACGAAGTTCGTTCCAGAGCTTGAGTTCGGCTGGCGTCAGGACTTTGCGCATCGATCTGGCGTTTGCGCGACGTCGAGGCGGCAGAGGCGTGTGCGGCATTACGATGCTCGGTGGTTGCCGAGGCTTGCGCTCTATGGCGCCCCCCTCTGTCCTGCCGGACATCTCCCCCACTTGGAACCCACTTGGGGGGAGATTGGCTGTACTTCCTAAGGCGTCAGTTCAATTTCCTCCGTCTCGCCGCCATTGCAGGTGTAGCAGCAATCCTCGCATCTTTCCTTGTTGTTGGGGCCGACGCCCCAATAGGTGCCCTCGTCGCCGTCGACCCAGGCGCCGTAGCAGATGGACTCGCCTTCGTCGCACGAGACCGGGATCTGCTTGGTCTCGCCATCGTCGAGATAGAAATCCTTGTCGTTGCCCGGCCAGACATAGTCGCGGTCCTGGCTGTAGAGCTCGAGGCGCATGGCGTTGGGATGGCTGTTCTTGACGGCGAAGGTGATGTCGGCGGCGTACGCTGCCGGCGCAAACAGCGCGGCAAGCGACAGCGCGACGACGCGGCGCAGACAAGTGAAAGACATGGTGTTCCCCCGAGGCAAATCGGCCCCCCGGCCGAGGGAATCAGCATCGCATGATGGCGGCTGACATTGAAGGGGAGCGGCTGACTGATTTTGGGGTGATTGGCCAAGGGGGCGGAACTGCTGATCTCCCCCCTCGTGGGGGAGATGCCTGGCAAGGCAGAGGGGGGCGCTGTCCCGCCGACCTCTCATTCCTGCAGCCGCGTCATTTCAATTTTAGGCTTGCTGATCCATACGCTGGCGATCCTTCGCGCCCCCCTCTGTCCTGCCGGACATCTCCCCCACGAGGGGGGAGATCAGCAGCTTCGGCGCCCCGCCCCTCACTCCACCAGATCGATCGTCTCGGTCGTCTTCTCCACACAGATGAAACAGCACGTATCGCAAGGCTGGTCATTATCCGGCCCGACCCCGGCGGAGATCGCATCATTGCCGTTGACCCAGGCGCCGTAGCAGATGTTTTCTCCCGGATTGCACGAGATCGGCACCGATTTCTGCGAGCTCGGCTCGATCAGAAACACCTGACCACCACCCGGCCACGACATCTTGCGATCACGGCTGAACAACTCCACCGCCACCGCCTGTTTGCGCAAATTCTTGACGAAGAACGCCATATCGGCGGCATGGGTTGGGGTGGCGAGGAGCAGGGCGGTAAGGGTGAGGCGGAGCATGATGGGCGGTCCCGAATCGGAGATGCGAGGGTCGCACGCCGCGAGGGCCGGGCATTCAGCACGGGCTAGGAATCCCCCCCTCCCCCTTTTTGCCCCCGTAATTGCTAACGGAATTGGGGGGAAATCCGACCTCTCCCCGAGGGGAGAGGAGCTCGCTCGGCGCTGGTGCTCGCCTCTTCTCCCCAGCGGGGAGAAGGTGGCCGCGAAGCGGCCGGATGAGGGGGCGGCCTCGTGATACCCTACGCCCCCTACTGCCCCACTTCACATGCGGCGCCAGCCGTCGGATCGCGTCAATCACCTCGGCGACTTCAGCAACGTCTAGATCCAGCCAACAAAAGTCAGCACCAGGAACGGACAGCCGGCGGCGGGCAGCGGCGCCGAGGTCGGCAGCAACGGCGCGCCCACAGCACCATGGCCACCGTCACGACAAACAGGATGGCGCGCCGGTGAGCCGCATCCACAGGGCAACGGTGCTCGACGCGCTGATCAGGACAAGCGCTGCCGCCCACAGCGAGATGCCGCCGACATAGGAGGGCACGCTGGCCTCCAGCCCCGCCGCATTGCCGGCGAGCAGCATGCTTTCGCCGGCAAGGAAGGTGAGGAACCCGGCAGCTATGCAGTCATTGCCCAGCCGCTGTCTGATGTGGTGCGCATGTGATGTTTCCCAAAGGCGCCTGGCAACGGGGGGTTCCAAGCGGCCATGATCCGGTGTCGGCGTGGCTACCCGCACGGTTGCGATGCGGTTGGCTCGATCCTGCAGATTCAGGAGGAGGCAGAGATACACATATTCGCGTGCGAAGCACTTGGTTGGCAATAGCTTGACATCGCGCACTTCAGGACGCGTATAGTTCCCTCAATATTATTGGCGGGAGGATCAATTGGCAGAAAAGGCGAGCCCGGTAGAAGAAACAACAAAATCGGATCAAACGCCGGGTGAAAAGAAAGGGACTAGGCGCGAAATCCCAGGGAATCTTCCATACACCCCTACTCACGGTAGGCTAAGCGAGGCGCTAAAAGCCCTGATCGAGGCGGAGCGACCGCAGCAGTTCAACGAAAGTTTCTTGGACAGTGTACTGAAGATTCGAGGTGGTAGTGCTAGGGCAATCCCTCCAATCCTGAAGAGAATGGGGTTGTTGAGTTCTGACAACTCTCCAACTGACCTATACTCCAAGTTTAAGTCAGAATCAACGCGCTCGGAGGCAGCGCTCGCAGCACTTAAAAACGGATTTTCAGAAATTTTCAGAAGAAACGAGTATGCGCACAGGCTGCCGGACGATCGGATCAAAGAGCTGATTATAGAGATAACGGGCCTACACAAGAGCGACCAGATCGTCAGTGCGATTTTCGGCACGTTCGGCGCCTTTAACGAATTCGCAAAAAGCGCCAAGGAAGCAAAGGCTCAAGATCCGGCAATTAATCAGTCGAGCAAAACGGATGGCGCCACTAAAGGCGACGTCAGAAGACAGAGCGACAACCACGAATTTAATCTCGTTACCACCATAAACGTCGTCCTTCCTGAGACAACGGACGTACAAGTATACAACGCGATTTTCCGGTCAATTAGAGAGAATTTGCTAAATTGAAAATAGAGCTTCAACATTTCTTACTAATGGGAGCTTCGCTACGATCGGCTGTAGACAATGCGCTTGCGGAGCAAGGCGTTAGGGGGCACGTAACCGCCATTGAGAAGTTTTCAGATGCTCTTATTAAGGGCTATATTTCGGTAGCGTCTTCCGAGAATCGACAACAGGCAGACCGCATGGCGTCATACTATAAATTGTTTTATTTGTTGGAAAACGAGATAAGAAGTTTCATTGTTGATCTGATAGAATCTAGTGATGAAACAGATTGGTGGCTAAGCAAGGTTCCTGAGAATGTTAGGCTGAACGCCGCGAAGAATTTGGAGCGAGAGCGCCGAGAGGGAATAATTCCGAGATCGGACCGAATGATCGATTACACTACGTTTGGCGAGCTTGGCGAAATTATAAAAGCGAACTGGGACGTATTCGGAGGGGTATTCTCTAGGCACGACAAAGTTGGTGTTGAAAAAGTGCTACAGCAACTCAACATGCTTCGAGGTCCAATCGCGCATTGCGGTGTTTTAGGTGAGGATGACGTTGTGAAGCTTAAGCTCGTTGTCCGCAATTGGTACCGCTTGATGGAATAGTGCTTCGCACGGGGCGTCCGACTAGGTCACCGCACTGCCGCACCCCCCCGGGGTGGGACCCGCTGCCTTCGGCAGCTCCTACGCGGACTTGCGCTCGCACCGACCCACCGGGTCGACACGTGCGGCCAGAAGGCCGGACCGGTTAGTCTCCCATCTTCAGCGCCTGAATAAACGCCTCCTGCGGGATATCCACCTTGCCGAACTGGCGCATCCGCTTCTTGCCCTCTTTCTGCTTGTCCAGCAGCTTGCGTTTGCGCGAGACGTCGCCGCCATAGCACTTCGCGGTGACGTCCTTGCGCAGCGCCGAGATGGTTTCGCGGGCGATGACCTTGCCGCCGATGGCGGCCTGGATCGGGATCTTGAAGAGGTGGTTCGGGATCAGCTCCTTCAGCTTCTCGCACATCTGGCGGCCGCGCTTTTCCGCCGCGGTGCGGTGGACCAGCATGGACAGGGCGTCGACCGGCTCCTCATTGACCAGGATCGACATCTTCACCAGGTCGCCTTCCTTGTAGTCGGTCAGATGATAGTCGAAGGAGGCGTAGCCCTTGGAGATCGATTTTAGGCGATCATAGAAGTCAAAAACCACTTCGTTGAGCGGCAGGTCGTAGATCAGCATGGCGCGCTTGCCGACATAGGACAGGTCGGCCTGGATGCCGCGCCGGTCCTGGCAGAGCTTCAGGATGCCGCCGAGATAGTCGTCGGGGGTGAGGATGGTGGCGCGGATCCACGGCTCCTCGATGGCTGAGATTTTCACCACGTCGGGCATGTCGGCGGGGTTGTGCAGTTCCTTGACCGAGCCGTCATTGAGCAGCAGCCGGTAGACGACGCTCGGCGCCGTGGCAATGAGGTCGAGGTTGAACTCGCGCTCCAGCCGCTCCTGGATGATTTCCAGGTGCAGCAGACCGAGGAAGCCGCAGCGATAGCCGAAGCCGAGCGCGGCACTGGTCTCCATTTCATAGGAGAAGCTGGCGTCGTTGAGGCGCAATTTGCCGACGGCGGCGCGCAGATCCTCGAAATCGGCGGCGTCGACCGGGAACAGGCCGCAAAACACCACCGGCTGCGCCGGCTTGAAGCCGGGCAGGGCGTGCGCGGTCTGGCGCTTGTCCTCGGTGATGGTGTCGCCGACGCGGGTGTCGGCCACTTCCTTGATCGAGCCGGTGAAGAAGCCGAACTCGCCGGGGCCGAGCTCGTCGACATTGATGCGGGCGGGCGTGAACACGCCGGTGCGCTCGACCAGGTGTTTTGCGCCGGTGCCCATCATGCGGATGGTCGCGCCCTTTTTCAGCACGCCGTCGATGATGCGCACCAGGACGATGACGCCGAGATAGGCGTCGTACCAGCTGTCCACCAGCATGGCTTTCAGGGGTGCCGACGCGTCGCCTTCGCGCGGCGGCGGCAATTGGTGGACGATTGCCTCCAGCACATCGGGAATGCCGAGGCCGGTCTTGGCCGAGATCAGCACGGCGTTGGAGGCGTCGATGCCGATGACTTCCTCGACCTGCTCGCGGATGCGCTCGGGCTCGGCGGCCGGCAGGTCTACCTTGTTCAGCACCACGACGATCTCGTGGTTGTTGTCGATGGCCTGGTAGACATTGGCCAGCGTCTGCGCCTCGACGCCCTGCGAGGCGTCGACGACCAGCAGCGAACCCTCGCAGGCGGCGAGCGAGCGCGACACTTCATAGGCGAAGTCGACATGGCCGGGCGTGTCGATCAGGTTGAGGATATAGTCCTCGCCATTGTTGGCGCGGTATTTCAGCCGCACCGTCTGCGCCTTGATGGTGATGCCGCGCTCGCGCTCGATGTCCATCGAGTCCAGCACCTGCTCCTTCATGTCGCGCAGCTCCAGCCCGCCGGTGGACTGGATCAGCCGGTCGGCAAGCGTGGATTTGCCATGGTCGATATGGGCGACGATGGAGAAATTGCGGATGTGGTCGAGAGGCGTGCTCATGGCGCGCGCTTTAGCAGGGGCGGGTTGCAGGGGCAAGCGGGGTGGCGGTGCCCTTGCCTTCTCCCCTTGTGGGAGAAGGTGGATCGGCGCGCAGCGCCGAGACGGATGAGGGGTGTTCCAGCTTGACGCCGGCGTTCTTTCACCGCCATGGCTGCAAACTGACATCCCTTACATAAGCGATTATCGTGGTGCAGACGCTGTCCATGTCTTTCAGGACATCGTCGTTCCAAAAGCGCAACACACGAAAGCCTCTCGCCTCCAGTTCCGTTCTACGGGCATGGTCTGACTCTGAGTCCGCATGCTGACTCCCATCGATCTCGATGATGAGGAGTGATTCAAGACAAGCGAAATCGGCGACGTATTTTCCAACAGGAACTTGGCGCCGAAATTTGATCCGATCAAGCCTGCGGTCACGTAGTTCGTGCCACAGTTTGTCTTCCGCCTCCGTCATTTCACGTCGGAGCGAACGGGCAAAGTTTCGTTTGGCAGGAGCGACGGGCTGATGTGGCATGACGTTAGATTAACCAACGTCTCACTCCGCTGGAACACCCCTCATCCGTCTCGGCGCTTCGCGCCGATCCACCTTCTCCCACAAGGGGAGAAGGCAACGACGCGTCGGCCCCCAATCACGAAGCGGTGAACCATGTAACGAAGCCTCTGGCAGCGGCGAAGTGTGGGAAGAACTCGCCGCAACGGAGACCCACGATGACTGGACTTAACCCAAAACGCAGCGCGATGCTGGCTGCCGCAGGCGCGGCGCTGATGATGCTTGGCGGCACCGCCTTTGCCCAGCCGCTCACCGTGGTCGAATTGTTCACCAGCCAGGGCTGTTCGTCCTGTCCGCCGGCCAATGCCAATCTGATCAAGGTCAAGGACCAGCCGGGCGTTCTGGCGCTGTCGTTCAACGTCACCTACTGGGACTATCTCGGCTGGAAGGACATTTTCGGCCGCGAGGAATTTACCCAGCGCCAGGTGCGCTATGAGCCGTCGCTCGGCCGCTCCGGCCCGTTCACGCCGCAGGTCGTGGTCAATGGCGGTGCCGATGCGGTGGGCGCGGCGCCCGGCGAGATCGAGCAGCTGATTTCCGCGAGCGGTCACACGAAGGGGCCGATGCTGTCGCTCGACGGTGGCAAGATCAGCATCGGCGCCGGTTCCGCGCCGGCCGGCCGCGCCGATGTCTGGCTGGTCCGCTACAACAAGGGCGTCATCGAAGTGCCGGTGGCGCGCGGCGAGAACACCGGCCGCACGCTGCCGCATGCCAATGTCGTGCACTCGCTGGAGAAGCTCGGCAGCTGGAGCGGCGACGCCACCACACTGCCGCTGCCGGCGGCAAGCGGCGGGCTGAGCACCGCGGTGCTGGTGCAGTCGCCGGGTGGTGGGCCGATCCTGGCTGCAGCCGCCGACTGATTCTTTTTCTACGCAACGCCGCTAGCGCGGCATAACCGGGCTCGCATCCGCGCGCCCTCTTCAAGGAGGAAATACCATCATGACCAAGACCCTGACCGCGCTCGCCCTTGCGCTTTCGATGACCGGCTTCGCCGCCGGCGCCCGTGCCGACGAAGCGACCAACGCCATGAAGCCGGCGATGGCCACCGATGCGATGAAGCCCGTGACCGATGCCATGGCGCCGGCGACCGGTGCCATGAAGCCCGCCGACCCAATGGCGACGAATGCAATGAAACCCGCCACCGACGCCATGAAGCCGGTTGATGCGATGAAGCCCGCAACGGATGCGATGAAGCCGGCGGACGCCATGGCGCCCGCGCAATAAGGCTTGGTCCCATGGCCCGGCCGCACAATGGCCGGGCCGGCGCACGGCAATTTGAGAAACCAGGCGGGACGTTCTGTCGTATAGTCTTCGCCACCATCAAGGAGATCAGACATGACCGGCATTGCAAGGACGAGAACGCCGATCTTCAAGAGCGCGCTTGCCGCGCTCATCGTCGCCGCCGCGGCGGCTGCCTTCTGGCAGAGCCCGGCGCGTTCGGCCGAGGACGCGGTGGTGATCCCGCCGCCGGCAGTGGACGAGAAGGCCGCCAGCGGCAGCGAGAAGGCTATCTTCGCCGGCGGCTGCTTCTGGGGCGTGCAGGGCGTGTTCCAGCACGTCAAGGGCGTGACCAAGGCCGTCTCCGGCTACACCGGCGGCGCCAAGGATGACGCCGTCTACGAAACGGTGGGCAGCGGCCGCACCGGCCACGCCGAATCGGTCGAGATCACCTACGATCCGTCCAAGGTGACCTACGGCCAGCTGCTGCAGGTCTATTTCTCGGTCGCCCACAACCCGACGCAGTTGAACTTCCAGGGCCCCGACTCGGGCACCCAGTACCGCTCGACCATCTTTGCCGAGAACGATGCGCAGCAGAAGATCGCCCAGAGCTACATCGCCCAGCTCGACCAGGCGAAGGTGTTTGCCAAGCCCATCGTCACCACGCTGGAGACGGGCAAAACCTTCTATCCGGCCGAGGAATATCACCAGGACTTTTTGACGCTGAACCCGACCTACCCCTACATCGTCTACAACGACCTGCCCAAGGTGGCGAATTTGAAGTCGCTGTTCCCGGGGTTGTACAGCGAGAAACCGGTGCTGGTGCTGGCGGGGAAGAGCTGAGGGGCGATAGGACTTGGCCGGACGCAGAGAGCGGCGACGCCCTACCTGAGACGCCAGCGGGACAGCACCCCCCTCTGCCCTTCCGGGCATCTCCCCCTCATGCGGGGAGATTGGCAGCGTCGCTGACGGTGCTCATCTTGCAAGGTTGGCGAAGGCCGCAGTGAGGAGCTGATCTCCCCCCTTGAGGGGGAGATGGCCGGCAGGCCAGAGGGGGGTGCCTCGCGCAAACCGCGATTAGAGAGCCCTTCAATCATACGTCAGATCCGTCGCCTTGCCCCCAAACACCCGATACGCATAGAACGAATAGAAGATGATCACCGGCAGCACGACCACCGTGCCGGCGAGGATGATGGCCAGGCTTTCCGTCGCCGACGCCGCCTGCCAGATGGTCAGCCTCTCGGGCACCACGAAGGGGTAGAACGACCAGGCAAGCCCGGCAAAGCCGAGCGCGAAGATGGCGGCGAGCGTCAGGAACGGCCGCAGCGCATGGCGGTCGTCGGGCTTGGGCAGGTGGAAGGTCTGCCGCCACAGCCACAGGAACAGCAGCGCCGACAGGATCGGCAGCGGCGACAGAAAGAGCATTTCGGGCCAGACGAACCATTTGGCGAAGATGCGCGGGCTGGCGAATGGGGTCGCCAGCGACACCGCCGCCATGCCGAGCGCGGTCAGCACCAGGGCTGTCCGCAGCCAGGCCACCGCCTTCCTCTGCAATTCGCCCTCGGTCTTGTAGATGACCCAGGCAGCGCCCATCGCTGCATAGGCCGCCGACAGGCAGAGCGCCACCAGCGCCCCGAAAGCGATGCCGCCAAAGCCGACATCGAGGCCAAGCACATAGACGCCGAGCATATAGCCTTGCGCCAGCGAGGCGATGACGGAACCGAGGAAGAAAATGCGGTTCCAGCGATGCTTCTTGCCGGCGGGCACCTTGGCGCGGAAATCGAAGGCGACGCCGCGCAGGATGAGGCCGACCAAAAGCACGAAGACCGGAATGTAGAGCGCGGTGAGGATGACGCCATGCGCCAGCGGGAAGGCGACCAGGAGCAGGCCGACGGCCAGCACCAGCCAGGTCTCGTTGGCATCCCAGAACGGGCCTATTGCCGCGATCATGGTGTCCTGCTCGGCATCTTCGGCGACCGAGAACAGGATGCCGATGCCGAGATCGAAACCGTCGAGAATGACGTAGATCAGGATGGCGAGGCCCATCAGGCCGGCGAAGATCAGGGGCAGCGCGGTTGGCCAGTCGAAGCTCATCGGTCTGTCATCCCTCTCATCAACGGTTCTGCCCTTCGCTATGGCTCCGGGCGTTCGTCATTCGGAAAGCCAAATCGTTGGCTTTTCGTCCGCTACGCGGACCATTCCTCACTCCGCTGCGGCCGGTTGCGACATCGCCGTCTTCATGACGCCCGGCAGCGGCGAGGTATCGCCGTCCTTGGCGGCCTTCAGCGCCAGGTGCACCAGCACGCCAAGATAGGCGATCAGCAGCAGCACATAGAGGATGAGATAGATGGCGAGCGTCAGCGCGACATGGCTGCCGGCGACCGGGCCGATAGCGTCGGCGGTTTTCAGCACGCCGGTGACCAGCCAGGGCTGGCGGCCGATTTCGGTGGTGTACCAGCCGGCCAGCGTCGCCAGCCAGCCCGACAGCGCCATCGGCACCATCAGCATGGCCAGCGGCCTCGGCAGGCTGTGGCGGCGCTTGAGGAAGAAGGTCGCCGACCACGAGACGATGAGCATCAAAATGCCGGTGCCGACCATGATGCGGAAGCCCCAGAACACCGGGAAGACCGGCGGATGCAGGCCGGGATAGTCGTTGAGCCCCGGCACGATGCCGCTGGTGGAGTGACGCAGCACCAGGCTGGCGCCGTCGGGAATGGCGATCTCGAATTTGTTTTCCTTCGCCGCCTCGTCGGGCAGCGCAAACAGCACCAGCGGCACGTTGGGGCCGGTGTTCCAGTTGGCCTCCATGGCCGCGATCTTCTGCGGCTGGTGCTCCAGCGTATTCAGCCCGTGCTGGTCGCCGGCGAAGATCTGGATCGGGATCAGGATGGCGGCGGTGAAGACGCCGGTGCGCAGCGCCTTCCACATCGATTCCGACCGGTCGCCGGTGAGGTAGCGCAGCGCCGACAGGCCGGCGATCAGGAACGACACCGTCAGGCCGGAGGCAAGCAGCATATGCGTCAGACGGTAGGGCATGGACGGGTTGAAGACGATCGCCCACCAGTCGACGGGATGCGCCTTGCCATCGATCATCTCGAAGCCGGCCGGCGTCTGCATCCAGGAGTTCAGCGCAATGATCCAGAAGGCCGACAGCGTGGTGCCGCCGGCGACCAATACCGTCGCCAGCGTGTGGACGCGGTTGGAGACGCGGCGGAACCCGAACAGCATGATGCCCAGGAAGGCCGCTTCGAGGAAGAAGGCGGTGAGGATCTCGTAGGCAAGCAGCGGCCCGGCGATGTTGCCGACCTTTTCCATATAGCCCGGCCAGTTGGTGCCGAACTGGAAGCTCATGGTGACGCCGGAGACCACGCCCATGGCGAAGGACAGTGCGAACACTTTCACCCAGGTGAAATAGGCGCGCATCCAGGCGGAATCATTGGTGGTGTTGTAGCGGAGCTTGAAGAACAGCAGCACCCAGCCAAGCGCAATCGTGATGGTCGGAAACAGGATGTGGAACGAGATATTCGCCCCGAACTGCATTCGCGACAGGATGAGCGGGTCCATGCGGGCTCCGGCTGCTGTTTGTTGGCGCAGAATAGGCGGCGGATGCGGTCCGGTCAAAGCGGCTTGGCGTCACGCGGGGCGCGTTGTCGCAGCAGATGGGATCAATCCGTCAGTGCCCCGATACCCCCATGACGAAACGGCAAGAGGGGAACGTTTGTCCACAATTGTCAGCAGCGGCATTGACTTCCCGCCGTGCGCACCGACATTCAGCGCAATAATAATCCCCGCCTCTTTCAAACAGTCGTTTTCGGCCTCATGTCTTCCACTAATTTGCCTTCCATCATTTCGATTTCCGGGGTCACCAAGACCTACGCCACCGGCTTCAAGGCGCTGAAGGAAATCAACCTCGACATCGAACGCGGCGAGATTTTCGCGCTGCTGGGGCCGAACGGCGCCGGCAAGACGACGCTCATCTCGATCGTCTGCGGCATCGTCAACCGTTCGTCGGGAACGGTGACCGTCGACGGCCATGATATCAACCGAGACTACCGCGCGGCGCGCAGCCTGATCGGGCTGGTGCCGCAGGAGCTGACCATCGATGCGTTCGAGAGCGTCTGGGCAACCGTCACCTACAGCCGCGGCCTGTTTGGCAAGGCGCCCAATCCGGGCTTCGTCGAAAAGGTGCTGCGCGACCTGTCGTTGTGGGACAAGAAGGACGCCAAGGCGATCACGCTGTCGGGCGGCATGAAGCGGCGGCTGATGATTGCAAAGGCGCTGTCGCATGAGCCGCGCATCCTGTTCCTCGACGAACCGACGGCCGGCGTCGACGTCGAACTGCGCCAGGACATGTGGGCGATGGTGCGACGGTTGCGCGACGATGGCGTCACCATCATCCTCACCACGCACTATATCGAAGAGGCCGAGGCGATGGCCGACCGTGTCGGCGTCATCAACCGCGGCGAGATCATCCTGGTCGAGGGCAAGGCCGAACTGATGCGCAAGCTCGGCCGCAAGCGCCTGATCGTGGAATTGCGCAACCCGCTCCCCGCCATTCCCGATGCATTCTCGCACTACGCGTTGGAGCTGTCGGGCGATGGCACACAGCTGACCTACACCTATGACAATCAGAGCGAACGCCCCGGCGTCGCATCGCTGCTGCGCGAACTCGAGACGGCCGGCATCCAGTTCCGCGACATGGATACGCAAAACAGCTCGCTCGAGGAGATCTTCGTCAATCTGTTGAGGCAAGAGCCATGAATTGGCGAGCAGTATGGGCGATCTACCGGGTCGAGATGGCGCGTGCGTTCCGCACCGTGCTGCAGAGCATCGTCTCGCCGGTGATCTCGACATCGCTTTATTTCGTCGTCTTCGGCTCGGCCATCGGCTCGCGCATCACCGAGATCGACGGCATCAGCTACGGCGCCTTCATCGTGCCCGGCCTGATCATGCTGTCGCTGTTGACGCAGTCGATCTCCAACGCTTCCTTTGCCATCTATTTCCCGAAATTCGTCGGCTCCATCTACGAGCTCTTGTCGGCGCCGGTGTCGTATCTGGAGATCGTCATCGCCTATGTCGGCGGCGCCGCGACCAAGTCGATCATCCTCGGCTTGATCATCCTGGCGACGGCCTCGCTGTTCGTGCCGCTCACCATCCAGCATCCGTTCTGGATGCTGGCCTTCCTTGTCTTGACGGCGGTGACCTTCAGCCTGTTCGGCTTCATCATCGGCATATGGGCGAAAAGCTTCGAGCAATTGCAGCTGGTGCCGCTGTTGATCATCACGCCGCTGACCTTCCTCGGCGGCAGCTTCTATTCGATCAACATGCTGCCCGAGACCTGGCGCACGGTGACGCTGTTCAACCCGGTCGTCTACCTGATCAGCGGTTTCCGCTGGAGCTTTTACGGCAAGTCCGATGTCTCGGTCGCCGTCAGCCTGGGCATGACGATGGTGTTCCTCGCCATCTGCATCGCCATCGTCGCCTGGATCTTCCGCACCGGCTACCGGCTGCGCAACTGACCCTGCCGCTCTAAAGCGCGTCGCGTTTTCTTGCTAGATCGCCTTGATGAGGCGCAGCAACCCCAGCATCTCGATCAGCCTGCCTTGGCGGAAGGCGATGTAGGTGGGTTCCTCGACGCCGTGGAAGCGGCGCTTGAACGCCGCCTGGCCCTTGAGGTTGAACTTGCTGCGGTTGACCCAGGGCGACTCATAGGCCCGCTCGAAGGCGTTGCGCCAGAAGCTCGATTCGGCAAAGCCGTTGGCTCCGACGTCGAGCATCGGCGACAGGCCGAGCGTGACGACAGAAATGCCCTCATTGCGAAACCGGTCGACGGCGAATTTGGTCAGCCCGATTTCGGCATGCGGCGAGGCATCGATGTGCTTGCGCTTGAACGAGGTGGTGTAGCCGATCACCTTGCCGCCACTGAACATCGGATCGAAATCGAGCAGGGCGACGAGCTCGCCTTCCGGGCTGTAGAGCACGAAACGGCGCATATCGATGCCGAGATGATCGGCAAAGGGCCTGTTGAGGAACGCCATCTCCCAGCGCTTGACGATGCGGTCTGCCCGCCAGTTCTGCGACAGGCGCTGGACCTCGTCGAGATAGACCGCTCCTTCGCCAAAAGAAAACCCCTTCTTCAAGAGCCAGCGTTCGGAATAGCGCACGGTTTCGTTGCGCTTGCCGGAAAAATCGTGAGCCGGCAGCTCCAGCCGCGTGTCGACGCCGAGGCGGTTGACCTGGTAGCCGAGCCCTGCCAGAACGCGAGCCGTCGGTTCGCCGATCTGCACGAACCACGGGCTGTCGGCGGCTTCGACAAAGCGCCTGATATAGTCGGGCCGATCGGCCGGATGGGCGACCGGGTCACCGAGCGCGAAATGGTGCTTCATCTTGGTGCCGAAGGCGATGTAGCCGTCGGCGTCGCCGAAATAGGACAGTTTTTGCTGCACGGCGGTCGAATAGGCCAGCGAGAAGTCGCCGTGCCGGCGGACAAGCGCCAGCCGCTCGACGTGCGAAAAATCCTGGCGCGGCACCTTGGCTGCGGCGCCCTCCAGCAGTCTGTCGAGAAAGATACGCAAGGAGGGCATGGTCGAGCTTCCGCGTGCCGATAATAAACAGAGGCTTGCCCCCAAGGCCTCGAATCAGTCGCATTGACGCGACCTCATTATCGATCATATCGCCCCTGTGCCATATGGGACGTGCCATATAGGACGGGTCCCCATGGCGCACCTGAAAGGAAATCTCGACCGAATGGCGGCTACGACAAGCGAAACGATGCCTATCGTCCTGGGGCCGAAAGGACTCGACGATACGGTTATCGTCATCGGCGCCGGAGCGGCGGGATTGGCCGCCGCCGCCGCGCTTGGCCGGCGCGGCGTGCGGGTCGTCGTGCTTGAAAAGGAGCCGCGGATCGCCGAACCGTGGCGAGGGCGGCACGAGAAGCTGACCCTCAACACGCATCGCGCGCTGTCGGCCCTGCCCGGCCTTGCCTATCCGCCACGCACCGCCGCCTTTCCGAACAAGGATGCCATCGTCGGTTATCTCGAGGATTTTGCCCGCGCGCGCGGCATAAGGGTCGAATTCGGCACCGCCGTCGAGCGGATCGAACGCAGAGGCAATGGCTGGCTCGTCCATACGGGCCGGGAAACGCTGAGCGCCCGCAATGTCATCGTCGCCACCGGCCGCGACCGCTTGCCATGGACGCCGGACTGGCAAGGCAAGGCGACTTTCACCGGCAAACTTGTCCACGCCGCCGATTTCGGCACAGCACAGGACTATGTGGGCAAAAGCGTGCTGGTGGTCGGAGCCGGAAATTCCGGCTTCGACGTGCTCAACCACCTCGCCCGCGCCGACACCAAGGCCATCTGGTTGTCAGCCAGGCATGGTCCGTCGCTGATGCCGAAAAGGATCGGCAAGGTCGCCGTGGCGCGCTTCGGCGGCTTCATGGCGATGCTGCCGACATGGATCGCCGACGCCATGATCGCAGCGATGCAACGGCTGGTGTTCGGCGACCTCGCCCGCTTCGGCCTGCCGCCGGCGCCGAAGGGCGGCGCCAGCCGGCTCGGTGTCGAGCAGATCGCTATTGCCGTTGATGACGGCGCCGTCGCCGCGCTGAAGGCCGGACGGATTTCGGTGGTGGCGCCGGTGGCGGCTTTCGAAGGCGCCGGCGTGCGGCTGAACGACGGCACGGTGCTCGAGCCGGATGTGGTGATCGCGGCAACCGGCTATCGCACCGGCCTGGAGGCCATGCTGGGCGATCTCGGCGTGCTCGACGCCAAGGGCGTGCCGAAGGCCAATGGCGGCACCCCGAGCGGCCAGCCCGGCCTGTGGTTCATCGGCATGCGGCCAAGCCTGACCAGCTATTTTCACAGCGCCGGCCTGCAGGCCGAAGCGATTGCCCGTCAGATCGCCAAGGGGTTGTAGACGAGCGCTTCTGGACGGAGAACCACCGCACTTCGGGCTGCTGCTGTGGCGCGGACTGGTGGTTCAACGCATCTGCAAGACGGGATCGAATATCCTGGCGATTGGGCGAAACGCCATCCCGTCGTCATCCACGGGCGAAGCAAGGAGCGTAGCGACGCGGCGCATACCCGAGGATCCATGCCGTGACTTCTGAGCTACGCTGCGTTGCAGGTTCTGCTCCGCTGCTTCCATGGCCAAGGCATGATCCCTGGGTCTCCGCGACGGAGCTTCGCTCCTGCTTCGCCCAAGGATGACGAAGTCGAGATGCGTGCGGCCAACCTCCAAAGCAGGCGCTTGAACTCGCTCATTGCCTTGTTATATAAGATGTTATAGTTATCCAACAGACGGACACCCATGGAAGACATCATTCGATCCCTTGGCTACCTCACCCTCGGCAGCAGGCTGAAGCGCATCGGCAAGCAGTTGCAGGCCGATACGCAGCGCATGCTCGATGGGCTGGAGGTGCCGGTGCAGTCCAGCCAGTATCCTCTGCTGGCCGCGCTGGACCGGCTCGGGCCGCTGCCTGTCGGCGAGCTGGCGCAGTCACTGGGGATCACCCAGCCGGGGGTGACGCGCAGCGTGGCGCTGCTGGCCGAGTTGGGGCTGGTCGAGGCCGCGCCATCGAACGACGACCAGCGCCGCAGGATGATCTCGCTGACCGCGAAGGGCCAGCGCCTGGTCGATAAGGCGAAGAGGGACGTTTGGCCGCGCATCGAGAACGCCGTTGCCGACTTGTGCAAAGGCCTTGCAGGGCCGCTTCTCGAACAACTCTCGGCAATAGAGGACGGCCTGGCCGCGGCCCCGCTCGACCGTCGTGTGAAACAGGATGCTGCGCCATGAGCCATGTCCTCGATCGTCCGGTCTGGAGCGCGCTCGACACGCGGCATCGGATCTTTGCGTATGGCGACAGGCTCGCCAGGCGCTATCCCTCCTCGATCGTCCCCTTCGCGGCTTCCGGGGCAGACGGCGCTGAGAGCCTGCAGGCGCTCGCAAGCCTCATTCCTGCAGGTGAGAGCGTGTTCATGCTCCAGGCGGACCCCATTGCCTTGCCGCCGGAACTGACCGCGACCGTGACCGCCTTCGGCGTTCAGATGGTTGCCGAGGCGCCATTGCCTTCCGTGTCGGACGAGCGTGTGCAGCAGCTGACGCAGGACGACGCGGCCGAGATGCTTGCTTTGGCGTCACTGACCAAGCCCGGCCCGTTCACGCTCAAGGCGCTGAGCCTCGGCGAGTTCTGGGGCGTGAAGATCGGCGGCCGGCTGGCGGCGATGGCCGGCGAGCGCATGAAGCAGCCCGGCTACAGCGAACTCAGCGGCGTCTGCTCGCATCCCGAATTTCGCGGCAGCGGCCTCGGCCGGCTGCTGTCGGTGTTCGTGGCCAACCGAATTTTTGCGCGCGGCGAAGTTCCCTACCTGCATGCCTATGCCAGCAATGCCGGCGCGGTCCGGTTGTACGAGTCCATCGGCTTCAGGCTGAGGGCAGAGATGAATGTGGCCGTCGTGCAGCGCGCCGGCTAGAGGCCTTTGTTTTTTACCCAATTCCGGACGGAAACCGCTTCACACTTTTCTGGAATTGCTCCAGGCCGCCTTGCAGGCCTCAGGCTGATTTCGGCTCCAACCGGCGGAAACCCACGGTTTCCATAAGCATATCTTCCTCGACCATGCCGGCATTGTGCAGCGCAAGCAGGTTCAGCGCGATCTCCCGCGCATCCGCGGAATCGGGATGCACGTCGCGCCTGCGGCAGGCTTCGTCGAACACGCGTTGCAGCCTGGCGATGTCGTCGGGTTTCAGCAGGCCACGGTCATAGACGGACTTTGGCATCGCAGTCTCCTCCAGAAGACGTAGGACGCCATGTTTAAAAGTCCATTCTTTTCCAATGCTTGAGCGCAGCTGCCTGGGTTTGCACGAATCCGACCGAGCGTGGCAGTCAGACCGCGATCGCGCTGCCATTCATTCAGCACCTCGGCCGTGGCCTGTTCCGCCGCAGTCTGCTTGACGTGCCGCCACGCTTGCGAAACAAGAGCTGCCACAAAGGACAGCGAGGCACAAAAGTGAGTTTCTGGGGACTGGCGCAGCTCGTCATTTCGACGGTGATCTTCCTGCTGGCGGCCATCGCGGCCAAGCAATGGGGGCTGGCGCCAAGCCTTGGCAAGATCGTGCTGACACTGGCGCTCTATACGGCGGGCAATCTGATGATGCTGCGGCTGGTTCGTGAGTTCGGCATGTCGGTGTCGTTCAGCCTGTCGGCGGTGATCCAGCTGGTGGCGGTCAATGTGGTGGCGCTGGTGTTCTTCGGCGAACGCGTCAATGCCTTGCAGGCGACCGGCATCGTGCTGGCCATCGCGGCGGTGGTGCTGATCTCGCTCGGGCCTTACCTGCAGGGGCGACTGTAATCCGATGAAGACCCCGCGTGCGTTCACCAACTGGCTTGAATTTCCGGTGCTGCTGGCCGGGCTGGTGATAGCCGCCGGGCTGTGGGGCTTCGAGGAACTGATGGAGGTGGCGCGGGCCACCACGCCGCACGCTTTCGATACTGAGATCCTGCTCGCTTTCCGAAAAGTGGGTCAGCCGGATGTTCCCGTCGGCCCGGCATGGCTGGAAGGCGCGATGCGCGACATCACCAGCCTCGGCAGCTCCAGCGTGCTGGCGCTGATCGTAACGGCGGTGATCGTCTACCTCCTGCTGATCCGTAGGCCGAGGACGGCGCTGCTGATCTTTGTCGCGGTGGCTGGCGGGCAGCTGCTGTCGACCTTGCTCAAGGCCGGCATCGACCGGCCGCGCCCCGATCTTGTCTCGCACCTGGCCAACGAGACGTCGCTGTCGTTTCCCAGCGGCCACGCCATGCTGTCGGCGGTGACCTATCTCACGCTGGGCTCGCTGGCAGCGCGCTTCCTGCCGGGACGAACGACGAAAATCTATGTCCTCAGCCTGGCGGTGCTGGTAACGCTGCTGGTCGGCGTCAGCCGCGTCTATCTCGGCGTCCACTGGCCTTCCGACGTGCTGGCGGGATGGTGCGCCGGCTTCACCTGGGCGACGCTGTGCTGGCTGGCGGCGCGAATGCTGCAGCGGAACAAGGCGGTGGCCGATGGCAACGAGCCCGAAGACTGACGATCCGGAGCGACATTCAAATCAGCCGGTTGATCAGCCCGTGTCCGCAGCCTGCCAGCAGAAAAACCGCCGACAGCAAGGCTGCCGACGTCGTCAAGGTCCTGAAAATCTTCAACTGATATTTCCCCGCCATAAGAGCCAAGGCGGTTAACGTAGCATGCTCATCCCGTATCCCGCCATCCGGCTTTGTGGAGAGATCATGTTTCATGTATGCTTTATGATGGTTGAAACATCACTATGATTGTATTACACGTCGTCTCCGCAGACTCAGACGGGGGTTCCGACCGATGATCACTGCCGCGCAGATGCGCGCCGCGAGGGCGCTGGCCGGCATCGATCAGAAGACACTCGCCGAGCGTGCCGGCGTTTCGCTTCCGACAATCCAGCGCATGGAAGCGAGTGACGGCGTGGTCAGGGGTGTGGTCGATACGCTGATGAAGGTTGTCCAGGCTCTCGACGAGGCCGGGGTGGAGCTCATCGGCGAGAACCAGACCAGCGAGCGCGGCGGCCGGGGCGTGCGCCTCAAGCCGGTCGCGCCGCCGAACCCGCAAGGCTGAGCCGGCATATAGTCGCGACGGCGACCGCCGACAGTCCTGCCGACGATCCCGCCGCCTTCACGCAAGCGGAAGGCAGTCCATGGATCAGATCCGGCGGGCAGTGCATCAACCGGCCCAGAAGTCGGCAAAGCCGACATTTTCAGAGCTGTTCACGCCCAAGCTGGTGACGGTCTGGCGCGAAGGTTACCGCCTGCCGCAGTTCAAGGCCGACTTCATGGCCGGGCTGACCGTCGCCATTGTCGCGTTGCCGCTGTCGATGGCGATTGCGATTGCTTCGGGCGTGACGCCGGAGCGCGGCCTGTTCACGGCCATTGTCGGCGGCTTCATCGTCTCGGCGCTCGGCGGCAGCCGCTTCCAGATCGGCGGCCCGGCCGGCGCCTTCATCGTGCTGGTGGCGGCGACGGTGCAGCGCGAAGGCGTCGACGGACTGCTGCTGGCGACGATGATGGCCGGCATCTTCCTGCTCGCCATCGGCTATCTCCGGCTCGGAACCTATATCAAATTCATCCCTTACCCGGTGACGGTCGGCTTCACCGCCGGCATCTCGATCATCATCTTCTCCGGCCAGATCGTCGAACTGTTCGGGCTGAGGCTTGCCGGGCCGGAGCCCGGGCCGCTGCTGCCGAAACTGATGGCGATCGGCCACGCGGCCGGCACGCTCAATATCTCGGCAACGCTGGTGGCGGCGCTGACCATCGCCACCATCGTCGGGGTGAAGCGCTGGCGGCCCGGCTGGCCGGGCATGCTGATCGCCGTCGGACTGGCCTCCCTTGTCGTGGCGCTGCTTTCGCTGCCGGCGGAAACGATCGGCACCCGCTATGGCGGCATTCCGCGCAGCCTGCAATTTCCGGCGCTGCCGGCGCTCAGCCTCGACAAGGCGCTTGCGGTGCTGCCGGATGCGGTGGCCTTCGCGCTGCTCGGCGCCATCGAATCGCTGCTGTCGGCCGTGGTCGCCGACGGCATGACCGGGCGGCGGCACCGTTCCAATTGCGAGCTTGTCGCGCAAGGCTTTGCCAACATCGCGTCTGCCCTGTTCGGTGGCATCTGCACCACCGGCACCATCGCCCGCACCGCCACCAATGTGCGGGCCGGCGCGCATGGGCCGGTTTCCGGCATGCTGCATTCGCTTTTTCTGCTGGTCTTCATGCTGGTGGCCGCACCAATGGCGAGCTACATCCCGCTTGCCGCCCTTGCCGGGGTGCTGGCGGTTGTCTGCTGGAACATGTTCGAGAAGCAGGCCTTCGCCACGTTGCTGCGCGCTTCGCGCGGCGACGCCCTGGTGCTGATGGCAACCTTCCTGATCGTCGTCTTCCGCGATCTCACCGAAGGCATCGTCGTCGGCTTCGCGCTAGGCTCGATCCTGTTCATCGACCGCATGGCCAAGTCGATCGCCGTGGAGGCGGATTTGCCGCTGGTGCAGGACGATGTCGCCGACAGCAGCGGCCGCGCCTACGATGCAAGCGAGGCAAGCGACGCCGACACCGTCGTCTATCGCATCTCCGGCGCCTTCTTCTTCGGCGCCGCCTCGACTGTCGGCACGGTGCTCGACCGCATCGCCGACCAGCGCAAGAACTTCATCCTCGATTGCTCGGCGGTGCCGTTCTTCGATTCCACCGCGGCCAATGTCATCGAGGGCGCGGCGCACAAGGCGAAGCGCGCAGGGGTGCGTTTCATCATCGCCGGTGCCTCGCCGCAGACACGGCGCATGCTGATCAACCACGGCGTCAAGCGGCCGCTGGTGACCTTTGCCGCCTCGATCAAGGATTCGCGGGCGCAACTCAAAGCCGCGCCCGCTGGCTGAGCCGGCAAGTGTGCGCCGTCAGTCCAGGCTCAGCACCGCGATCTCGCCCTCGTTCATCAGCGGCACGAAAATCCGCGTGCCGTCTGTGCCGATATCGGCGCTGCCCGGCTTGAACTGCTCTACAGCCTCCGGCGCCTCGCCGACTTTGTACCGATAGAGCGTGCCGGTCATGAAGGCGGTGGCGTAGATGCTGTCGCCGATAGCGACGACGCCATCGAGGTCGGCAAAGTTTTGTGCGCCAGGCAGCGGCGTCACGGCTTTCGTCGCGAGATCGACCGACAGCAGGCCCCCGGGCGCGGCAGTGCTGAAGTCCGGTTTGATGCCCTTGCCCCAGGACGCCACGATCAGCCGATCGCGATCGGCAAAGATGCCGTTGGGCGCGGCGAGCTTCGCATCCTTCACGAACAGTTCCGGCTTGTCGCCGTCAATGCGGTAGATCGCATCGGCCAGCATGTCGGTGACATAAACCTTGCCCGAACTGTCCGATGTCACGTCGTTGAGGAAAACGGCGCCGGGCACATCGATGGTCGAGATGAGCTTGCCGCTGGCGAGATCGACGATGCGCACCTTGGTGATATCGGCGACGTAGAGCTTGCCGCCGGAGATCGCCGAGCCTTTTGGTGCATCCATGCCGTCGGTCCAGTGCTTGCTAATGATCTTGCCGTCCAGCGACAGCACCGAGAGATAGCCGTTGCCGTCGGCCTCCCCAGGATTGCCGACGATGTTGGAGACGATGATGCGACTGTTGGCGGCGTCGAACAGCGCCGATTCCGGTTGCTCGAAGCCCGAGGCGCGCCAGAGTTCGGCGGCCTCGGCCGCAGGTGCGAGCGCGATACCGAAGGCGGCGACGCAAATCGAGGGGATGAGGGTTTTCACGGCCAGGTCTCCTGTGGTGGATGGCGGAGAGCTAGAGATGTCGATACTTTTCCGGAAGGGCGATTGCCGCTAGTATCGAAACGCGATACCAAATCGCGAGAAAAGAGGTGCATTCCATGAACGGCCTGATCTTCGAGGCGCTGAAGCGGACGCTGAAGGCCAAAGGCGTCACCTATCGTGAGCTTGCCGGGCGGATGGGCGTTTCCGAGCCGACGGTGAAGCGCATCTTCCACGAGCGCAACTGCAAGCTCGACCGTCTCGTCGGGATCTGCGCTGCCGCCGGCGTCGAGCTGGAAAACGTGCTGGGGTCGATGAACCGGGGGCCGGGACCGGTCAACCGCATCGCGCCGGAGGTCGAGCGCGAGCTTGCCGGACGGCCGGCGTTGCTGTTCATCTTCGTCATGCTATCGGAGAAATTCACGCCCGAGGGCGTCATGCGCTCGCAGGGCTTGAGCGAAGCGTCGATGTTCCTCTACCTGCGCGATCTCGAAGCGCTCGGCCTCATTGCGCTGGGCAGCGGGCTGTCGGCACGGCTGCTGGTCGACACACCGATCCAGTGGAATTTCGAAGGGCCGCTCAGGCCGCTGTTCGAGATGACAAACAAGAATTTCATCGGCTGGGCGATCACCCATCTGGAGCGGGAAGCGACCTTCGTCTCTTTCTCCAGGCGGATGCGGCCGGAGACGGCGGAGATGGTGAAGCGCGAGGCGGAGGAACTGGCCGAGCGCGCCAAACTGCTCGCCCATCACGACCAGCACACGACGCCGGAAGACGGGCTGACCGGCTACAAATGGACGTTTGCTTTTGGCGCAACCCCGTTTCCGGCGATCATGCCGATCGGCCCGCACCCCAGGGATGCCGGTGCGTCCGACCGGCCCACCGCTCCGGCAAAGGGACGCCGTCCGTTGCCGGCTTGACGCGCCAGCCGCGTTTCAAAAACGAAACCATGATAGAGTCGCGCGCTGATTTGCCTGACTGTACGGGGCGGGTTTGCCGAATGCGTGACCGTCCCCGCAAAATCGAAGTGATCCTATGCCGACCGCGCCAACACTTGAACTTCGCCGCTATTCGCGCCTGAAAAATTTGCGGGAGCGCGCAGAACGCCAGGGTGCTGCATTGCAGTTCTGGGCGCGCACGGCATCGCTCGCCGTGATCTCCTGCTTCTTTTCATTGATCAGCCGCTGGGATGCCTCGCTGCTCTTCGTGCTGGCGGGCCTCGCGCTGTTCCAACTCGTCGGCCTGATCCAGTTTCGCTTTGCGCGCCGTCGCAACGCGCCATGGTGGATCGGTTACCTCGTCGGTACGCTGGACATCATTCTGTTGACCGTTCTGCTGGTAACGCCCAACCCGTTTTCCCAGGAGGTCGCGCCAGCCGCGATGCAACTGCGCGAGGGCAGCTTCAAATTCCTGCTGATTTTCGTATGCCTTGGCGCGCTGACCCTTTCGACACGATTGGCGCTCTATCTCGGCGCGCTCGCGGCCTTGACGTGGACGATCGGGGTGGGATGGGTGGTTTTTCATGCGGGAACCGTCATTCCGGCAACGAACCTCTATTCGCTGCCGCTGACAGAGCGACTGAATCTCTATCTCAACCCCAATTTCGTCGATACGTTCGCGCAGGCGACCAATGTGTTGGTTGTGCTGATTATCGGCGCGATCATGGCGCTGGTCGTCTCTCGTTCCCGACATCTGTCGGAAGACTATGTCAAGGCGGAGCGCGCCCGCGCCAATCTCGCCCGGCATTTTTCGCCCAATGTCGTCGACCAGCTCGCCACGGATGACGAGCCCTTCGGCCCGGTCCGCCGGCAGGATATCGCGGTGCTGTTCGCCGACATCGTCGGCTTCACACACTATTCCGAGGATCATCCGGCCGAAGCAGTGTTCGAACTACTGCGTCAGTTCCACCGTCGCATGGAGCAGGTCGTTTTCGACCACCATGGCACCGTCGACAACTATATCGGCGATTGCATCATGGCGACCTTCGGGGTTCCGCAAGCCAGCCATGACGACGCAACCCGGGCCATCCGGTGCGCTGAAGCGATGATCGCCGCTATCGAAGACTGGAATGTCCAGCGTGTGTCCAGAGGATATCCGCCGCTGGACGTTCGGATCGGTGCACAATATGGCGCCGTCGTCCTCGGCGCGGTCGGCAGCGAGCGCAACCTGTCCTTCGCGGTGGTGGGCGACACCGTCAACGTCGCCAGCCGTTTGCAGGCGCTCTGCCGTGAGCTTCAGGCGAATATTTGCTTTGGGTCACGACTGATCGAGGCCGCGAAGGCGGAATCGCTCGGGACACAGCTGAATGCGCGCGATCATGGACCGGTTAGCATCCGCGGCCGGGACGAACCGGTCCATGTCTGGGTCGAACACAGAGCCGAAAACCAGGGCGCTATTGCGGTTTCGGCGTGATGCAGGCCGCCATGTGAGACGCCTGCACCTCGGCAGGATGGACGCCAGAAACCTCGACAGGATCGCGCCCGCCAGCGTGCGCAAAGCTGGCCCGTTCGAGAGCGACTTTCGCTGCCGCATCGATGCGGTTTGGTCGAAATGGTTAGCCGTGCGTTTTCAAATGCAGCATCGGATGGTGTTCGTAGTGCCCGGCGCCATTCTTCACGATCGGGTCCTCCGAGGTGATCGCCTCTATGTCCAGATCATCGGCAATCCGATAGAGCGACACCCCATAACCGCCAGCCGGGTCCATCACGGGGCCGTGCGCGACGATAAGCCTCTTTTCAAGCAGGTCATCCAGGAATGCTCCGTGCTGCTTCATCCACTCTTCCTCATCGGTGGTCATCGTTGCCAGAAAGTCGGAACGCGGCGGAATATATTTGCACAAATAGGACTTCATTCGGCGCTCCTCGGCGAAAGGAGGCTCGCCTGCCGGACTGGCCTGGCGATGCCTTGATTTTAGATCAATCGGCCACGCCCATCTGCTTGCGGAAGCTCTTGTCGAACATGTTTTCGGGCACGAAGCGCCGCATGAAGCGAAGACGGCCTGCCGTTTTGCCAGGCGTATAGCGCATGCTCGGCGTCTTTTCGGTGGCTGCCTGTACCACTTTGTCGGCCACGGCTTCCACCGGATCGCCGCTCGCGATTCTGTTGCGCCAGGTCGAATTCATGGCTGAGCGCCCCTGCTCGTAGACGCCGGAAATCCGGTCAGGCTGTTCGGCGTTCTCTTCCAGTCCGGTGCGGGTGAAGGCGGGCTCGACAAGGGAAACCCTGATGCCGAACGTTCGAAGTTCGTGATCGAGCGACTCGGAATATCCTTCGACTGCGTGTTTGGTGGCGGTGTAGAGGGCGGTGAATGGCCCCGGCAGGAAACCGGACACCGAACTGATGTTGATGATCCGGCCCTCGCCCTGTCTGCGCATGATGGGCAGCACTTCATTGGTCATGCGAACGATGCCGAAGACATTTATGTCGAACAGGCTTTGGGCTTGAGCGACCGATGATTCCTCGGCGCCGCCGATCAGGCTGCGGCCCGCATTGTTTACCAGTACGTCGATCCGGCCGGCGAGGGCGACAACTTGCTTGATGGCGTCTCTGACGGACCCATCATCGGTGACGTCGCAAGGGACCATGTGAATGCCCTGACGCACTTCGTTGGGCGCAGCTCGGCGGCTGGTGCCGAACACGCGATACCCCGCCCGGATGAGCGCAAGTCCGGCCGCATGCCCGATGCCACCCGAAGCGCCGGTGATCAGCGCGATCTTCTCGGCGCGCGACTGAACTTGTGTCATCTCAACTTTCCTGCCTAATGATTATGATCGTAATCATTGGGTGATAATGACCGCCGTAATCATTGTCAAGCGCCTCCGCCACGTCTTATATGTCGATCATCATCAATAGGAGAGGATGCGGTCGTGAAGGTGAGCAAGGAGATGGTCGAGTTAAATCGAGAGCGGGTCATCGATACCGCTGCAAAGCTCTTCCGCGAACAAGGGATCGACGGGATCGGCATTGCCGATCTGATGAGCGCGGCCGGGCTTACCCACGGAGGCTTCTACCGACAATTCAAGTCGAAGGACGACCTCATCGTTCAGGCCATGCAGCGGGCCTTCAGTGACATGAGCGCCGATCTATCCGCCCGGCTCGCTTCGACCGATACTCCGTTGGAGACGCTCGTGCGCCACTACATCTCGGACCATCATCGCGACAATCCGGGGCACGGATGCAGCCTCACCGCACTGGCGGCCGATGCCGCCCGGCACGACGATCCAGCGCTTCGATCGTTCTTCGGAAGCATCGTCAGCAATTATGTCGCGTTGATCATTTCACTCCTGCCGGGAAGCGACCCGGCCGCGAAGCGGAGTGCCGCGATCGCATTCCTAGCGGAAATGGTCGGATCGGTGATCCTCTCCCGCGTCGTGCCCGATCCGACGCTTTCCGCTGAGATCATCGACACTGTCTCGAATGATCTCATAGGGCGCCACTCGCCATCGGCGCCGGTTTGAATGGTTGCTATTCGGCGGCCTTCGCCTCAGCGGCCCTATCTTCCCAGGTCACCGCCCGGTAGTCGAACCCAAATTCCAGCGTCGGTTTCACGATGCGGAAGAAGGGCGACAGGTCGAAGTCGCGCGGCGTGTAGAGCGAGTGGTGGCGGATGTGCAGGATTTCGCGGCGTGAATAGTTCGACTGCGCCGAGGCGCGGCCGGGCGCGCGGGTGATCTCGGGCAGGATCGGGTAGCGGATCTCGCCATAGGCTTCGGCGATCAGCGTCGAGCAGATGGCGCGGGTCGGATCGCCGGAACCGAAAGCCAGCATGCGGCGGCGCCAGCGCACCGGCACCGGTGGCGTCGGCAGGAAAAAGCGCAGCATGTCGAAAATGTTCTTGAGATCGTATTTCAGGCCGAGCTTGCCGATCATGAAGGCGACGACATGGTCGCGGTCTTCCGGGGTCAGCCCGCTCGCCCGGCAGATACGGGTATTGTAGGTGCGGTAGCGCGACAGCGGCACGGCGACACAGCCTTCGCCGAGCGTGACTTCGATCAGCCGACGCCGTTCCGATCCGTCCTCCGGCTCGGACAAGGCATCGCCGATATAGAAAGCCGCATGCGACCAGGTCGACTGTGTCAGGTATTTGATTGCCGCCGAGATCTTCTGGTTGCCTTCGATGAGCAGGATGTCGCCGGGCTCGAGCGTGCGCCGCAACGTCTCGGCGTCGGACGGCGTGTAGGGCTCATAGCCGGAGGATTCGTCCTGCAGCCGGCCGGCAAGCCAGCGGCCAAGGCGGTCGAGAAGCGTGTCGCGCGGCGCGGTCATGGCAAAGTGTGACTAGCACGAGGTGACGTCCTCGGCCATGATCAACCGACCGGGACCTCTTCCGAGGATGCCGGGCCGGCGAGGTCGTCGCGCGCATTGCGCGCGAGTTTCTTCGTCGAGCGCTTGGGGCTGTCGCCGAACAGCTCGGCCGCTCCGGCAAGGCAGCTCTTCTTCAGGCTTTTTTCCGAGCGCTTCAAAAGCTTGCCAAGAAGCCTTGTGTCCTGCGCATCGCCGAGCGGCTCACCGTCGGCCTCGAGCAACACGCGCATGACGAAGACGTCGTGCAGTTCGCCGAGCCTTTCGCCCAGTTCGTCGACTGCCTTGCGCCGCACCTTGATCGGCGTCGGCCATAGCCGGCCGAGCAGCGACAAATGCATCGAGTGGGTCTTGGCAGCCTTGCGCAGATCGTGGAAATCCTCGGCTCCTCCGTGGGATCCGGCTTTGTCCAGCGCCTTCCTGGCCCGGCGCAAGGTCTTGCGAGCGCCTTCCGCAAGCACATCGGCTGCATGCTCAGGCAGATCGGGGAGCAGCAGCCGCTCTATCCTGATGAGGCCTTCCTCGCAGGCGGCGGTGGCCGCGCCTATGGCGGCGTCGAGGCCGGCGCCGGCATGCATTTCATGCTGGCGGGCAATCAGCCGGTCGCGCACGCTGTCGAGGCCGCCGCCGGCAACCTGCTCGGGGAAGGCGGCTGCCAGCCGGTCGACGGTCTCGACCAGGGCGGTCGCCTCGCGCGGCCCGGCAAGCAGCGCCGCCACCTGCCGGTAGCATTGATTCTCAGTCTGACAAAATGTTTCGTTGCCGGAACGGACCAGCCGCAGCAACGAACGCGCACTCTTCAGCCGCTTGCGGCATTTGTGCAATGCCTGCTCCGGCTGGTCGCGCGCGACGGCCAGATGGGCAAGCGCCTTGCCGATCTCCTCGCCAAGGATACGCCTGACCTCGCCGGTCAGCGGCAGGCGCGGGTCGATGCGAAAGCTCATGCGGCGATCTCCGGAATCCCCCTAGAGCATGATGCCGAAAAGTGTGAAGCGGTTTTCGGACGACATCATGCTCCATCTCTTTTGATTTAGAGCCGGATTCCGATTTTAGGTCGACCCGACCTAAAATCATCCGGCTCTAGGGCGAGCGACGCGTTGTAAAATCTCTGCTCGCCGGTCACTTCGCGGCCGAGCCAATCAGGCAGCATTTCGTCAGGTACATCCTCCGGCGTCTCCAGTTCGGCCACCACAAGGCCGGCTAGAATCCCGCCGAAAACATCGACTTCGTAGAGATAGCCGCGATGCCTAACATGGTGGCGTGTCTTCTCGATGACATGTCCGATGGCGAAGGCCAGCATCTCCTCTGCGTCCGCCAGTGGAATTTCATATTCGTATTCGTCACGCTCGCGGATCTTGCTGCCGAATTTAAGCGTCAGCTTCGCCGAACTGCCGTCGCTGATGCGCACGCGCACGGTGCGGCCGGGTGTGGCGGCAAGATAGAACTGGCGAATGCGTATATTCGCCTCGGCCATTTCCAGCCATTCGGCGCTGGAGACCAGGAACTTGCGTTCGACTTCCTTGCCCATGGCCGCCCACTAAAGCGTCTGCGGCCCGACATGGCAAGCGGCCGTAGACAATCAATTTGACTTTAATCAATCGATTGATTAAACAGACCGATATGATCAAATCCGCGCCCGACAAAATGCCCCGCCAGGAGACATCGCCCGCCGAGCAGACGCGCGCCGCACTGGTGCTGGCCGCGCTCAAACTGTTTGGGCGGCAGGGCTTCGACGGCACCTCGACGCGCGAGATCGCGGCGGAGGCGAAGGCCAACATCGGCTCCATCGCCTATCATTTCGGCGGCAAGGAAGGGCTGCGCGCGGCCGCCGCCGACCACATCGTCGAGACCATCCAGGCGGTTGCCGGCCAGGCGCTCGGCGGCATGCAGCTGCAAGGTCAAGCCAGTCCAGAGGCGGCGCGGGCGCAGCTCTCGACCGCATTGGAGCGGATGGTAGGATTTATCGTCGCCAGGCCGGAGGCGGGCGAGATCGTACAATTCGTACTTAGAGAGTTGTCGCATCCGACGGCCGCCCTCGACCGCATCTATGACGGGGTGTTCGAACCGACGCATCGCCGCCTCTGCCAGATCTGGGAACAGGCGACGGGCGAGCCGGCCGAAAGCGAGGCCACCAAGCTCGTGGTCTTCACGCTGATCGGCCAGGTCATCTATTTCCGCATAGGCCGCGAAGCAGTGATGCGTCGTATGGGCTGGCGCGAGATCGGTAACACCGAAGCCGCCAAGGTGGTGGCGGCGGTCACAAGCAATCTTGGCGCCATACTGGCGGCCCGAAATCCGGTCGCCCGCAAGGAGAGCAAGCGATGAGTTTTCTCTGTTCCCTGCCGCTCGCAGCCCAGCTGTTCGGCGCCTGCGCGCCGGCAGCGCCGCTTGCCGTCGGCTATGTCGAGGGCGACTATGTCTTGCTGGCGCCGATCGAGGTGGCGCAGGTCGAGACCGTCGCGGTCAAGCGCGGCGACCGTGTTGTATCAGGCACGCCGGTGGTGACTCTCGAAAGCGCCGACGCAAAAATCGCCGTCGCCCAGGCAGAGGCCGCGCTCGCCCAGGCGCAGGCGCAGCTGGCCGACCTGCAGATCGGCAAGCGGCCGGAGGAGATCGCGGTGCTGAAGGCCGAGGTCGACATGGCCAAGGCCCAGGCCACGGATGCCAAGCGCAAATACGACCGCGCCGCCGACCTGTTCAAGCGCGGTGCCGGCACGCAGGCCGACTACGACACCGCCGCCGCGACGCTGGAGACCGCCAATGCGCAGGTCGGCCAGGCGCAGGCCAACCTCGCCGTCGGCGGTCTGCCTGCGCGTCCCGAAACGATCAAGGCGGCAGACAATCAGGTCAAACAGGCGCAGTCGGCGTTGGAACAAGCTGAGTGGCGGCTGTCGAAGCGCGTGCTGGCGGCACCTTCGCCCGGCCGCATCAATGACGTCATCCGCAATTCCGGCGACACCGCCGGTCCGACCGCGCCTGTCATTTCGATGTTGCCGGACGGTGCGGTGAAGCTCAGCGTCTATGTCCCGGAAAGTGCGTTCTCGTCGATCAAGGTCGGCACGCTGCTTGTCGTCCATTGCGACGGCTGCGGGCCGGAGGTGAAGGCGCGCGTCAGCTATGTCTCGCCCGACCCGGAATTCACCCCGCCGGTGATCTACTCGCTCGAGAACCGGCAGAAGCTGGTCTACCTCGTCGAGGCGCGGCCTGAGGGCAAGGCGCAAGCGCTGCAGCCGGGACAGATCGTCGATGTCGAGCTGGCGGCCTCCGCAAAATGAACGCCATCGACGTTCATGGCCTGGTCAAGCGCTTCGGCGACAAGACTGTCGTCGACCATGTGACGATGACGGTGGCCGAGGGCGAGATCGTCGGCTTTCTCGGGCCCAACGGGTCCGGCAAGACGACGACCATCCGCATCATGTGCGGCCTGCTGACGCCCGACGAGGGCGAAGGTACGGTGCTGGGTTTCAACATCCGCACCGAGTCGCTCCGCATCAAGCGCGAAGTCGGCTACATGACGCAGAAATTCTCGTTCTACGAGGATTTGACGATCGGCGAGAATCTCGAATTCGTGGCGCGGCTCTACCGACTGAAGCCGGTCGAGGAGCATGTGTCGAAAACGCTGGAAGAGCTTGGCCTCACGAGCCGCCGCAACCAGCTCGCCGGCACGCTGTCGGGCGGCTGGAAGCAGCGGCTGGCACTGGCCGCCTGCATCATGCACAAGCCGAAGCTGCTGCTGCTCGACGAGCCGACCGCCGGCGTCGATCCGAAGGCGCGGCGCGAATTCTGGGACGAGATCCACCGGCTGGCGAGCGGCGGTCTGACCGTGCTGGTGTCCACCCACTACATGGACGAGGCCGAGCGCTGCCACCGCATCAGCTACATCTCCTACGGCAAGATGCTGGCCACCGGCACGGTGGACGAGGTGGTGACGAATGCCGGTCTGACCACCTTCGTGCTGCAGGGACCGCGCCTCGACCAGGTCGCCGATGCACTCAGGGACCGGCCCGGCGTCGACCAGGTGGCGCCGTTCGGCGCGACGCTGCATGTCGTCGGCTCCGACAAGGCAAAGCTCGAAAAGGCGCTCGCCGATGTCGAGAAGGAGCACAAGGGCGTCAGCGTAAAACCCGGCGAGACCAGCCTCGAGGACGTCTTCATCCAGTTCATGTCCGGCTCGAAGGACAATATGGCATGAACAGGGTCTTCTCCTTCGCCAGGCTCGGTGCGCTGCTGATCAAGGAATTCATCCAGATGCGGCGCGACCGCATCACCTTCGCCATGATGCTGGGCGTGCCGCTTTTACAGCTGGTGCTGTTCGGCTACGCCATCAACAACGATCCCAAAAGCCTGCCTGCCGCACTGGTGGCGACCAGCAACGACCCCTACACCCGCGCCATTGTCGCGGCCCTGCAGACGACCGGCTACTACCGCTTCGATCATGTCGCGCAAAGTGCCGAGGACGCTGAATTCCTGATGGCGCGCGGCGATGTCGCCTTCGTCGTCACCATCCCGGCCGATTTCGGCCGCCGGGTGGAGCGCGGCGACAACCCGCAGATCCTGATCGAGGCCGACGCCACCGACCCGGCCGCCGCCAGCGGCGCCATCTCGACGCTGAGCAAAGTGGCCAGCCAGGCGCTGCTTCGGGCGCAAGGCATGCAGGAGGCGGCGACTGAGACCGCCAGGGGCCAGCTCGATGTGGTGGTGCACCAGCGCTACAATCCCGAAGGCATCTCGCAATACAACATCGTCCCCGGCCTGCTCGGCGTCATCCTGCAGATGACCCTGGTGATGATGACATCGATCGCGCTGACGCGCGAGACGGAGCGCGGCACGATGGAAAACCTGCTCGCCATGCCGTCCAGTCCGTTCGAGATCATGCTGGGCAAGGTGCTGCCCTATCTGGTGGTCGGCGGCGTCCAGGTGGTGGTGGTGCTGGCGGCGTCGAAGCTTCTGTTCGCCATTCCTTTCACCGGCTCGATGTCGCTGCTGCTTACCGCCGTGCTGGTGTTCGTGCTGGCGCTGGTGCTGCTTGGCTACACCATCTCGACCATCGCCCGCACGCAGATGCAGGCGCTGCAGCTGACCTTCTTCTTCTTCCTGCCGTCGATCCTTTTGTCCGGCTTCATGTTCCCCTATCGCGGCATGCCGGGCTGGGCGCAGACCTTCGGCGAGATTTTCCCGCTGACGCATTTTTTGCGCATTACCCGCGCGGTGATGCTGAAGGGCGCTGAACTGCCGGCGGTTGCGGGCGAGATCGCCTGGCTGGTCGGGTTCGTGGCCTTGTTTGCCGGCGTCGCATTGGTGCGGTTCAGGCGCACGCTCGACTGAGCGTTCAGGAATTGAGCGATCGCGGACCGCTGACGAACGGACTGCCCCTGACATAGAACCGCAGCGGGCGGTCCGCATCCTTCGTGATGCCGATGCGGATGCCTTGGCCGATGTCGCCGGCCTGATGCTCGTCGGCTGCCAGCCATAGCGGGCCTTGGCGGCACAGATCGAGGCCGTCCAGCGAACGGTCGATCCGCAATGCCTGTGCGAGCCGCCCCGGCCCGCGCGCCAGGTCGCGCAGGCGCTCCACGCCCCGGTTCAGCCGCATGATGGCAATGCCTTCGAGCGGTTCGAGCGCCCGGATCAGCACACCGGTGCCGGTCCCTGGCCCCTCGCTCGAAACATTGAGCATCCAGGAGACCCCATAGGCGAGATAGACATAGGCGTGTCCGGGCCCGAGGAACAGCGAACGGTTGCGCGGCGTCATGCCGCGATAGCCGTGCCCGGCGGCGTCGCCGGTGACATAGGCCTCGGTCTCGACGATACGGCCGCTGACGATGCCTTCCGGCAGCTCCCGCACCACGAGCTTGCCGATGAGATAGCGGGCGAGATCGGCCGTATCATCAGGCAGTTCGGCACGATCGAGCGGATGGTGGCTGGTCATGCTACCGCCGCCGTGTTTCAAGGTATCCGTTCGACCCATTGCGCGCGCGACTGCCCCGGCTCGAACGGATCGCCGAAATACTGGGTCTCGCGAACCACCTTGCCATCGACGAACTCCATGATGCTCACCGTATAGGACGGAATCCCGTCATGGGTCAGGACATACTCGGTGATTCAGAGGTCGCCTGACCCGGTGATCCGCCGCACGGCAAAGCGCTTCCGGTTGGGCTGGGCGGCGCGCGACGGCTGGATGTTGTGCCGTCCGCTGATGCGCTCGCCTGACTGCGGATAGTCAAGCACCGCGTCCTCGCGATAGATCTGATGCTCCGTCTCGAAATCATTGGCATCGGAGGCAGCCCAATGGCGATCGAGAGCCGCCCTTATCTCAGCGTCTGCCATATCGGTTCTCAGGCCGCAGCCATGATCTCGGCATAGGTGGTGAAATCGACATTGCCGCCTGACAGCACGACGGCGACGCATTTGCCCGACAGTTCGATCTCGCCTGACGAGAGCGCCGCCAGCGCCACGCAGCCGCCGGGTTCGACCACCAGCTTGAGATGGGCCATGGCGTCGCGCACCGCCTGTGCGGCCGCCTTGTCGGAGACGGCGATGGCGCCGGCGAGGTTCTTGCGGTTGATCTCGAAGGTGATGGCACCGGGCTCTGCGGTGAGGATGGCATCGCAGATCGAACTGTGGCCGGGCTCGTTGGAAACCCTTTTTCCCTCGATCAGCGAGCGGCGGGTGTCGTCGAAATGCTCGGGCTCAACGGCCCAGACTGCCGTGGCCGGCGAGGCATCCTTGACGGCGATCGAAATGCCGCTCGTCAGGCCGCCGCCTCCACAGGGAATGACGACCGCATCGAGGCTGACGCCGAGCGCTTTTGCCTGGCGCATCAGTTCGAGACCGATCGTGCCCTGGCCGGCGATGATGGCCGGATCGTCGAAAGGAGGCACCAGCACCATGCCCTTGTCCATGTAGGGTCGCACCACCGTCATGCGGTCGTCGCGAAAGCGGTCGAACGGCACCACTTCGGCGCCCATCTTGCGGACATTGGCGATCTTCATCGCCGGCGCGTCGGCCGGCATGGCAATGACCGCCTTGACGCCGAACATGGCAGCCGCCGCGGCGACGCCCTGAGCATGGTTGCCGGAGGAGAAGGCGACGACGCCGCGGCTGCGCTCTTCTTCGCTCAGCGAAGACAGTTTGTTGTAGGCGCCGCGGAATTTGAACGAGCCGGTGCGCTGCAGCGTCTCCGGCTTGAACAGGATGCGGCCGCCGAAGCGTTTGTTGAGTTCCAGCGATTCGATCAAGGTCGTTTCGGCGATCAGGCCGGAGAGCCGCGCGGCGGCGGCATGGATGTCGGCGATGCCGGGAAGCGTGGTCATGGCGAAGTCCTGAAAGCGATGAGATCGGCGCATGGTGCACGCAAAGGCAGGCCACGCACCAATGAAAAAATGTGACCGTTACAAAGTTTGGCGGGCATGAGCGGCGACCAGGGTCAAACTGGCCCACCTCTCCCGCCTTTATCAGCCGGGCCGTATCGGCTAAGGGCGGGGGAGCAGAATCCCGGACCGCCAGACATGACCGCCAAGCCAAAACCCCTGTTTCTCGGTATCGACACCGGTGGCACCTATACCGATGCCGTGCTGTGGTCGGAACAGGGCGGGCCAAAAGGCAAGGTGCTGGCCAAGGCCAAGGCGCTGACCACGCGGCACGATCTTGCCGTCGGCATTTCCGGCGCGGTCGATGCGGTGCTGGGAAAATCGGCCACCTATCCGGCCGCGATCAAACTCGTGTCGATGTCGACGACGCTCGCCACCAATGCGCTGGTCGAGGGCCAGGGTGGGCGTGTGGCGCTCATCATGATCGGCTTTACCGGGGCCGACCTTGCGCGCGACGGGCTGAAGACGGCGCTCGGCACCGATCCGGTGGTGTTTTGTCCGGGCGGCCATGACGTGCACGGCAATGCGGCCAAGCTCGATCTGTCGGGGCTGGAAGCAGCACTCCCTGAACTCGGCGCCTCGGTGTCGGGCTTTGCCGTGTGCGCCTATTTCGCCACCCGCAACCCGGAGCATGAACTCGCCGCGCGCGACCTCATCCGCGAAAAGACCGGCCTGCCGGTGACCGCCAGCCATGAATTGTCGGCCAAGCTCGGCGGTCCGCGTCGCGCGCTCACCACCTTGCTCAACGCCAGGCTGATCTCGATGATCGACCGGCTGGTGGCGGCAACCGAAGGATTTTTGGAAGCCCGCAACATCGCAGCGCCCCTGATGGTGGTGCGCGGCGATGGCGCGCTGGTTTCGGCGGCGTTTGCCCGCCAGCGGCCGATCGAGACCATCCTCTCCGGCCCGGCCGCCAGCCTGGTCGGCGCCCGCCACATGACGGGCCTGGACAACGCCATGGTGTCCGACATTGGCGGCACCACCACCGATGTCGCCGTGCTCGACGGCGGCCGTCCTCGGCTCGATCCCGAAGGCGCCACTGTCGGCGGCTTCCGCACCATGGTCGAGGCGGTCGCCATGCGCACCTTCGGCCTCGGCGGCGATTCCGAAGTGGCACTGGAAGATGGCGCGCTCAACCCGAAAATCCTGCTCGGGCCGCGCCGCCTGGTGCCGCTGGCGCTGGCCGGCATGATGCATGGTGCTTCAGTGACATCGGAGCTCGAGCGCCAGCTCAGGGCGCCCAACCCCGGCCGCATGGACGGCCGCTTTGCGTTGCGCACCGGCGTGCCGGACAGGCTCGCCGCCGGCCTGACCGCGCCCGAGGCGAAACTGTATGAACTGATTGGTGCCGTGCCGCTCGCCATCGACAGGCTGCTCACCTCGAACGCCCAGAACGCCACGCTGAACCGGCTGGTCTCGCGCGGTCTTGTGCATATCTCGGGCTTCACCCCCTCGGACGCCGCCCATGTGCTCGGCAAGCAGGCCAACTGGGACCCGCTTGCGGCCCGGCTCGGCGCCGAACTGTTTGCCCGCAAGCGTGATGGGCGAGGCCAGTACATCGCGCCGTCTCCGGAGGTGATTTCCGAACGCGTGCTGCTGACGCTCACGCGCTGGTCGGCCGAATACATTCTGGAGACAGCCTTTGCCGAGGATGGGCTGGATGGCGCCGCCACCGTCGCGCACGCGCTGGTGCAGCGCGCCGTCGATTCCCATCCCGGCATCGCAAGGCTCAGCGTCGCGCTCGATCGTCCGGTCATTGGCCTCGGCGCCTCGGCGCCGCTGCACTATGCCGGCTTGGCCGAGCTGGTCGGTAATGAGTGCGTGGTGCCGGAGGATACCGACGTCGCCAACGCGCTCGGCGCCGTCGTCGGCCAGGTCCGCGTCTCGGCCGAAGCCCGCGTCAGCCAGCCCAAGGAAGGTTTGTTCCGGGTCGCGTCGGGGCAAACGGTGCGCGACTTCACCGACGAGGCCAAGGCGATCGCGGCAGCGGAGGCTGATGTGCGGGCGATCGTAGCCGCGCGCGCGAAGGATGCCGGCACGGATAATGCCGAGATCGACGTTTCGACCGAGTTCAAGGTGTCTACGGTTGAGGCCCAACGGATGTTTATCGAAGCGCATGTGGTGGCGGTTGCATCGGGTCGGCCGAGGATCGCGGTTTAGGGTAATCTCCCCCACGAGGGGGGAGATCAGCAGCTTCAAAATCCCCGGCTTCACCCTAAGCTGAATTGACCCTTCGCCCCTGACATGCCAAAGGCCGCAAAGCCTTCATCTGGAGAAGCCCTGATGACCGATCGCGTCGAGATCGCCGGATTGCGGATTGCCCGCGAACTGCATGACTTTGTCGGCGAAGCGCTGCCGGGTACCGGTATTGCCGCGGACGTTTTCTGGAACGGCTTTTCGGCCATCGTGCATGATCTGGCGCCGAAGAACCGAGCGCTGTTGGCCAAACGCGACGCCATGCAGGAACAGATCGACGCCTGGCACCGCGCCAATGGCGCGCCCATCGATATGGAGGCCTACAAAAGCTTCTTGCGTGAGATCGGCTATCTCGTGCCCGAAGGGCCGGCCTTCTCCGTGACGACCGACAATGTCGACCCCGAGATCGCCAGCGTTGCCGGGCCGCAGCTGGTGGTGCCGGTGATGAATGCGCGTTATGCGATCAACGCCGCCAATGCCCGCTGGGGCTCGCTCTACGATGCGCTCTACGGCACCGACGCTATTGCCGAGACCGGTGGCGCCGAGAAGGGCAAAAGCTTCAACCCCGTGCGCGGCGCCAAGGTGGTTGCCTGGGCGAAGAGTTTTCTGGACGAGTCCGTGCCGCTCACCTCGGGCAAATGGGCCGGCGTGAACGGGCTGACGGTTTCGGGTGGCACCTTGCGGCTCGGCGCCGGCGCCAGCGGCACGACGCTGGCCAACCCGAAACAATTTGCCGGCTATCGCGGTGACGGCGCCAACCCGGAAGCCATCCTGCTGGTCCAGAACGGCCTGCACATCGAGATCCTCATCGACCGCACCAACCAGATCGGCCGCACCGACCCGGCCGGCATTGCCGACGTGATCCTGGAATCGGCGCTGACCACCATCCAGGACTGCGAGGATTCGGTCGCGGCGGTGGATGCCGAGGACAAGGTCATCGTCTACCGCAACTGGCTCGGCCTGATGAAGGGCGATCTGGCGGAGGAAATCAGCAAGGGCGGCAAAACCTTCACGCGCAAGCTCAATCCGGACCGCGCCTGGACCGCGCCCAGTGGTGGCGCGCTGAGCTTGCCCGGCCGCTCGCTGATGCTGGTGAGAAACGTCGGCCACCTGATGACCAATCCGGCCATCCTCGACCGCGATGGCAACGAGGTGCCGGAAGGCATCATGGATGCGGCGCTGACGGCGCTGATCGCGCTGCACGATGTCGGCGCCAAAGGGCGGCGGATGAACTCCCGCGCGGGCTCGATGTATGTGGTGAAGCCGAAGATGCATGGGCCGGAGGAAGTCGCCTTCGCAGTCGAGATTTTCGACCGCGTCGAAGCGCTGCTCGGTATGGCGGCAAACACCATCAAGATGGGCATCATGGACGAGGAGCGGCGCACCACCGTCAACCTCAAGGAGGCGATCCGCGCCGCGAAGGAACGCGTCGTGTTCATCAACACCGGCTTCCTCGACCGCACAGGCGACGAGATCCACACCTCGATGGAAGCCGGCCCGATGATCCGCAAGGGCGACATGAAGCAGGCCGCCTGGATTTCCGCCTACGAGGCGTGGAATGTCGACACCGGGCTCGAATGCGGGCTGGCCGGCCACGCCCAGATCGGCAAGGGCATGTGGGCGATGCCCGATCTGATGGCGGCGATGCTGGAACAGAAGATCGCGCATCCCAAGGCCGGCGCCAACACCGCCTGGGTGCCGTCGCCGACGGCGGCGACGCTGCACGCCACGCACTATCACAAGGTCGATGTCCACGCCGTCCAGGCGGCGCTCAAGAGCCGGCCGAAGGCGAAGCTCGATGATATATTGTCGGTGCCGGTGGCGGTGCGGCCGAACTGGACCCCCGACGAGATCCAGCGCGAGCTCGACAACAATGCGCAAGGCATTCTCGGCTATGTCGTGCGCTGGATCGACCAGGGCGTCGGCTGCTCGAAAGTGCCCGACATCAACGATGTCGGCCTGATGGAAGACCGCGCCACGCTGCGCATCTCCTCGCAGCACATCGCCAACTGGCTGCACCACAAGGTTTGCTCCGAAATTCAGGTGATGGATTCGCTGCGGCGCATGGCAGCGATCGTCGACCTCCAAAATGTCGGCGACCCGCTCTACCGCCCGATGGCCACCGACTTCGACGCTTCAATCGCCTTCCAGGCCGCCTGCGATCTGGTGTTCAAGGGCCGCGAGCTGCCCAACGGCTACACCGAGCCGGTGCTGCACAGGCGGAGGCTGGAGCTGAAGGCGAAAGAGCGGGCGAATTAGCGCCTGCGTTTCCCTCCCCTCAAGGGGAGGGTTACGCCGCCTGCGCTACCCGCTCCGACATCATGCGGTAGGAAATCGCCTCGGCCAGGTGAATGCGGCCGACGGTTTCGCTGGCGTCGAGGTCGGCCAGTGTGCGCGCCACTTTAAGCACGCGGTGATAGGCGCGCGCGGAAAAGCCGAGTTTCTCGCTGGCGTCTTTCAGCAGCGACAGGCCGGCTGCGTCCGGCGCGGCGATGTCCTCGATGACAGAAGGCGAGCAATGGGCGTTGGTGGTGGCGCTGGTGACGCCCAGCCGCTCGAAACGTTCGCGCTGGATGGTGCGGGCGCGCGCCACGCGCTGGGCGGCGGCTGCACTTTTCTCCGCCCGGTCGGGCCGGATCAGGTCGGCGGCCGAGACCGCCGGCACTTCGATCCTGAGGTCGATGCGGTCGAGCAGCGGGCCGGAGATGCGCGCCTGGTAGTCGGTGCGGCAGCGCTCGCCGCGCAGGCAGCGATAGCCGGGCTCGCCGGCCATGCCGCAACGGCACGGGTTCATCGCCGCCACCAGCTGGATGCGCGCTGGATAGGTGACGCGGTGGTTGGCGCGCGCGATCATGCAGTCGCCGGTCTCCAGCGGCTGGCGCAGCGCATCCAAGGTCTGCGGCGTGAATTCGGGAAACTCGTCGAGGAACAGGACGCCGTTATGGGCAAGCGATACTTCGCCCGGCCGCGCCCTGATGCCGCCGCCGACCATTGCCGCCATCGAGGCCGAATGGTGCGGTGCGCGGAACGGCCGCCGGTCGGTGAGCTTGCCTTCGCCGAGCTCGCCGGCCACCGAGGCGATCATCGAGACTTCAAGAAGTTCCTTGGGCGCCAGTGGTGGCAGAATTGAAGGCAGCCTCTGCGCCAGCATCGATTTTCCCGAGCCGGGAGGCCCGACCATCAACAGATTGTGGCCGCCGGCCGCCGCCACTTCCAGCGCCCGCTTGGCGCTTTCCTGGCCCTTGATGTCTGAAAGGTCGGGCAGGTCGCGGGCCGAGACATGGATGCCGGGCTCGGGCCGCGACAGCACCTGCGTGCCGCGAAAATGATTGGCGATGGCAATCAGGCTGCGCGGCGCCAATATGTCGAAATCCTTGCCCGCCCAGGCCGCTTCCGGCCCGCAGCCGAACGGGCAGATCAGGCCTTTTCCCTCGGCATTGGCGCCGATCGCCGCCGGCAGCGCGCCGGCCACCGCGGCAATGGTGCCGTCGAGCGACAATTCACCCAGCACGACATAAGACGCCAGCATATCGCCCGGAATGGCGCCGAGTGCCGCCATCAGGCCGAGCGCGATCGGCAGGTCGTAATGGCTCCCTTCCTTGGGCAGGTCGGCAGGCGCCAGGTTGACCGTCACCTTCTTCGACGGCATTGACAGGCCCGAAGCGTGCAGCGCCGCCTGCACCCGCTCGCGGCTTTCGGCCACCGCCTTGTCGGCCAGGCCGACAATCTGCATGCCGACCTTGCCCGGCGCGATCATCACCTGGACATCGACCGGTACGGCCTCGATGCCCTGGAAAGCAACCGTGCGAACCCGCGCCACCATCTTGCTTTGCCCCCGGATATCAGCTCGCCTCGGCCTTGTGGTTCAGACCGCGAGCGACGTCAGGACAAGACAACCATAGATTTCAGGCCAAGGCAAGAACATTACAGGAACATGCATTCGTGGTGGTTGCAGCGCGCTGTGCCGGTTGCAAAAACGGAAGATGGTTGAGCAAAATGGAACGGCTGCTCCGCCTCCTCGACCGCGTTAACAAAGGCGACTAGGCCCTTCGGCAATCTGAGGGTGTTGCTTCTAAGCGGTGATGAAGGCATCGACCGAACCTGAAAGCGATCGATCGATCGCGACCTGCGGTGGAAGCCACTCCATGACAGGATATCTGAAAGGCCAAGGCAGGGCGATCCGGCGCGAAGAGCCGCTCTCCAGAAAAATCTCGTTTACAAGGTCTATGAACCGCCCGCGGTCTCGTTCGATTCGTTTCAAAGTTTGCGAACGAATGTAATCCCGGGGAATTCGTCGCTCCTTCAGCGCTAAGACAGCCTCCGCGATGGATCGAGGATCGGGTGGAACTGTAAGCGAATAGTCATCATCCAGATAAAGGTCTCGGCCGCCATGGTTCGGCGTCGTGACCACTGGAAGCCCCGCGAGAAGATATTCCGTGCTTGCGAACATTGGTCCTTCCAGGTGAGAGAGACAGATTCCCACGGCTGCACGATTTAGATGCGTGTTCACCTGAGCCGGTGCCAATCGGACAGGCTTGCCGGTGCCGTCAAACTCGTTGATAAAGACGTGATGCGGCGCGAGCTCCCTATGCCGATTTATTCGCGCTCTTTCCGACTCCGTCGTGGAGGATCCGCTTGAATCTCGATAGAAGACAAATGCGCAACGCTGGATGCCAAGCGACAAGTCATGGCGCTTCCACGGAGCCAGCTGCGCATTGTAGATTGCATCAAATTCTACAGGGACGTCATCGAGAGGCCTGAATATGTGTTCGGAGGTTGTTGACGTCTTGTTGTGCAGGACGGCGGCCTCGCCGGACTGGTTCAACAGATCAGCCTCTGGCTGAGTGTTGGAAAGGAAGATTAGCGAGTGACGGGGGTTCTTGAGTCTATGCAGAACGGCATAGGTCCGGATGGTTTTGACGCTAGCACTGTTTTCGATGGACCAGGTTGGCGAGATGAGAAACCAGGCGCGGTGGCTGCGTGGACGGAAAGGCATATGACTTGCTAATCCGAGCGGCGTACCGGACATTCCCGAATAGGATATGAACGGATCGTCCGACAGCAAACTGGCCTGAAGAGCAGGTTGCGACTTCGCGGAAGGGTGCCCTTTTCTGAGGTTGTGGCCATGACGCAGCATGGCTCTGACAATCTCGAATTTGGTAGGAGGGCGATACCCGTGCTGTAGGGTCAACATGCGGCAATTGCGATCTTGAGTGCGGAGAAAAACTCGCTTCGATAGAGAGAAATTTGGCAAAGAAACACCGCCATTTGATCGACGGAATATCTCAGGCGATCAAATCTGGTGTACGGAGAAGCGCCTCTTGAAAGAAAACATCGTCCCAAGCGGAGCTGGTTCTCACATCGCGCTACCAACCGTATCCGTTTGCGTAGGCTGTTTCAATCAAGAGGCATTCATCGACACTGCGATCCGATCCGTAGCGGCGCAGACATACACTGCGTTCGAATGCGTGGTGGTCGATGATTTTTCGACTGACGGTTCCCGCCGAAGGATTGAAGAGTGTCTGTCCCAGCTTGGCGACAGTCGTTTCCGCTTTCTGCCCCGACTGCAAAATGGCGGGCAGTTGACAGCAATGATGACCGGGCTTGACGCGACAGCCGGGCCCCTGATCTCGTTTCTTGACGGTGACGATGCTTGGCACCCTGACTTCATAGAATGCCATGTGAGAGCGCATCTCAGCCACACCCGTATCGCGGCGATGTCGAGCTCCGATGAGGTGGTGATAGATACGGCCGGCAAACTGCTTGCGGGCGGTCATCCCGTATTCCACCTGAATGACCCGCGATCGATGCCGAAAATGAGCGGCTACCTGCATGTCGACACCGAAGCTGACCCGACATTATTATTTATTGATCGGGGTACCGTGGGTTGGTTTTGGTCAACCACATCGGGGATGATGTTTCGTCGAGCTCCGCTTGAAATCATGCGTCCATCCGATCCGGACGAAATAAGGATATGTGCCGATGGTTATATGGCTCGTGCCGCCCATATGATCGGCGGAACCGTGAGGATTGGGCGGGCTCTTGGCAGTTATCGGCTTCACGGCGGCAATGGCTGGGCGGACGGGCGCATCCTGGGTACCGGAGTTGGCCTCGGCAGGATGTCGCCTGATACTGAAATAGCGATACGGCGGGCACTGGCCAATCGTTGGTGCGAAGTGGCGCCGGGACTGGCGCATTTAATCTCCCGCCACTCAATGCGCAGGACCTTGGTCGACCTGATCGGACTGTCTGCGGCTTTTGCATTGCTGGAAAAGAACGCCGATGCGGGTTTTCTGCTGAAAGACTGGGCAACACCACAGCTAAAATTGCAGACCAGACTTATCGGTCTCCTTCCTCCGAAACTGAGGCCTCGGCGCTTCCGGGACATAGTTTGATTTGATGAGCCGCTTGCTCGGCAGTCTTACCCGATAAAGAGCATCTTTCGATGCTTCTCTGGACCCACCAAAGTCCTCCGTAGCAACGCACACTACGCGGCCGAATTGCGCCGCTTCGCCTCCACCGCGTCCCAGAACAGGCTGGCGATATCCGCGCCACCAAAACGTTGCACTTCGCGCACGCCGGTCGGCGAGGTCACGTTGATCTCGGTCATGTAGTCGCCGATGACGTCGATGCCGACGAGGATGAAGCCGCGTGCTTTCAGGGACGGCCCGATGCGGGCGCAGATCTCGCGTTCGCGTGTCGTCAGCTCGGTCTTTTCGGCACGGCCGCCGACATGCATGTTGGAGCGGGAATCGTGGTCGGCCGGCACGCGGTTGATGGCGCCGACCGCCTCGCCGTCGATCAGGATGATGCGCTTGTCCCCCTTGCGCACATCCTTGAGATAGCGCTGGACGATATAGGGCTCGCGTGACAGCTGGGCGAACATTTCGAGCAGTGAGGCGAGGTTGCGGTCGCCCTCCTTGAGATGGAAGATGCCGGCGCCGCCATTGCCGTAGAGCGGCTTGACGATGATGTCGCCGAATTCCTTGCGGAAGGCCGCGACCTCCTGGGGATCCTTGGTGATCAGCGTTTCGGGCATCAGATCGGGGAATTCGGTGACGAAGATCTTTTCCGGGCTGTTGCGCACCCAGGCCGGGTCGTTGACGACCAGTGTCTTGGGATGGATACGCTCCAGAATGTGCGTGGTGGTGATGTAATTCATGTCGAAGGGCGGGTCCTGGCGCAGCAGGATCACATCCATCTCCGACAGGTCGGTGCGCACTTTGTCGCCCAGCGTATAATGATTGCCCTTCTCGTCGCGGAGCTTCATCTCTTCGATGCGGGCAAACACCTTGCCGCCCAGCATCGACAGCCGGTCGGGCGTATAGTGGAACAGTTGGTGGCCGCGCCGCTGCGCCTCCAGCGACAGCGCAAACGACGTGTCGCCGGCGATCGAGACGGTGGAGACATGGTCCATCTGGACGGCGATTTTCAGGGGCATCTTCCGGTCTCCAGCGGGTCGAGCAAGTCCAGGAAAAGTGCGTAGTGGTTTTCCGTCCGGAATTGCGGCAAGGCAAGTCGCCGATATACGGAACTTGGCGGCTTCTGCCAATCGCGCTTGCTTGGCCCAGACCTTTAACGGTCGAAGACCAGCCGGGAGTAACCGAGGAACGACAGCGCCATGGCGACCGGCGAGGCGACGGCAAGTGCGGCCAGCGGCGGCAGCGCCGGCAGCGCAAACAGGATGGCGCAGTAGATGAGATAGTTGACGATGCTGGTGGCGATGCCGACGCCGCCATAGCGCGCGCCCTCCTGCGCCACGCCGCGGCTCGACGGCGAAAAGGTCAGGTGCCGGTTGATCTGCCAGGTGACGCACAGCGCAAAGCCGATCGACAGGACACGGGCGACGAAGGGACCGAGCGGCGTCAGCGCCAAGAGCAGCCAGAGCGCCGCGGCATCGGCGACGAAACCAACGCCGCCTGCCAGGACGAAGCGGGCGAGCCGGCTCACGGCTCAGGCGGCCCGGGGCGTCTTGCCCGGTTCGGCCTTCGGGATTTCACCAGTGCGTTCGCGCCCTTCGACCCGGCTCGACGGCACCGAGAGATAAAAAATGCGCTTCTGCTCGGCGCGCCCGCGCGACACCGAATCGAGGATCAATCCGGTCACCATCGCAAGCATCGAGAGCAGCAGCAGGCCGACCGACAGCACCCAGGTCGGCATGCGCGGCACGAGGCCGGTCTGGGCGAATTCGATCAGCACCGGCGTCATCAGGGCAAGGCTCGACGCCAGGAAGAAAATCGCGAAGGCGCCGAAGAAGCGCAGCGGCTGCGTCTCCTTCATCAGCATGGCGAACATCCACAGGATCCTGGCGCCGTCGCGATAGGTCGACAGCTTCGACGACGATCCCTCAGGCCGGCGGCCATAATCGAGCGCGATCTCGCTCACCGGCAGTTTGAGCTGCGAGGCATGCACCGACATTTCGGTCTCGATCTCGAAGCCGCCGGAAACCGCGGGAAAGCTCTTGACGAAACGCCTCGAGAAGACGCGGTAGCCGGAGAAGATGTCGGTGAAGTCGGTGCCGAACAGCCGCTTGTAGAGGCTGTTGAAAATGCGGTTGCCAAAGGCATGGCCGGAACGGCCGGCATCGTCGGTGACGCCGCGCCTGGTGCCCACCACCATGTCGCAGCGCTCGGTCTGCAGGATGTTGATCAGCAGCGAGGCATCTTCCGGCGCATAGGTGCCGTCGCCGTCGGCCATCAGATAGATATCGGCATCGATGTCGGCGAACATGCGCCGCACGACATTGCCCTTGCCCTGGCGCGGCTCGCGGACGACGATGGCGCCCGCTGCGCGCGCCTTGAGCGCGGTCAAATCCCTGGAATTGTTGTCATAGACATAGATCTCGGCCGATGGCAGCGTCTCGCGAAAGCGCCGCACCACCTCGGCGATGGTCAGTTCCTCATTGTAGCAAGGCAGGAGCACGGCAATGGCCGGCTCATGGCGGACTTCGTGCGGCATTTCCGTCTCCCGACACCCGGCGGAGCCTCCGGCCGCGCTCATATGCGGCCTCGCTCAGGCGACTTTACTATTTATTGAAGCTGTTAAGGCTAGGTTTAAGGCCGCAGTCTTTCCGACGAAGGTCATGATGATGAACGCAGCCAAGGCGGGTGCTTCCTCCTGGAAGTCCGATATGACGCTGGCGTTGCTTGCCATGCTGGTGGTGCTGGCGGTCAATGCCGCCACGGGCTTTCGCGAATTGAGCAATGCCGGCGGCGACAATGACAGCCTGCTGCGGCTGGTCGAGGTTCGCGACATGCTGGCCGGCCAGGGCTGGTTCGACCTGCATCAGTACAGGATGGGGCCGGAAGGCGGTTTCGTCATGCACTGGTCGCGGCTGGTCGACGCACCGCTCGCCGTCATCATTCTCGCCGCCTCGGCCCTGACCGGCAGCATGGCCATGGCCGAAGCGATCGCACAGGTGCTGTGGCCGTCGCTGCTGTTTTGCCTGGCGGTGTTTTTTACAGCCCGTGCGGCACGCAGCTTCGCCGGCGTCGGCGCCGTGCTGCCCGCTATCGTCATCGGCGCGGCGGCGCTGCATTTCATCGGCATTTTCTTGCCGGGTGCGCTCGATCATCACAATGTCCAGCTGACGCTGACCATGGCCAGCCTCAGCCTGCTGCTCGAGGCGCCGGCGCGTCGCTGGGCGGCGCTGATTTCCGGGCTGTGTGCGGCCCTGACGCTGGCCGTCGGCATGGAAACCGCGCCCTATGTCGCCACCATCGGCGCCTGCATCGCTTTGCTGTTCGTCGTCGATCCCGGCGGCGAACGCCGGATCGCCAGGGATTTCGGTCTCGGCTTTGCCGGCGTTTCAGCCCTGGTCTTCGTCACCACCATCCCGCCATCGGCCTGGGGCCAGCCGCAGTGCGATGCCTTCTCGGCCGTACAATTCGTCGTCGCGGCAATCGCCGGACTGGGCCTTGCCGCCGTGACGTCGCTCAAGGTGTCCAACGGCACGGCCGGACGCCGCCTGATTTCGCTCGGCCTGCTCGCGCTTGTGCTGGGCGCCGTTGTCGCGGCGCTGTTTCCGCAATGCCTTGCGGCTCCCTACGCAACTCTCGATCCGCGCCTCAAGGAATTGTGGCTCGATCACATCGACGAGGCGCAGTCGCTGTTCAGTATTGCCGCCAGCGAGCCGGCCTCGCTGGCGGCGCGCTATGTCACGCCGCTGGTGGCGATCGCGCTGATGGCGCTTCGCCTGCGCGGACCATGGCGCCGCCAGGACAGCCTCGTCGGCGCCTTGCTGGTCGGCGCCTTCATCGTCAGCGCCTGGCAGGTCCGCGGCTCGACATTCTCGATCGCCTTTGCCGTCATCCCGCTGTCGGCCTGGATCGCAAGCTGGCGCGAACGGGCGAGGATCAGCCCTGCGCGCAGCGTATCGCTGCGCATGGCGGCGGTCTGGGTGGTGTCGGTGAATGCCGTCTGGGCCGGCGCTGCCGCCGCGACGTCGAGCGTGTTCGAGGCCAACAAGGTCTCGGTCGAGGCACAGGACACCGACAGCGATCCGTCCTGCGAGCGCAAGGCCTCCTTCGCGGCGTTGGCCCGGCTGCCGGACACCACGGTGCTTGCCATTTCCAATCTCGGCTCGCCCATCCTGGCCTATTCCGGGCACCGCGTCTTTGCCGGCCCCTATCATCGCAACATCGCCGGCGACCTGCTTGCGCTCGATGCCTTCCTCGGATCGGCGGACCAGGCGAGGACGATCGCGGCGGCTCACCACGTCGGCCTGATGGCGCTCTGCCGCGGCAGCGCCGAAAGCAAGATGCTTGCCGCCAAGGCGCCGCAAGGCTTCCTGGCCAGGCTGATGCAGGGAAGCGTCCCCGATTGGCTCGAACCGGTGGCCGAAACGCGCGGAACCCCGGTCGAACTCTACCGCGTCCGCTAAAGCATCATTCGCCAGCGAAAAATCGATTTCGCGATACGCTTCCTAAACGCTTTGCTGCCAGTCTCAGCCTAAATTTCGGGCGTCACAAACAGGGATACCGATGCAAACGACGTTTGGCACCGGGCAGGCAAGCAGGGAAAACTCGGATCTGGCGTTCACCGATGCGCTGACCGGGCTTGGCAACCATCGCCGCTTCTTCGACAAGGTCGATCGCCTGATCAGCGACCGTGCAGACGATCCCGCGCCGTTCACGGTCGGCATTCTCGACCTCGACGGCTTCAAGCCGATCAACGATCTGTTCGGCCACAAGGCCGGCGACGACATATTGATCCAGGTGGCGATGCGGCTGCGCGCCTCGATGGACAGCCACTCTACTGTCTGCCGCATCGGCGCCGACGAATTCGCCTTCCTCTACCCGATGGTGTTCTCGGAGGAGGCGGCGGCCGAGAAGTCGCGCATGATGATCGAAATCCTGTCGGCGCCCTACGATGTCGGCGAACGCACCGCCAGGCTTTCGGCCTCGGTCGGCTGCTCGCTCTTTTATTCCGGCGACGAAACCACGGAAATCCTCGTCAACAAGGCCGAAACGGCGCTCTACCACGCCAAGCGTTCGGGCCGTGGCCGCGTCGTCGTCTACACCCGCGAAATGGAAGAGGCGGCCAAGCGCGTCACCCGCATCGAACAGGCGCTGCGCCGCGCCGTCTCGGCCGGTGAGGTCGAGCCGCATTTCCAGCCCATCGTCGATCTGACCACCCGCCGCACCATCGGCTTCGAGACGCTGGCGCGCTGGACCGATCGCGACCTCGGCGTCGTCCCGCCGACCGTGTTCATCCCCATCGCCGAAGAGCGCGGCATCATCGGCCCGCTGTCGCAGCTGGTGCTGCGCAAGGCGGCCGAAGCGGCGCGCAGCTGGCCGAAGGACCTGTTCCTGTCCTTCAACCTGTCGCCCTCGCAGCTCGTCGACCAGAACACTGGCCTGCACATATTGTCGATCCTCGACCGCACCGGCTTCGATCCGCGACGGCTGGAGATCGAGATCACCGAAACCGGCCTGATGAACGATCCGGCCTCGGCCGAGAAGATCGTCGAGGACCTGCGTCGCGTCGGCATCCGAGTCTCGCTCGACGATTTCGGCACCGGCCAGTCCTCGCTCGGCCGCTTGCGCGAATTCCATTTCGACAAGCTCAAGATCGACCGCGCCTTCGTCTCCTCGATCCTCGACGACCGACCGTCGGAACACATCATCCGCGCCATTCTGGCCATGTGCGAAGGGCTCGGCATGGATGTCGTCGCCGAAGGCATCGAGGAGGAGGCGCAGGCCGACCGCCTCGTTCAGTTCGGCTGCGCCGGCGGCCAGGGCTATCTCTTCGGCAAACCGGTCGATGCCGACGCCACGCTCGGCTACCTCCGCGATTCCTATCGCGGCGCCCTCTACGCCAAGGCAGTCTGACCGGCGGTCTGGCCTGCGTCGAGCAAGTCAGCGGCGCGAGCCAAGATCGACTGTGGCCGCCATCTTGCGGCCTTTTGTCTGACATAAGCCAATCAAATCGCCGTTTTCGCCCTTGCTCCCCGGACTTGGCTGGATAGGATGCGCGCCGACCGGACCGGGAGATGAAGATATGATGCCATCGGCGGATTTTGCCGACCTCAGGGGAGCCTCGGTGCTGATCACCGGCGGCGGTTCCGGAATTGGTGCGGCACTGACCGAGGGCTTCGTTCGCCAGGGCGCCCATGTCGCCTTCATCGACATCGCCGATGGCCCAAGCACGCTGCTTGCCGACCGCGTCGAAAAAGAACTTGGCCGGCGACCGCTCTACCTCAAGACCGATTTGCGCGACGTCGAGGCGTTGCGCGCTTCGGCCGCCAAAGCGGCTGAGGCACATGGCGACGTCACCGTGCTGGTCAACAATGCCGCCTGGGACGAACGCCACGACGTCGCTGACGTTACCGTCGAGTTCTGGGACAACAATCTCGCCGTCAATCTGCGCCCGCATTTCTTCACCGCACAGGCGGTGGCGCCGGGCATGAAGCGGGCCGGCGGCGGTTCGATCATCAACTTCACCTCGACCTCCTATCTCATCAACCACCCCGATATGCCGGCCTACACCGCCGCCAAGGCCGGCATACTCGGCCTCACCAAGGGTCTCGCGGGCAAGCTTGGGGTCGACGGCATCCGCGTCAATGCGATTGCGCCGGGCTGGGTGATCACCGAGCGCCAGCGGGAACTCTGGGTCACCGAGCAGGGGCTCGCCGCCCATGTCGCCAAGCAATGCATCAAGCAGGTCATGCAGCCCGACGACATCGTCGGCACGGTGCTGTTCCTGGCCTCCGACGCCTCGCGTATGCTGACGGCGCAGATGTTGATCGTGGACGGGGGTTTCCTGTGAGCCCGGTGAATCAAAATCCGGCAAAAGGCACGCCGGCAGTCGCCGCCGTCGACTGGGGCACGACCCGCATGCGGGTCTGGCTGGTCGACGAGGCGGGCGGGGTGCTTGCCGAGCGTCGCGGCGATGATGGGTTGATCACCGCGCAGCAAAAAGGCTTTTCGACCATCCTCGAGGGCCATCTGGCGGCGCTCGGCGCACCTGACACACTGCCGGTCATCATCTGTGGCATGGCCGGCTCGCGCCAGGGTTGGCTGGAAGCGCCTTACGTCACCCTGCCGGCGCCGCTCAGTGCCATCCTCGCGGGGGCCGCCCGCATTCCCGGCCAGAGCCGCGACATCCGCATCGTGCCTGGCCTGGCGCAGCGCCTGGAAGATGCGCCGGACGTAATGCGCGGCGAGGAAACCCAGCTTGCCGGCGCCGGTTTGCCGGCAAAAGGTCGCCATCTCGTCTGCATGCCCGGCACCCATTCGAAATGGGTTCTGGTCGAAGACGGCGCGGTCGACGGCTTCTGCACCTGGCCGACCGGCGAGCTGTTTTCGGTGCTGGCCACTCACTCGATCCTGCGCCATTCGCTGGGCGAGAGCCCGAAGCCGGTCATTCCGGACGATCCGTTCTTCCAGGAATGGTGCCGCAAGGCTTTGGCGGAGGGCGGCGATGTCACCTCGCGGCTGTTCTCGATCCGCGCCGCCGGCCTGCTGCAGAACCTCAAGGCCGACGATGCCGCCGCTTGCCTGTCCGGCCTGCTGATCGGCGGCGAGATCGCCTCGGCGGGCCGCCGCTATGGCGAAAGCACCACTGCAATCGTGCTGGTCGCCTCGGGGTCGCTAGCAGCCCTCTACCGCCAGGCGCTCGACCTTGCAGGGCTTGCCGTCAGGACGGTCGACGCCGACGAGGCGGTGCGTGCCGGCCTGATCGAGGCCGCGCGGGAAAATGGCATGATTGCCAGAAATGGAGTGACCGCGTGACCCAGACAGCACCTTTCCCGAAGCTGAAGCGCGGCCTCGTCGCCATTCTGCGCGGCCTCAAACCCAGCGAGGCGGTTGCCATCGGCCAGGCGCTGTTTGACGCCGGCATCGAAGCCATCGAGGTGCCGCTCAATTCGCCGGAGCCGTTTTCATCGATCGCCAGCATTGTCACCGCATTGCCCAAGACAACGCTGGTCGGCGCCGGCACGGTGCTGACTTCAGCCGATGTCGACGCCCTGGCCAAGGCCGGCGGGAGGCTGCTGGTCAGCCCCAACATCGATGCCGAAGTCATGGCCCGCGCCATGCACCATGGCATGGTGACGATGCCAGGCGTGTTCGCCCCCACCGAAGCTTTTCAGGCGATTAGGCTTGGGGCTTCGGCGCTCAAGTTCTTCCCGGCAAGCGTGCTCGGGCCTAGCGGCATTTCGGCGATGCGGGCCGTGCTGCCGGCCGATACCGTGGTCGGCGCCGTCGGCGGCGTTTCCGACAAAGACTTTGCCGGCTACAAAGCCGCTGGGGTGACTGCTTTTGGTCTTGGCTCCAGCCTGTTCAAACCCGGCATGAGCGTCGATGAAGTGGCCACGCGCGCCCGGGCGGCGGTGACGGCCTGGGACGCGGCCTTCGGCGGAGCGGCATGATGGACAAGGTTTCGGTTTTTTCGGACCATGTCTGTGAACTCGGCGAGGGGCCGAGCTACGATCCCGCCACCGACACGCTGTTCTGGTTCGACATCGTCAACGGGCTTTTGCTGGAGCAGGGTGTCACGTCCAGCGCGCGGAAGGTCCATGAGCTCGGCCAGATGGCCAGCGCCATCGCCATTATCGACGACAATCGCCAGCTCATCGCCACCGAGACCGGCCTGCATGTCCGCGACGTCTCGACCGGCAAGCTGACGCTGCATACGCCCATCGAGGCCGACAATGCGCTGACCCGCTCCAACGATTCGCGCGTCCACCCTTGTGGCGCCTTCTGGGTCGGCACGATGGGCAAGGGTGAGGAGAAGGGCGCGGGCGCCATCTACTGGTTCTTCAAGGGAGAATTGCGCACGCTTTACACCGGCATCACCGTGTCGAACTCGATCTGTTTCTCGAAGGATGGAACGATCGCCTACTACACCGATACCTCGACCGGCCTGTTGATGCGCGTCGCCTGCGATCCGGCAACGGGTCTGCCGATCGGCGAGTCCAAAGTGTTCGTCGACCATCGCTCGTCCAAGGGCTTTGTCGACGGCTCGGTCGTTGATCGCGACGGCGTGCTGTGGAACGCCGTCTGGGGCGGCAAGGCGGTCAAGGCCTATTCGCCAGATGGCACATTGTTGCGCGAAATTGCCGTGCCGGCGGGGCAGTCCTCGTGCCCGGCCTTTGTCGGGGCCAAGGCCGATCGGCTGGCGGTGACCTCGGCCTGGAAAGGCAAGGACGACAAGCAGCGCAAGCTCGACCCACAGGCCGGCATGACCTTCCTGCTCGACATCCCCGTCAACGGCCGCTTCGAGCCGCGCGTGGTCATCGCCTGAGCGTACCGGTTGTCGTGCAGGCGGCGGGCGCGGGTCGATTTCGCGCAAGCCGATCGCATTGGCCGTGCGATGGTGTGGCTGCATCACCGAGAAGCTTTGACCCATGCCGCGCCCGACCTTGATCCTCGTCCACGAGCCGGAAAAGGCCTGTTTCGACAGGCTGGTCGCCGACGGCTTTCCCGCCGAGCGCGCCTTGGAAATCTCGTCTTATCTGGCGCAGTCGACCGATCTCGCTCCTGAGTTCGATCAACTGGCGACCGCTTGTGAAAAGCGCGGCCTCGCCTTTATGCCGGTTGCACTCGACGATGCGGCAAGCGCGCTGGCGAAGGCCGATCCCGCAACCACGCTGGTCTGGACGCTGACCGACGGCATTGCCTATTTCCGCGGTGCTGCAGCGCCCGCACTTGCCAGGCTGAATGGGCTTAGAACCATCGGAGCCGACGATGCGCTGTTCGCGCTTTGCCAGGACAAGTTCCGTTCCGGCGCCGTGCTTTGCGCGCTCGGCCTGCCGGCGCCGCAGGCAGGCCTGGCCCGCGACGGCCGCTGGCTGGCCGACCCGCCAGCTTCGGAAGCCGGCTGGTTCGTCAAGCCGAACCGGCTCGGCTCCAAGGTAGGCATCTGGCCGGATTCACGCTGCAACGACCTGGCCCATGCGCTGGAGCTTAGCCGGCGGGTCTATGCCGCTTATCGCGACGATGTCGTCGTCCAGCCCTATGTCGGCGGTCGCAATGTCCGCGCCAGCTTCCTTGGGCTGCAAACGGATGCCGGGGCGGAAGCGCTCGGCGTTGCATTCGTCGACTCCGGCGGCGATTTCCAGACCATGGCGGACTCGATGGCGCTTTACGGCGACACCGGCGAGGCCGCCAAGGCGGCTGGACTATACAGCGAGCCGGTGCTGGAGGCGGTTGCCGACACCCAGCCGGCAGCCGCGGCAACCATCCGCCGCATCGCCGAGCGGCTGGTCAGCGGGCTCGGCCTGCGAGACGTGTTTTCCCTCGATTTCAGGGTCGAGGCTAACGACCATGTCCACCTCATCGAGTTCGAGGTCTGTCCCGGCCTGCCCTGCTTCGATTTCCGCGCCTATTGCCTGATACAATGGGGCATGACGCTGGCCGATGCGGTTGCCGAGACGGCGGCGAACCGACTGAACCGACAGGCGATCTGAACGGTCGAGGGACCAGCGCGACCTACCGCGCCTTGACGGCTTTTGCTCCACCTTTAGTGTCGCGGGACAGTCCTCAGGCAAGGCCGCGCGATGAGCACACCAGCAAGCTCCCTCCACCATCACATCAGGCGCATGGCCGGGCGCGATCCGCACGAGGCGCATCGCGTCGCCACGCCGCTCGAGCTGCTGTTCGATCTGACCTTCGTCACCGCCTTCAGCCTTGCCGCCGCGCAACTGGCGCACGCCCTTGCCGATGGCAACTACGCGGCGGCGCTGATCGGCTTCGGCTTTGCCAGCTTCGCCATCTGCTGGGCGTGGATCAATTTCTCCTGGTTTTCCTCCGCCTATGACACCGACGATTGGATCTTCCGCCTCGTCACCATGGTGCAGATGATCGGCGTGCTGGTGCTGGCCATCGGCCTGCCGCGCATGTTCGCCTCGATCGAGCATGGCGAACACCTCAACAATTCGGTGATGGTGCTGGGCTACGTCATCATGCGCGTCGCCATGATCTTCCAATGGCTGCGCGCGGCGCGGCAGGACCCTGGGCGGCGGCGTGCCTGTCTCACCTATGCCATCGCCATCGCGATCGCCCAGATCGGCTGGGTGGTGCAGATCCTGGTCGATTTCTCGCTGGAGACCAGCCTGGCTTTCGGCGCGGTCCTGCTTCTCATCGAGCTTGCCGGACCGGTCATCGCCGAACGCCGGGATGGCGGCACGCCCTGGCACGCGCACCACGTCGCCGAGCGCTACAGCCTGTTCGCCATCATCGCGCTGGGCGAAGGGGTGGTCGGCACGCTGGCGACGCTGTCGGCCGCGGTCGAGGAGCAGGGCTGGAACCTCGATGCCGCCTTGATCGGCATTGCCGGAATGGGTCTCACCTTCGGCATGTGGTGGGTCTATTACATGCTGCCCTCGGGGACGGTGCTGCACCAGCACCGCAGCCGTTCCTTCGTCTGGGGCTATGGCCAGATGGTGATCGTCGCTGCCATCGTCGCCACCGGCGCCGGGCTGCATGTCGCGGCCTATTTCATCGAGCACAAGACCCATAACGGCCCGGTAGCGACCCTGCTGTCAGTCGCCATTCCGCTAGGCGTGTTCCTGGGGGCGATCTATGCGCTGTATTATTATCTCGTCCAGCGCTTCGATCCCCTCCACGTCTGGCTGCTGGCGGGAACGGCTGCGGTCGTCGCACTTGCCACCATCGCCGCCCTTGCCGGCGTCGACATGGCGGTCTGCCTCATCTTACTGACGCTAGCGCCGGCCGTCACCGTTGTCGGCTATGAGCTGTCGGGGCACCGCCATCAACTGGAGGTGCTGGCGCAGGAGGAAGCGCCGCACTGAGCAGAGCAGCTTCGCGCGTCAGATACCCTCTACCAGCACGATCTCGCCATCGGCCACTTTCTGACGGATGGCGACGGCGCGTTGGTATTCCGGCGAGTGGTAGCAGTCATGCGCCGCGCTGAGCGATTCGAACTCGATAATGACATTGCGGGCGCGGCCAGGCCCCTCGGCCTTTTCATGCTCACCGCCACGGGCAAGGAACTTCACGTCGAAACGGTCGAAAGCGAGCTTGGCGGCAGCGACATAGTCCTTGTAGCCTTCAGCGTCGCGCACATCGACGCGGGCTATCCAGTATCCCTTGCGCATTTTCTTCTCCTCGTTACGCGGCGCGCATCTCTTCCAGTATGGCTTCCGCCGCCGCGCGCCTGTCGCTTGCCGCCACGATTGGCCGGCCCACAACAAGATGGCTGGAGCCGTTGCGGATCGCCTGGCCGGGCGTCACCACGCGTTTCTGGTCACCATGGTCGCTGCCCTTGGGCCGTATCCCCGGCGTCACCACCGCCAGGTCGGGTCCGACGATGCGGCGCACCGCTTCCGCCTCCTCGGCCGAGCAGACGACGCCGCCCATGCCTGCATGCAGCGCCTGTTCGGCGCGCCTCAGCACCAGCGTGTGCGGGTCATATTCATAGCCGGCGTCGATCACGTCCTGCTCGTCCATCGAGGTCAGCACGCTGACCGCCAGCAGGCAGAGGTCGCTGCCCCTGGCGGCCTCCACCGCGGCCCGCATCGCCTTGGGATAGGCGTGGATGGTCAGCATGGTCATGCCCATGCGCACGATGTTCTCGACACCCTTGGCCACCGTGTGGTCGATGTCGAGCAGCTTCATGTCGAGGAAGATTCTGGTGCCGCCGCTGGCCAACTCCCTGGCGAAGTCGAGCCCGCCGGCGAAGGCCAGCTGATAGCCGATCTTGTAGAAGGAGACGACGCCGTCGAGTTCGCGCACCGCCTGTTCGGCCTCTTTCACCGTCGGCACGTCGAGGCCGACGATCAGCCTGTCTCTCATGGTATGGGCCTGCATGGCTGTGGAAATCATGCCCCGGTCCGGGTCGATAGCATGCGCGAGGTTTCGATCAGCGTGCGGCATAGGTGCTCCATCGATTTGGTCAGTCTATCATCCCTGAAATTGCCGTCGCCGTCGAAGGCACTGCCGCCATCGGATACCGAGCATTCCGGCGTCACCATCTCCAGCTGGCAGCGCACCAGCACGGCGCGCAGATGGTTGATGCAGCGGATCCCGGCGAAATGTCCGTTCGAAGACGAGCACAGGCCGGCGACCTTGCCGACAAATGGCCTCACCGGCCAGCCGCCATCGAGGCGCACCCGGCTTACCCAGTCGATCGTGTTCTTGAGCAGTGGCGGGATCGAGCCATTATATTCCGGCGTCGCGATCAGCAGCCCGTCATGGGCGGCGATCAGCCGGCCGAGCTTCACGGCGTTGTCGGGAACGCCTTTTTCCTTTTCGAGGTCCTCGTCGATGATCGGCAGCGGATAGTCGGCCAGCGAAATGCGCGTCACCTCGGCGCCTTGCATGGCCAGCTCCTTCTGCGCCACATCGGCGGTCCTGCCGCTGAAGGCGCCGCTGCGCACCGAGCCGGCGAAGACGAGGATTTTCGCGATCACAGCCATTGGCCACTCTTGTTCCCGGACAGGTACAGCCAGAGGCTGCGCAAATCAACGCACTGGCCCAAAAAACGGAAACGATCGGGGGGCAAGCGCGCGAAGGTGTGCCGAGCAGCTGGGCTATTTCTAGTGGGTGACCGCAATTCTTGCACTCAGCGCGATGAGTGCAACTCCGAGCAAGGCATCTATCGGCCTGCGGACGCTGCCATATACCGACCGAACCCTTCTTGTGGAGAACATTAGCGCGACAAGCCCAAACCACGCCATCGCGACCAGCCCGATTATGGCCAGCGACACTGCCTGGACCCAGATCGGAGCCTGCATCGGCAATACCGATATGAACAGGCTCGCGAAGAACGCGGCCGTCTTCGGATTTGTAATTCCGACAACGAATCCGCTTCGCCAAGGAGCCGTAGTCTCTGCGCCACCGACGGCCAGCGGTGGCCGCGCCTGCCAAGCCGACAAAAGGATCTTGCTGCCCAGGTAACCGAGATACACGGCACCGGCGATCCGGACGGCAAGGTGAGCCCATGCAATCTGCGTCAGTACGAGGCCCAGGCCACACATCGCGAGAGCCGCCCACACCATGATCGCTGCGGCAATGCCAAGCGCCACATGGAACCCCGCGCGACGGCTGATCAGCGCATGGGAAGTCACGGCTACAAAATCGGGTCCTGGGCTCATGGCGCCGAGCAGGAAGACCGAAGCAAGGGTCAGGAATTGCGGAAGGTAGCTCATGCGATACTCCAGTTTCAGTCTCGTCGTACCGCACGCCTGCATGCCGGAGAGGCCAGGAAAGCCGCTCGCCGATTTCGAGGGTCGTTTCCCTCACCTTCACAAAACCTACAGCGCTCTTTAATATGAGCGAAATGAAAGATATTTCGGCAGCCATGAACAAAGCTAATATCAACATCACGATGGTGCGCGTCCTGACATCGCTCAGCGAGACGCGCAGCTTCACCAAAACCGCCGAGCGGCTCTGTCTTTCTCAATCGGCCATAAGCCATGCAATGAAGGCGCTGGAGGAGATCGTTGGCGCGCCCCTCGTCATACGTGATCGGCGCGGTGTCGCTTTCACCGCAACCGGCGAGGCGGCTTTGGACGCGGCGCGCGCCGCTTTGCATGCTTTAGGCCGTCTTGTCGGCCTACGGGAACACTCCATCAAAGGCAGAGTACGGCTCGCGCTGGTCAGCAGCGCCTCGGTAAAGATTGCTCCATATGCGTTGAACATTACTTCCGTCCGGCACCCGGAGCTTGCTGTCGAACTGCTCTTGGGCACGGATACCGAGGTGGCGGAGTGGGTCGATCGCGGTGCCGCCGATATTGGACTGTCCTACATCGCCGGCAATTGCCAAGCCGAGGAACTTGTCGACGACGAACTCTTTGTGGCGTCATCGCAAAAGAACTCAGTCCAAGGCGGGTCATTTCCGATCCGCGCTCTCGACGGCCAGCCATTCATCATGTCGAGCGGCGGCTGCGGACCAATGCTTGCCGAATTGTTCCAGGATTTTGGCGTTGCGCCAGTTGTCATCCTGTCGGCGAGCGATATGGCGGCGCTGCTTGCTCTGGTGGGGGCCGGGCGCGGTTTGTCGATTGCGCCAGGCCTGGCGTTTCCGGCCGATTGGCAGCGAACCGTCGCGAGGCGTCCTCTTGAGCCGCGTGCGCGTCGGCCTCTGCTGCTTCTGTTCTCCAGCAGCGCCGAAGCAACGGCCGTGCGGGCCATGTGCGCGGCGATCAGAGAGGTCGCCACGAGTTTGCGAGGCGGATAACAGTCAAGGATGTGGATCGACCCTCAATCGAGCTTCCTTCGGGAGACGGCGATCCTCTACAAGGCGCCAGAGACTTCTCCCGCCCCCAATACCAGCTAATGCGCTTCGCGCCGGTAGATCCACAGCTGCGTCGGCGGGATGTTGCGGAAGATGAAGTCGAAATGCTTGACCGTGTAATTGCCGCGGCCGGGCGGGATCGGCGACAACGGCCCATAGGTCAGCTGCACGATCGGCCGTCCAACCGGGATGCGGTCCAGCAGGCTTTCAATATAGGCGATCCGCTGTGCGACCGGAAAATTGAGCAGCGGCACGCCGGAGACGACGGAATCGAAAACCATCCCGCTCTTCTCGCCAAGCGTGGCGTTGAGACTGAAGGCATCGCCCTCGATGACGTTGACGCCGGGATAGAGCTGGCGCAGATGGCGCACGAAATCGGTGGAATATTCGACCGCGTAGAGGTTTTCGGGCTTAACGCCCTGGGCGAGGATTGCACGCGTGATGACGCCTGTGCCGGGGCCGACTTCAAGCACCGGCAGGCCGGACTTCGGATTGACGATGGAAGCCATCTTGCGGGCGGTGACGGAGCTTGTCGGCACGATCGAACCGACCGACTTCGGCTTGTCGATCCAGCCTTTGAAGAATTTGAGTTCGTCGTCGAACTTTTCCGCCAGCGCCTTCCGCAATCCCGGACCACGTGCCATGCAAGTTCTCCTCAACACTCCCCGAACGCTACTTAGCAGCTAACAGGTCCAAGGCAAGGCGCGATCTGGCATAAGATGTTGATGACGTTCGGGAAGCGTGGCGGCCTTGGCTTGGGTTCAGTGCTCGCCGAAGGATTCGAAAAAGTCCTTCATGCGGGCGAAAAAGCCGCTCGACTGGGGCGAATTGTCCTTCGACGACAGCTGCTCGAACTCTTCCAGCAACTCGCGCTGGCGGCGCGACAGGTTTTGCGGCGTTTCGACCGCGGTCTGGATATAGAGGTCGCCGACATTGGGCTGGCGCAGCACCGGCATGCCCTTGCCCTTGAGGCGGAACTGGCGGCCGTTCTGCGTGCCTTCGGTCACTTTCACCTTGGTCTGACTGCCGTCCAGCGTCGTCACCTCGAACGAGCCGCCAAGGGCGGCCGTCGTCATCGATATCGGCACCTTGCAGTAGAGATCGGCGCCGTCGCGCTGGAAGAATTCATGCGGCTTCACCGCCAGGAAAATATAGAGGTCGCCCGATGGGCCGCCGCGCAGGCCCGCCTCGCCCTCATTGGCAAGCCGGATGCGGGTGCCGTCCTCGATGCCGGCCGGGATATTGACCGACAGCGAGCGTTCCTCGGTGACGCGGCCCTGGCCGGCGCATTTCGGGCACGGGTCCTTGATCGTCTGGCCGCGGCCTTGGCATTGCGGGCAGGTACGCTCGATCGAGAAGAAGCCTTGCGTCGCTCGTACCTTGCCGTGGCCATGGCACATCGAGCAGGTCACCGGCTGGGTGCCGGGCTTGGCGCCGGTCCCGGAGCATTCCGTGCATGAGATCGAGGCCGGCACGCGGATTTGCGCGGTCTTGCCGGCAAACGCTTCTTCCAGCGTGATTTCCATATTGTAGCGCAAATCGGCGCCGCGTTCGCGGCCGCCCGACGAGCGGCGCTGGCGCCCGCCCATCATGTCGCCGAAAATATCTTCGAAAATGTCGGCGAAGCCGCCGGCGCCAAAACCTTGCGCGCCGCCATTCATGCCGCCCTGCTCGAAGGCGGCGTGACCGAAACGGTCATAGGCCGCGCGCTTCTGCGGGTCCTTCAGCGTTTCGTAGGCTTCGTTGATTTCCTTGAACTTATGCTCGCATGAGTGATCGCCGGGATTGCGGTCGGGATGGAACTGCATGGCCAGCTTGCGGAAAGCGCTCTTGAGCTCCTTCTCGTCGGCGCCCTTTTGCACGCCCAGCGTCTCGTAGAAATCAGCTTTCATCTTTTCCCGCAGTCCGGATGCTCAACGTCTTGATGCATGTTGCGTCGTTTGCCGGCACGTTGTCTCGATTTAGGAGCGGTGCTGCCCGGATGCTAGGGCCGGCGCGCTTGTGCCTGTGTTTTTCAGTGACTTTTTCGGCAAGGCCCGCACTTTTTCAGCGAGGGTTGCAAAAAAGCCCGGCTTTGCGCCGGGCTTTCCGCTTTATTTGCCGTCAACCGGTCAGGCCGACTTCTTCTTCTCGTCGTTTTCGTCGATTTCCTCGAAATCGGCGTCGACCACGTCGCTATCCTTGGCCGCGTCCGCCTTGGCGTCGGCTTCCGCCGCTTCCTTCTGCGAAGCTTCGTACATGGCCTGGCCGAGCTTCATGGATGCTTCGGCAAGCGTCTGCGACTTGGCCTCGATGTCGGCGGCATCGTCGCCTTCGGCAGCAGCCTTCAGCGCCGTGATAGCCTCCGATATCGCCGTGCGCTCGGTTTCCGAAACCTTGTCGCCATATTCCTTCAGCGACTTCTCGGAGGAGTGCACCAGCGCCTCGGCCTGGTTGCGGGCCTCGACCAAAGCACGCCGCTGCTTGTCGGTCTCGGCATTGGCTTCGGCGTCCTTGACCATCTTCTCGATGTCGGCGTCCGAAAGGCCACCAGAGGCCTGGATGCGGATCTGGTGCTCCTTGCCGGTGCCCTTGTCCTTGGCCGAAACGTTGACGATGCCGTTGGCGTCGATGTCGAAAGTGACCTCGATCTGCGGCACGCCGCGCGGCGCCGGCGGAATGCCGACCAGGTCGAACTGGCCGAGCGCCTTGTTGTCGGCAGCCATTTCACGCTCGCCCTGGAAGACGCGGATGGTCACGGCCGACTGACTGTCTTCAGCGGTCGAGAACACCTGGCTCTTCTTGGTCGGGATGGTCGTGTTGCGTTCGATCAGGCGGGTGAACACGCCACCCAGCGTCTCGATGCCGAGCGACAGCGGCGTCACGTCGAGCAGCAGCACGTCCTTCACGTCGCCCTGCAGCACGCCGGCCTGGATGGCGGCGCCGAGTGCGACGACTTCATCCGGGTTGACGCCTTTGTGCGGCTCCTTGCCGAAGAACTGCTTCACGATCTCCTGGATCTTGGGCATGCGGGTCATGCCGCCGACCAGGACCACTTCGTCGATCTCGCCAGCCTTCAGCCCGGCATCCTTGAGCGCCGCCTTGCAGGGCTCGATGGTGCGCTGGACGAGATCGTCGACCAGCTGCTCGAACTTGGCACGGGTCAGCTTCAGCGTCAGGTGCTTGGGGCCGGTCGCGTCGGCGGTGATGAAGGGCAGGTTGATTTCCGTCTGCGTCGTCGACGACAGCTCGATCTTGGCCTTTTCAGCCGCCTCCTTGAGGCGCTGCAGCGCAAGCTTGTCGTTCTTCAGGTCGATGCCCTGTTCCTTCTTGAACTCGGCCGCCAGGTATTCGACGAGACGCATGTCGAAATCCTCGCCGCCGAGGAAGGTGTCGCCATTGGTCGACTTCACTTCGAACACGCCGTCGCCGATTTCGAGCACCGAAATGTCGAACGTGCCGCCGCCAAGGTCATAGACGGCAATGGTCTTGCCATCCTTCTTGTCGAGGCCGTAGGCAAGTGCTGCAGCCGTCGGCTCGTTGATGATGCGCAGCACCTCAAGGCCGGCGATCTTGCCGGCGTCCTTGGTGGCCTGGCGCTGGGCGTCATTGAAATAGGCCGGAACGGTGATGACCGCCTTCTCGACCTTCTCGCCGAGATAGGCCTCCGCCGTTTCCTTCATCTTCTGCAGGATCATGGCCGAGATCTGGCTGGGCGACTGCTTCTTGCCGCCGGCCTCGACCCAGGCATCGCCATTGTCGCCCTTGACGATCTTGTAGGGGACAAGCTTCTTGTCCTTCTCCGTCACCGGGTCGTCATAGCGGCGGCCGATCAGGCGCTTGACCGCGAAGATGGTGTTTTCAGGATTGGTGACCGCCTGGCGCTTGGCCGGCTGGCCGACGAGACGTTCGCCGTCGCCCGAGATGGCGACGATGGAAGGCGTCGTGCGCGCGCCTTCCGCATTTTCAATGACCTTGGGCTCCTTGCCATCCATGATGGCGATGCAGGAGTTGGTGGTGCCGAGATCGATACCGATTACTTTTGCCATTTTTCTAGTCTCTCCGCTAAGCAGGCTCTCAGGACCCGTAAGGCGTTCCGACGAAAGCCCCTGTTCACAAGAAATTCCGCTCCGGCAACCGGCATTCCGGCACTGGGCGGCTTGGCGCGTATATAAGAACAGGCGGCATCGGGCGCAAGCATTCTGCGCATGGCATCCACCGCGCCGCGCTTGGCGCCTTTGAACAGCCGCCCAGCGGCCCGGATGTGCTCCAACCGCGCTCAAAACCCCAGGATCTGCGCGATCCCCCGGCGAAGCGCCCAGTCAGGGCTTCGAAACCACAAGAAAACGTCACCTATGCGTGAGAGAGGCGGCTCCTGGCTGAGGAAGGCGCCTGCCCACAGCAGACACAGGCAAAAGCGTCACGCGGCCTGCGACAGCGATTTATGCGCCTCGGCCAGGATTTCGAACGAGCGCACGCGTGCCGCATGGTCGAAGATCTGCGCGGTCACCATCAGCTCGTCTGCGCCGGTGCGGCGCACGAACGCGTCTATGCCTTGCCGGACGGTTTCGGGAGAGCCGACGACGGCGCAGGACAGCGCCTGCGAAATCATGGTTTTTGCCATCGGCTCGAGCGTCTGGTCATAGCCCTCGACCGGCGGCGGCAGGCGGCCGGCCCGCCCGGTGCGCAGATTGACGAAGGCCTGCTGGAGCGAGGTGAACAGCAGTTTTGCCTCTCCATCGGTCGGTGCGGCGAAAACGTTGAGGCCGAGCATGACATAGGGCTTGTCCAGCTGTTCCGAAGGCTGGAAGCGCGAACGGTAGATCTCCAGCGCATGGTCCAGTTCGGCCGGCGCGAAATGCGAGGCGAAGGCATAGGGCAGGCCGAGCATGGCGGCGAGCTGCGCGCCATAGAGGCTGGAACCGAGGATCCAGACCGGCACCTTCTGGCCTTCGCCGGGCACGGCGTGGATACGCTGGCCTTCCGCGGCCGGCTGGAAATAGCCCATCAGCTCGACGACATCCTGGGGGAAATTGTCTGACGCCTCGAGATTGCGGCGCAGCGCGCGCGCTGTTCCCATATCGGTGCCGGGCGCGCGGCCGAGGCCGAGGTCGATGCGGCCGGGGTGCAGTGCCGCCAGCGTGCCGAACTGCTCGGCAATCACCAGCGGCGCATGGTTGGGCAGCATGATGCCACCGGCGCCGACGCGGATGGTCTTGGTGCCGCCGGCGACATGGGCGATGACGACGGCGGTCGCCGCGCTGGCGATGCCCGGCATGTTGTGGTGCTCGGCCAGCCAGTAGCGCCTGTAGCCGAGCCGCTCGGCATGGCGGGCCAGGTCGAGCGAATTTGCCAGCGATTGCGAGGCGTCGCTGCCTTCGACGATCGGCGACAGGTCGAGAACGGAAAGTGCGGTCATGGGCCTCAAGCCTTTACGATGTTCAACTGCCTGACCCTGGTTTCGAAGGCGCGGTCGGGAATGACGATGTCGAGCTGGTGCCAAGCAACGGGTCCATATTCTCGAACGGGATCGCCTGCGGACGCTGGCGATGCGGCGCGCTCAGCGTGCCGAGCGGAGCATCGATCGGGCCGCGATAGCCGATGCGGTCGAAATAGGAATCGAGGTCGAAGGAGGCATCTTTCATCGCAGGGTCCGGCTTGACCGGCTCGATATAGGCACTCCGCCTGAAGACAACAAATGCGCGATGACGGACAGGCGCGGCAAGCTTATGCCGCTGCCTTTCCGTTCTCTTCGGCCGCTTCTTCCTCCACCACGGCCGTCTGCTGTGCGGCGAGAAAATTGCCGACATGGCTGAGGCCATCGAAATGATCGCAGAACACTTTGACGACGACCAACAGCGGCACCGCCATCAGCGCGCCGACAAAGCCCCAAAGCCAGGACCAGAAGGCGATGGCGATGAAGATCGCCACGGCGTTGATCTCGAGGCGTCGGCCGACAACCATCGGCGTAACGAACTGGCCTTCGACGATGTCGCACAAAAGCACGAAGCCCGGCGCCAAAAGGGCGTAGGTGATCGAGTCGAAGCTGATCATCGCAATGACGCTGACCAGCACGATGGTGATCAGCGCGCCGACATAGGGCAGGAAGTTGAGCAGCGCCGCCATCGTTCCCCAGACGAGCGGGTTGGGCATGCCGAGCGCCCACAGGCCAAGGCCGATAACCGCGCCGAGACCGGCATTGATGACGGTGACGGTGAGCAGATAATGCGAGATTTCGCGCTCGACGTCATAGACGACGCGCAAGGCCCGCTTCTTCTCACTGAGGCTGGCGAAGGACTGGATGATCTTCTCATAGAACATCGTGCCTGACGCCAGCAGGAACAGCGACAGCACGAAGATGATGGTCAGGCTTGTCCCCGCCGACAGGACGTTGCTGGCGGCGGCCGACAGGACGCCGGACTGTGCCATCGCCACCTTCTGGATGCCCGGCTCCTGCGAGGTCTCCGTCATCTGTTCGATCTGATGCGAGATCTGCATGATCCTCTCGAGCGGACGCCGTAATTGCGCCAGCCGTTCGGTAAGTTGTTGGCCGATCGACGAGGTGTTGTTGAGAAGGTCGATGACCGGGCCGCTGAGCAGATAGCCGGCAACGCCGAAGACGCAGATCGACAGCACGACCAACATTGTCGCCGAAACCACTTCCGGAATGCCGCGCTTGCGCAGGAAGCGCACGATTGGTGTCAGCGTCAGCGTCAGCAGGAAGGCGAGGATGACCGGCATGAAGAAAGCACGCGCGAAATACAGCGCGTAGATGGCCATGAACAGGAAGATCCCGATGAGCAGCGAACGCATCAGATGCGTGTCGGCACGCGCCACAACTCTCGCCTCTTCGGTTTCGGCAAGGCCAGCACCCAAAGCGGCGGGTTCGGCTTTCATGATTTTCCCTCAGCGGCGCACCGCAATTGGTGCATTCCCCTGACGGAAACGCCTCTGCAAGCCCAAGGTTCCGTTAGCCGGCAAGGCCCTCAATCCGGGCCGCCCGTCGCTCAGGCGGCTGGCGCTGCGACGGCGACGCCGGGCTTGGCGGTCTCCTTGCGCACGATCGGCGCCACCTTGGTGCCGTACAGTTCGATCGCCTTCATGATCTTGGCGTGCGGCATGGCGCCGATCGCCATCTGCAGCAGGAAGCGGTCATTGTTGAAGATCTTGTGCTGGGCGACGATCTTTTCCGCCACCTGCTCCGGATTACCGACGAACAGCGCGCCGTTCGGACCACGCGACTGATCGAAATGCGCCCGCGAGGTCGGGCCCCAGCCGCGCTCGCGGCCGATGCGGTTCATCACTTCGGCCTGCGGGCCGTAGAAATCGTCGGCCGCCTGTTCAGTGGTCCCGGCGATGAAGCCGTGCACATTGATGCTGGTGGCAAGGCCCGAGGGGTCGGTACCGGCCCGCCTGGCGGCATCGCGATAAATGTCGAACAGCGGTGCAAACCGCGCCGGCTCACCGCCGATGATGGCCAGCGCCAGCGGCAGGCCGAGCACGCCCGCGCGCGCCGCAGATTGCGGCGTTCCACCTATTGCGATCCAGATCGGCAATTTGTCCTGCAGCGGCCGCGGATAGACGCCGCGGTCGTTGATCGGCGCGCGCAGATTGCCGGACCAGGTGACATTTACATTATCGCGGATGGCCAGCAGCAAATCGAGCTTTTCGGCGAACAGCTCGTCATAATCCTCGAGATTGTAGCCGAACAGCGGGAAGGATTCGATGAACGAGCCGCGCCCGGCCATGATCTCGGCCCGGCCGCCCGACAAAAGGTCGAGCGTTGCGAACTGCTGGAAGACGCGAACCGGATCGTCGGAGGACAGCACGGTGACCGCGCTGGTCAGCTTGATGCGCTTGGTGCGTTCGGCGGCAGCGGCCAGCGCCACCACCGGCGCGGACGCGGCATAGTCGGGGCGGTGATGTTCGCCCAGACCAAAGACGTCGAGGCCGACCTGGTCGGCCAGCTCGACCTCCTCGATCAGATTGCGCAGTCGCTGATGCGGGCCGATCGCGCCGGGGCCGGGCTCCGGGCTGACGTCGGCGAAAGTGTAGAGACCGAGTTCCATGGCATGTCATCCAAATGTTCTGATTTGCCGCTAGAGGTAGCGGCGAGCCGCCCCGGCCGCCAGAGGGGCGGATGGTGAACAGTGCATGTCGGTTTCGGCCGGCTTTGTTTCAGGGAAAACGCGTCTCCCGGCTGCAACAGCATAAACTTTCATGGCTGGCATACCGTTTTGGCGCTTGAACTCTCGGTTTTCGCGCGTATGTAAGCGTCGCGAATTGACTTCAGGGAAGTGGACTTGGCTATCTACAGGGAAAAAGACATTTTCGAGCGGCGCAATGCCGCGAACGAGGCAAAGAAGGCGCTTCTGGAGCGCTTCAAGTCAAAGCCGGCGGCTGATGATCCTGCGGTTCTGGCCAAACAAGCCGAACGCAAGGCGATTCTTGAGGCTCGCGAGATACGCGAGGCCGAAAAGGCCAGGCTGAAGCAGGAAAAGCTGGCACGCGAGGCGGTCGAGAAGGCCGAGCGCGAGGCAGCAGCCGAAGCGGCGCGTATTGCGGCCGAAGAGGCAGCGCAGGCTGAAGCGAAGATCAAGGAAGCCGAAGAAAACGAGCGCATTGCCCGTTTGCTGGCCGACGAAGCCGAACGCAAGGCCAAGCGCGACGCACGCTATGCGGCCCGCAAGCAGCGTACCGGCAGGACGCCTCCGGGCTTCTCCGCCCGCTAACGCTTCGATCGAAACGATCGGACATCAGGGTCGCCTTCCAGCGGCCCTGAATGTGTTTGTGCGTCGATTTCCTTGGTTGCTTTGCTCAGGCGGCGAGCTTCAGCCCCATAATGCCGCAGACGATGAGCGCAATGCAGGCGAGCCGGATGGCCGTCGCCGGCTCGCCCAGCAGCCAGATGCCAAGCAGCGCCGTGCCGACCGTGCCGATGCCGGTCCACACCGCATAGGCCGTCCCGACAGGCAGCGTCTTGAGCGCCAGGCCGAGCAACCCGAGGCTGATGATCATCGAGGCGACAGTGAGCACCGTCGGCAGCGGCTTCGAGAAGCCGTCAGTGTATTTGAGGCCGATCGCCCAGCCGATTTCGAACAGACCAGCGAAGAACAGAAAAATCCACGACATCGGGATGCACTCCTTCCATGAGGATGGCGGGGCGTCCCGGCCGGACTTTTGAGAAAGGCGCGAGGTCGTCCTCGCCGCTTCGGTATAAGCGGCTGCGCCGGTGCGATCAACAAAAACACCGGCCGCATCGTTCATGCCGCCGGTGTCAAAATCTGCGCCGAAACGGTTGTCCGGATTTCAACCGTCCAAGATCTTCCGAGGCGGGCTTACTTTTCCTTGAGCCTCATCGCCTTGACGGGCGGCGCCTTGAGTGCCGGAGCCGCTGCGGGCTTCTTGGCGTCTTTTTTCGGCTTCCGAGCTTCCTTGCCCGCCTTCATCGCACCTTTAGCCATGATTCGCTCCTCCAGTTGCTGGGAGGCCAAGTGAAACAAGAGAAACGCCGGACTGCAAGGGGGCGGGCGTCTGTCGCCGGCGCCGTCGGGCCGCTTTCAACCGGTTTCTAATTTGCTCGTAAACCATTCCGGTCCGTGCCATGGTTGCCTTCGCACTGCAGCATCGGCCATGCCTTCGCCCGGCGATGATCAGGCAGTGCGGTCAGGACGACAATGCGAATCCGCATCGGCAGCGAGATGAGTTTCGATTTTCCGCAGGAAACGCCGCTCATCGCGATGCTCAACGTCCACTACTCCAGGGCCTCCGATCTCGAGCGCCCGGATTTCCTGACCTCCAGCCCGCCGGTGCCGATCCAGAGCTACCGCGACAGTTTCGGCAATTGGTGCAACCGTTTCGTCGCCCCGCCCGGGCGCTTCACCTTCGGCACCGATTCGGTAATCCGCGACCCCGGTACCTTCGAGATGGGCGACCTGATGGCCTGGCAGCATGAGGTTCGCGACCTGCCGTCGGACACATTGCTGTTCCTGTTGCCCAGCCGCTTTTGCGAGAGCGATCTGCTGGCCAGCGAAGCCTGGCGGCTGTTCGGGCATACGCCGCTCGGTATTGCCCGCGTCCAGGCGGTCTGTGATTTCGTCCACAACCACATCGTCTTCAGCTACGGCAATGCCCGACCGACGCGCACCGCGGCCGAAGCCTATCGCGAGCAAAGCGGCGTCTGCCGTGACTTTGCCCACCTCGCCGTCACCTTCTGCCGTGCGCTAAACATCCCGACCCGCTACTGCACCGGCTACATCAGCGACATCGGCCTGCCCAAACCTTGGGCGAGCATGGATTTCGCAGCCTGGATGGAGGTCTATCTCGGTGGCCGCTGGCATGTCTTTGACCCGCGCAACAATTCGCCACGCATCGGCCGCATCCTGATCGCGTCGGGTCGCGACGCCGCCGACGTGCCGCTGACCCACATCTTCGGACCGGGCACGCTGGCTGGTTTCAAGGTGTGGACGGACGAGATCATCGAATAGGGGCGTCTTTCCGCAAGCTGGCCTTCAACCTGAACGACCAGGCGATTCGTGCGTTGTGATGCCTGTGGAGCTCGGCGGCAGGCCGTTACATTGGGCGCCTTGGAGGGACAGCATGGCAGCGCATGGCGGGTCGAAGACGGTCATCTACGCGGCGCTCGCCGGTAATTTAGCTATTGCTATGACCAAATTCGTCGCCGCCTTCTTCACCGGCAGCTCGGCGATGCTGTCGGAAGGCGTGCACTCGCTGGTGGATACCGGCAATGGCGGGCTGCTGCTCTACGGCATGCACCGCGCCGCCCGTCCGCCGGACCGCACGCACCCGCTCGGCCATGGCCGCGAGCTGTATTTCTGGAGCTTCATTGTCGCCCTGCTCGTCTTTGCGCTCGGCGCTGGCGTGTCCTTCTATGAAGGCGTCGTCCACATCATGGCGCCTCAGCCGGTCGCCAATCCCAAAATCAACTACATTGTGCTGGGCCTCTCAATGCTGTTCGAGGGCAGCTCCTGGTACGTGGCGCTGAAGGAGTTCCGCCAGCAGAAGGGCAACCAAGGCTGGCTGCAGGCCGTGCAATCGAGCAAGGATCCGAGCGTCTACACGATCCTGTTCGAGGACAGCGCCGCCCTGCTCGGTCTGTTCGTCGCCTTCGCCGGCATATTGGCGGCCGAACTCCTCGACATGCCCGAGCTCGACGGCGTCGCCTCGATCGGCATCGCGATGATCCTCGGCGCCACCGCCATCTTTCTGGCGCGCGAAAACAAGGGATTGCTCATCGGTGAGCCGGCCTCGCCGGAAGTGCAGGCCAAGGTGCTGGCCATCGCCCAGCAGGATCCGGCAGTGCAGCGGGCCAACGGCGTTCTCACCGTCCATCTCGGCCCGCAACAGATCGTCGCTGGGCTGAGCATCGAATTCGAGGACCATCTGACGGCGCCTGAGATCGAAGCCTGTGTCGAGCGCATCGAGGCGCTCTTGAAAAAAGAAATGCCGGAGATCACCAGACTGTTCGTCAAGCCGCAGACGACCGGAACCTGGGAGCACCGGCGCAAGCAGGTCGAGGCGGCGTCGGACTAGTTCTGGACCAGCAGTCCACCGTTGGCGCCATCGCCTGGTCCCGCTAAGATCACCCGACGGATTTCGGAGAATCAACGATGAAAATCGATGGTGGGTGCCATTGCGGCGCCATAACTTATGAAGCAGACGTCGACCCGGAAAAGACCTCTATCTGTCATTGCACCGACTGCCAGCAACTGACCGGTACCGCCTTTCGTGTCACTGTTCCCGCGCCTGAGGATCATTATAGGATCACAAAGGGCACACCGAAGGTTTATATCAAGACGGGATCGAGCGGCGCCAAGCGTGCCCAGGCGTTCTGCGGCGACTGCGGTTCCCATCTTTACGCAACGTCGGTTGGCGACGGGCCGAAGGTCTATGGGATCAGGGCGGGGACCGCGCGGCAACGCGAAGATCTCGTTCCGACCCAACAGAAATGGCACCGATCGGCCCTGCACTGGCTTCCGGAATTCGAGGGCGTAAGCATCGTAGAGGCGCAGTAGCACCTGCCTCCCGGTTAAACGCGGCCCAAACCAGCCAATAATGTGCTAGGCTAGCCATCAAACGGATGGCGGGGGATAGCAATGTCGGAAACGGACAAAGTGTTTGCCGGCTCGATTCCGGAAAACTACGACCATTACATGGTGCCGCTGATCTTCGAGCCGTTCGCCGCGGATTTGGCACGACGGGCAGCGTCCTTGTCGCCCGGCGCCGTCCTGGAAGTCGCCGCCGGTACCGGCGTTGTCACCCGCGCATTGGCTCCAAAACTGTCTCCCGGCGCAAGCTATGTCGTGACCGACCTCAACCAGCCTATGCTCGACTACGCGGCCTCGCGACAAGCTCCCGACAGTCGTATACAATGGCGTCAGGCGGATGCTCTGGCGCTGCCGTTCGAAGATGCGGCTTTCGATCTCGTTTGCTGTCAGTTCGGCGCGATGTTCTTTCCCGACCGAGCCGCCGGCTATCGCGAAGCAAAGCGGGTCCTGAAGACCGGCGGCCATTTCCTGTTCAACGTGTGGGATCGCATCGAAGAGAATGTATTCGCCAATGATGTGACGAATGCTCTTGCGGAGATTTTTCCGAACGATCCGCCCCGCTTTCTCGCCCGCACGCCGCACGGCTACAATGACATTGCATTGATCCGCGGCGAGTTGGAAGCCGCAGGTTTCTCCCGTGTGGTGATCGACACGAGGCCCGAACAAAGCCGTGCCTCCTCGCCGCGCCTTCCGGCGGTTGCCTATTGCCAGGGAACTCCGCTTCGCAACGAAATCGAGGCTAGAGGAAAACTGGAAGCCGCAACCGATCACGCCGCGTCCGTGATTGCAGCCAGACACGGCAGCGGCGAGGTTGCGGCCAAGATCCAGGCGCACGTGATCGTGGCTACGGTCTAATGCATGGCGCCCAGAAGTGTGCCGCGGTTCTGGGACAACGACATGCATCAAAACAAAGACTTTTAAAGCGCGTCGTATGAATCCGTTCAGCGCGACGCGCTTTAATCGTCGCCTTCGACGACACGTAGCCTGAGCTGCCCCGTCTTGGAATCCGCCACCCGCACTCCGGCTTCGGCCTTGGCGGGTCCGCCACCGCGCACTTCGGCTTCGCTTTCGCCAAACTCCAGCGCTTCGATCTTTTGGCCGCGCTTGGTCACCTTCGACGTCGACACCAGTATCTCGTCGATATCCTTGGCCGACTGGCCAAAATGCGTCTGCAACCGGCGCACGCGTTCGTCGACGCGCGCGACGTCTTCCATCAGCCGGATCACCTCGCCCTGGATCAGATGCGCCTGTTCGCGCATGCGGGCGTCCTTGAGGATGGCCTGGATGACCTGGATCGACAGCATCAAAAGCGACGGTGAGACGATGATGACACGCGCCCGGTGCGCCTTCTGGACCACGGCGTCGAAATTCTCGTGGATTTCGGCGAACACCGATTCCGACGGCACGAACATGAAGGCGGTGTCCTGCGTCTCGCCCTGGATCAGGTATTTTTCCGAGATATCGCGGACGTGAATTTCGATGTCGCGGCGGAAAGCCTGGGCCGCGATCTTCTGTTGTTCGGCGCCATCGGCGGCGCGGATGGCGTTCCAGGCTTCCAGCGGAAACTTGGCGTCGATGGCAAGCTGCGGCGCACCGTTCGGCATCCTGACCAGGCAGTCGGGACGGCTGCCGTTTGACAGCGTTGCCTGGAACTCGTAGGCGCCCATCGGAAGGCCGTCGGCGACGATCGCCTCCATGCGCGACTGGCCGAAGGCGCCGCGCGTCTGCTTGTTGGACAGGATCGCCTGCAATTGCACGACCTGGCCGGCCAGCGACTGAATGTTGCCTTGCGCGGTGTCGATGACCGCCAGCCGTTCCTGCAGTTTGGCGAGGCTCTCATGCGTCGATTTGGTCTGTTCGGTCATGGTTTGACCGAGCCTGCCGGTCATGGCGTCGAGGCGCTGGCCGATCGACTGGTTGAGTTCGGCCTGCCTTGCGCCGAACACGTCGGCGATGGCGCCCATGCGGCCCTGCATCTCGGCCTGGCTTTGCAAAATGCCGGCCATCCGCGCCTCGGTGTCGCGGGCGTGGTCGGCGGCTTCCGCCGCGGCGATGGTGCGCGCCTTGGCCGATCGCCACAGCGCCACGACAAGCGCCAGGAACAGGCCGAGAAACACCAGCGCGCCGAGGGCCAGTGCATGGCCGAGCGTGATCGTCGTGGCGCCAAGCCGGGCAACGGGTTCGGAAAGGATGGTGCTCAGGTCGTTCATCCCGCCAGCATAGCCGATTCGCAGACCTGGCACAGATCAAAACGTGAACGAGACCGATTCGCACCGGTTGACGCTTCTCCTGCGACGTTTTAGGTGAGGCGCCATGTCGATCAAGCCGCTCATCATCCTTCCCGATCCCATCCTGCGCCAGGTTTCCAAACCAGTCGAACGCGTCGACGCGCCTTTGCGCAAACTGGCCGACGACATGCTGGCGACGATGTATGATGCGCCGGGCATCGGTTTGGCCGCAATCCAGATCGGCGAGCCGCTGCGCATGCTGGTCATCGACCTCGCCAAGGAAGACGAGCCGCCGGCGCCGCATGTCTTCATCAATCCCGAAATCCTCGAAAGCGCCGACGCCCGCTCGGTCTACGAGGAAGGCTGCCTGTCGATCCCGGACTATTACGCCGAGGTCGAGCGTCCCGCCTCGGTGCGCGTGAAATATCTCGACCGCGACGGCAAGCTGCAGGAGATCGAGGCCGAAGGCCTGATGGCGACTTGCCTGCAGCACGAGATCGACCATCTCAACGGTGTGCTGTTCATCGACCACATCTCGAAGCTGAAGCGCGACATGGTGGTCAAGAAGTTCAAGAAGCTCGCCAAGGACAAGGCGCCGGGCAAGCTGGTGGGATAGGCCCTGCTTTCGGCGACTCGCACAAAATCCCGTCTCGACCCGCCCCTATTGAGAGACGCTTCCTTGCGTGATATCATTGATATCAGACTGGAGACTCAGATGGGCGATATGTTGATCAGAGATATTCCCGAGCCGTTGAAGCGTGAAATCGAGCATGCGGCACGCAAGGGCGGCCAAAGCCTCTCGATCAAGGCGATCGATCTGTTGCGAAAAGGCATGGTTGCGGAAAAAGAAGGCAAGGCCGAGCCTGGACTCACGGCTTGGGATGCGATTCGCGCTGCCTTCGCCTCGGAAAATGCAATCAGCGACGAATTTGCGCAGATGATGGATGAGATCGAAGCGGAACGGAAACGCGACTTTGGCCGCACCATTGAGAATTTCGAGTGATAATCCTCGATACCAATGTCGTCTCGGAAGCGAGCCGGCCCGCGCCCGATCCAAACGTCGCTAAGTGGTTTGGCAGACAGGACCTGCTCGACCTCTATCTCTGCGGTCCTGTTGTCATGGAGCAGTCCTTTGGAGCCGAAAGGTTTCTCAACAAGACCGGCTCGGACCGCCACGTCCGTGCACTTGACCACCTGGTTTCGAAGCAGTTTTCGGGACGTGTCGTCGAATTTGCCGGTCCCATTCCCCGTCTGGCGGGCAAGCTCCGGGCAATGCGGGAAACTATCGGCCGGCCGATCAGCCTTTCCGATGCCATGATCGCTGCCATCTGCCTGTCGCACGACGCTATGCTGGCGACGCGCAATATTAAGGACTTCGAAGAGCTTGACCTCAAGATCGTAAACCCGTTTGAAGCAGACGCTTGAGCGGACTGCCGCGCGCAGAACAGGATACTGGACGAAAAATGCCGCTTCGCGTCATCTTCATGGGCACGCCGGAGTTTTCGGTGCCGGTGCTGCGCGCGATTGCCGAGGCCGGGCACGAGATAGCAGCCGTCTACACCCAGCCGCCGCGCGCCGCGGGCCGCCGCGGGCTGGAGCTGACACCGTCGCCGGTGCAGCGCGAGGCTGAGCGGCTGGGCATCGAAGTGCGCACGCCGCTGTCGCTGAAGGGCGAGGCCGAGCAAGCTGCTTTCTATGCGTTGCGTGCCGATGTCGCGGTCGTCGTCGCGTATGGTTTGCTGTTGCCGAAGGGTATTTTGGAGGCTCCGCGCCTCGGCTGCCTCAACGGCCACGCCTCGCTTTTGCCGCGTTGGCGTGGTGCAGCTCCCATCCAGCGCGCCATTATGGCCGGCGACGTCGAAACCGGCATGATGGTGATGCGCATGGAAGAGGGCCTGGACACCGGTCCGGTGGCACTGGTTGAAAAATGCGCCATAGAGCCCGACATGACCGCCGGCGATCTGCACGACCGCTTGATGAATATTGCTGCCACGCTGATGGTGGAAGCGCTGTCCCGATTGGAGACAAATACCCTGGCATCGACTTTGCAGGCGGCTGACAGGGTGACCTACGCCAGGAAAATCGATAAGTCGGAGACACGTGTGGACTGGACGCGCCCGGCTGCGGAGGTCCACAATCACATTCGCGGGCTGTCGCCATTCCCGGGCGCCTGGTGCGAGGCCGACATCGGCGGCCGCACGGAACGGCTGAAACTGCTTCGCTCGACGCTTTCTGAAGGTACGCTTTCTGAAAGCATGGGCGAGTCGGGAGGAATTCTCGATGACCGGCTGACGGTCGCCTGCGGGTCGGGCGCGGTCAGGCTGGTCGAAGTTCAACGGGCGGGCGGAAAGCCTGCTGCCGCGCAGGAGTTTCTGCGCGGGGCCAAGATCGAAAAAGGAATGAAGTTCTCATGAGCATGATGTCGATACGCGGCGCGACGCCGCGGGACCGCGAGGCTATACGCCTGGTCGAGGAACACGCATTCGGCCAGCAGGCGGAGGCCGGGCTGGTCGACGCTCTGGTCACCGGCGGCGACGCCGTTGTCGAACTGGTGGCGGAAGAAGACGGCCAGGTGGTCGGCCACATCCTGTTTTCCAGGCTGTTCGTTCAGAACGGCGGCAAGCAGTTTGCAGCCGTGGCGCTGGCGCCGTTGGCGGTGGAACCTTCGTTCCACGGCTCGGGCATTGGCGGTGCGCTGATCCGCGAGGCGCATATCCGCCTCAGGGATGCCGGCGAGACGCTCGCCGTTGTGTTGGGCGATCCGGCCTATTACGGCCGCTTCGGCTACAATCATGCGCGGGCCGAAAAGTTCGAGAGCGAATATCAGGGCGAAGCGCTGCAGGCGCTGGCCTGGGGTGACGCACCCGAAAAAGGCAAACTGGTCTACGCCCAGGCCTTTACCGCACTCGCCGCCTGAACGAAGGGTGTATGCCGCGTTTTCGTCTCGATATCGAATATGACGGCAGCCTCTTCGCCGGCTGGCAACACCAGGCGGATCAGCCTTCGGTGCAGCAGGCGATAGAGCAGGCGATCGAGAAATTCTGCGGTGAGGCGGTGCGGATACGCGCCGCCGGCCGCACCGACGCCGGGGTGCATGCGACCGCCCAGGTGGCGCATGTCGACCTCGCCAAGGCATGGCCAAACGACAAGGTGCGCGACGCCGTCAACGCGCACCTGCAGGCGGCGGGCGCGCGCATCGCCATCCTGCAGGCGACGGTTGTCCCCAATGAGTTCGACGCCCGTTTCTCGGCCCGCGGACGGCACTATCTCTACCGCATCCTCAACCGGCGCGCGCCTGCAGCGATGGAAAAGGGCAAGGTCTGGTGGGTGCCGAAGCGGCTCGATGCGGACGCCATGCACGAAGCGGCGAAAGTCCTGCTCGGCCGACATGACTTTACCACCTTCCGCTCGACGCAATGCCAGGCCAACAGTCCGGTGCGGACGCTGGAGCTGCTCGATGTAAGCCGCCAGGGCGACCTGATCGAAGTCAGGGCCTCGGCGCGCTCTTTCCTGCACAACCAGGTGCGCTCCATGGTCGGTTCGCTGAAACGCGTCGGCGACGGCGGCTGGACCGCCGCCGACCTCAAGGCCGCGCTCGCTGCACAAGACCGCGCCGCCTGCGGCCAGGTGGCGCCGCCCGACGGGCTTTTTCTCGTCGGTGTAGACTATCCGGAAAAGTTCTAGGCCGGAGCGGCGGTCGGCACAGTGATGCCGAGCAGCGCCACCAGGCCGAACAACACGGCCAGAGACACCACCAACATGCCTGCGAACACGGCGCTGCCGACAGCCGCGCCCTTGCCGATCGCGGCGTTGGTCATCCGCCAGGAGAGTACCAGCGAAAGCACCACCAGAACCAGCCACACCAATTCGGCAACCGGGTTGCCGGACGGCAGGAAAAGCCTGATCAGCGCTGAAGGCAGCAGCATCCAGGCGGTGATCGCCGACGCCCAGTTGCTGGCGACGACATAGTGGACGAAGCGGTCGCCGATGCCGGCGCGCGATGCGACCAGGGCAAGCACAACCAGGGGCAGCAGCCACGAGCCGAGGTCGACGGTCGCCAGGCGAATCAACATGCCCAGCCGGCCGGCGAACGCATTGGGATCGCCGATCTCGTTGGCCGTGCCGACCCAGCCGACGATCATCGCCGGCGCGGCGACGACGATGGCGAAGAAGGAATTCCAGAAGCCGTCCGCCGACAGGTCGAGCAGCCGCAAGCCGTCGGCCTTCCCGAGCATCAGCCGCCAGGCGCCGTTAAGCGATGAAGAGGTCTCGTCAACCGAAAGCATGATCAGCCCTGCTCGAACCAGTCATCGATGAAGCGCTGGTAGATTTGGGTCAGCGTCTCGAGGTCGGCCAGTGCGACGCGCTCGTCGACCATGTGCATGGTCTTGCCGACCAGGCCGAACTCGACCACCGGGCAATAGTCCTTGATGAAACGCGCATCCGAGGTTCCGCCCGAGGTGGACAGCGCCGGCTCCTTGCCGACCGTCGCCTTGATCGAGCCGCGCAGCGTCTCGATCAGCTTGTCGTCGCGCGTCAGGAAGACATGGCTCGGCCGGTCGCGCCAGATCAGCTCGTAGTCGACCGGCGTCTTGCCGGTCCGGTATTTCTTGCGCTTCGCCGCCTGGTCGAGGCGGTTATGGATCTCGGCCTGCACCGTCTCGGCAGTCCATGTGTCGTTGAAGCGGATGTTGAAGGTGGCTGTCGCCTTGGCCGGAATAACATTGGTCGCCGGGTTGCCGACATCGATCGAGGTCACTTCCAGATTGGTCGGCTGAAAATCCTTCGTGCCCTTGTCGAAGACGGGCGACAGCAAGGCGTCGACCAGGCTGATCAGGCCGCGCACCGGATTGTCGGCGAGCAATGGATAGGCGACATGGCCCTGGCGGCCGTTGACCGTGACACTGCCCGACATCGAGCCACGCCGGCCGATCTTGATCATGTCGCCGAGCGTGTCCGGATTGGTCGGCTCGCCAACGATCGCGGCGTCCCATCTCTCGCCCTTGGCCGCCGCCCAGTCGAGCAGTTTTGTCGTCCCGTTGATCGCCGGCCCCTCCTCGTCGCCGGTAATCAGCAGCGAGACCGAGCCTTTCGGACCACCCTTTTTCTCGACATGGCGCGCCACGGCGGCGATGAAACAGGCGATGCCGCCCTTCATGTCGACGGCGCCGCGGCCATACATCTCGCCCCTGGCGATCTCGGCGGCGAAGGGCGGATGCGTCCACGACGCCTCGTCGCCCGCCGGCACCACGTCGGTATGGCCGGCAAACATCAGATGCGGCCCGTTGCCGGAGCGACGCGCGTAGAGGTTCTCGATGTCGGGGGTGCCGTCTTCGGAAAACACAGGGCGTTCGACGGAAAAGCCGAGCGGCTTCAGCATGCCTTCCAGGGCAGCCAGCGCGCCGCCCTCGGCGGGCGTTACGGAGGCGCAGCGTATGAGGGTCGCGAGGTTGGCGGCGGGATCGGTCGGCAGTTTCATGGGCAAAGCGATAGTCGAAAGCGAAAGGCCTGTCACGGCCAGAGATGATGACCGATCCTGCCGCCGACATTATGGTTTTCCTGTCGTATAGTGCAGGCCAACACGAGATAATCGCATGGCCAACGCCGAAAAGACCATCGTCATTGCCGGCGCCGGCAGCATCGGCTGCTATGTCGGCGGTTGCCTGGCGCTGGCCGGACGCAAGGTGGTGTTTTTGGCGCGGCCGGGCATCGCGACAGCCTTGCTGGACGGTGGCCTGCGCATCACCGATCTCGATGGTCGCGACCGATCCATCCGGCCGGAGTCCGTCACCACCGATCCCGCCGCTGCCCTCGCCAGTGCCGACGTGGTGCTGGTGACGGTCAAGAACGGCGCTACCGAGGAGATGGCGTCGCTTGTTGCCGGACATGCGCGCGGCGATGTCGTGGTGGTCAGCCTGCAGAACGGCGTCGGCAATGCCGACCGGTTACGCGCCGGGCTCGGTGGACGGACTGTGCTCGCCGGCATGGTGCCGTTCAATGTCGTCCAGTCGGCCATAGGCAATTTGCCGCTTCACGTGCATCGCGCCAGCGACGGCAAGGTCATGATCGAAGATGGCGTGACCGGCCTTGCCGGCCTTCTCGATGTCGAAGGGCTTGGCGTGGAAACCCATCCCGACATGAAAGCCGTTCAGTGGGGCAAGCTGCTGATCAACCTCAACAACGCGCTTGTCGCCTTGTCCGGCCTGCCGCTGGCGAGCGAACTTGCCGACCGCCGCTGGCGGCGAATCCTGGCCGGTCAGATCGACGAGGCCCTGGCGGCGATGAAGGCGTTACATATCGCGCCGGCACGAATCGGCGGCTTGCATCCCGTCCTGCTGCCGAAACTGCTCCGGCTGCCGGACTGGCTGTTCCGGCTGGTCGCCCGCCGCATGCTCGCCATCGACCCGCAGGCGCGCTCGTCGATGTGGGACGACCTCCAGCGTGGTCGGCCGACCGAGATCGGTGACCTGCAGGGGGCCGTCCTGAACCTCGCCGAAAAGGCCGGCACGCCGGCGCCTCTGCTGAAGCGGGTCACCGTGCTGGTGCGGCAGGCCGAGCGGGAAAAGCGCGGCTCACCCGGGCTGACGCCGGAAGCCGTCACTGGATAGTCTACTTGCCGCGAGCCTCGGGCCTTGGCCCGCATAGCCCGAAAACAGGCGCGTGGGCCCCGCGTCACAGCTTTGGTGCGCGCCTCGGAGCCGGCGCTTTGCTCGCCGGGCCTGGCGCCGGCACGGGCTGCGCCGCCGGGTGGTTCTCGATCAGCGTGATCTTCTGCCAGATCTTGCGCGACAGGTTGGACGCCAGGTTCTCGACGTCGTTGACGCCGTCGATGACCACATCGTCATTGACGGACTGCGCAAACAGCGCCGCGATCTTGCCGGTGATCGACAGCATTTCCGAGCAATAGTCGAGGTAGCGCGCCAGGTCGGCGGCATTGGTGATGCGAGCCGGCGAATGCGCGGTCGGCCTGAAATTGGCGGACAATGCTGCCGGATCCTTGGTCAGCTGGTGCATGTCGATGACATGGATCAGCGATCTCAACCCATGCAGCTGGCGAAACACCCGCTTGCGCTTGATGCGCTCCTCGGTGCGGATCAGCGCCAGCAGGCCGAGCACGGCAAGGATCATCATGTTGATCGTGGCTTCGATGCCTTGCACTGACTGCACCGCATCGTCGGCCTGCGAGATATGGATGAGCGGCAGGATGGTGCCGACGAATAGGAAGATCAGCGCGCCGGCGGCAACAGCGGCGACGATGGCGCCGCGCAGCCACCAGATCGGCGCTTCCAGCGCCTGCGCCGCCTTGGCCAGGTCGCGCGACAGCGACACCAGTTCGGCGGCGACGCCGCGCAGGCCGGCATCGGGAAAACGCTCGGCGACGCGCTCTTCCAGCCGCTCGGCGGTGTCGATGATCAGTTTCGGATCAAGCGTGCGGTAGCGCATGGCGAGATATCCGGTCGGCGCTCATGGTTCAGCCGGCGCGTTGCTGCGTTTGCCGTAGCGGTTCGGACCGGGGTCACCGCGGAAACACGCTAGAACGATGAGAAGAATGGGGCCGATGATAAGAGAGATCAACGCGTAATAAGTCGGCTTGCCGAAATCATGAAACCGCTTTGCGGTTACCGCAAAGCTCGACCATGTCGAGATCAGCAAAACGACCCAGAACACAAGTGCCCAGTTCTGGCTGGTTGCGGTGCCTGGTTCCAGTCTCGACAACTGGTAGAGCGGGAAAAACTGTGCAAGCACCAGCAGCAGCCCGGCGAGCACGTAGGCACTTGGGCTGACGCGCCCTGAGAGGCTGAAGAAAAGCCAGGGAAGTGGTGGTGTGGTGGGCAATCTGGAGCGCTCTGGTTGCTCGGACAGGATCAATCACGCAGCAGTTCGTTGATCGAGGTTTTCGACCGGGTCTTGGCATCGACGCGCTTGACGATGACGGCGCAGTAGAGGCCAGGGCCCGGCTCGTTGTTCGGAAAGGCCTTGCCCGGCATCGAGCCGGCGACGACGACCGAATTCGGCGGCACCTCGCCATAAAACACTTCGCCGGTGGCGCGGTCGACGATCTTGGTCGACTGGCCGATGAACACACCCATTCCGAGCACCGAGCCTTCGCGCACGATGCAGCCCTCGACCACTTCGGAGCGCGCGCCGATGAAGCAATTGTCCTCGATGATGGTCGGGCCGGCCTGCATCGGCTCCAGCACCCCGCCGATGCCGACGCCGCCCGAGAGGTGCACATTCTTGCCGATCTGGGCGCAGGAGCCGACCGAGGCCCAGGTGTCGACCATGGTGCCGCTGTCAACATAGGCGCCGACATTGACGAAGGACGGCATCAGCACCGCGCCCGGCGCGACATAGGCAGAACGGCGCACGATCGAAGACGGCACGGCGCGGAAGCCTGCCTTCTCGAAGTCGACCGCGCTCCAGCCGTCGAACTTCGACGCCACCTTGTCCCACCAGACCGCCTGGCCGGGGCCGCCCTTGATGATCTCCATCGGATAGAGCCGGAAGGAGAGCAGCACCGCCTTCTTCAGCCACTGGTTGACATGCCATTTGCCATCCGGCTGGCGCTCGGCGACCCGCACGGTGCCACGGTCGAGCAGGTCGAGTGAGGACTGGATGGCGTCGCGCGTTTCGCCACGGGTCGCGGTCGAAATCGTGTCGCGCTCCTCGAAGGCCTTCTCGATGGTCTTTTCGAGGCTGGCCAGATCAGGCTTCGACATGAATTCGCTCCGTTACCACGCTGTTAAGGCCGTCGGCCTTAACCTTGTTTTGAAAGTCGCGCGGACCCTATGTTAAGGCGTATTGGGGGTCAATCACGCGTGCGCCATGGGACGGCGCAAGTGAACTGTTGGGACGGGTAGAAAGCATATGACTCCTATGGAAAAGGCGGGATGGACGCCGCTGCCGCATTCGGACGAGGATCTGGAGCGCTCGAAAAGCGTTCCCGACACGCCGCAGACGCGCGCCGAAACCTACCGGCTGGCCTGGAACGATCCCGACTTCATGACGCGCCGGGAATTGCGCGCTGTGCGCTTGCAGCTTGAGCTCTTGAAGCCCGAAATGATCCTGGCCGAGCGCGGCATCCGCTCGACGGTCATCCTGTTCGGCGGCGCGCGTATTCCCGAGCCCGGCGGCGAGGCCTGGGCCGCCAAGAACGAGACGCAGAAGAAAAACCTCGAGGAAAACAGCAAATACTACGAGGAGGCGCGCAAATTCGCCCGCCTCTGCTCACAGCAATCGGCCACGTCCTACTACCGCGAATTCGTCGTCGTCACTGGTGGCGGCCCAGGCGTGATGGAGGCGGGAAATCGCGGCGCCGACGATGTCGGCGCGCCGTCGATCGGCCTCAACATCGTCCTGCCACACGAGCAGGCGCCGAACGCCTATGTGACCCCGGAGCTGTGCTTCAACTTCCACTATTTCGCCATCCGCAAGATGCATTTCGTCATGCGCGCCAAGGCCGTCGCGGTGTTTCCGGGCGGCTTCGGCACCATGGACGAATTCTTCGAGACGCTGACGCTGATCCAGACCGGCCGCATGGAGCGCGTGCCGGTGATCCTGTTCGGCAAGGCGTTCTGGCAGCGCGCGATCGACCTCGATTTCCTGGCCGAACAAGGCACCATCACGCCCGGCGACCAGGATATCATCGACTTTGTCGACACCGCCGACGAGGCCTGGGGGATCATCAGCCGCTTCTACAAGTTGGGGGAGTAGGGGAACCGGGAATTGAGGAACTGAAGAATTGAGGAAAAGGAGGTCCGGATCGGTCTTCCTTTCACCAGTTCTTCCTTTCACCAGTTCTTCAATTCTTCAGCTCCTCAATTCCTCCACCCCCTCCACTATCCCCGTCAGAAACGTCGCCAGATCGTCGGTGACGAAATCGACGTCGTCCTCATTGGCCGGATCGCGTTCCCAGATTTCAGCAAAGGTAGGCTCGAAATTGCGCGGCACCACCAGCACCGTGGTCATGCCCAGTGATTTCGGCACCTCGAGGTTGCGGGCGAGATCCTCGAACATCACCGCATTGTGTCCGGTGACGGCGTGCAGTTCGGCAAACTTCTCATAGGTCTGCCGCGACGGCTTCGGCGTCAGCCCGGCGGCGACGATATCGAAAATGTCGTCGAAATGGTCGAGTATGCCGAGCTGACGCGCGGTGCGCTCGGCGTGCCTGCGGTCGCCGTTGGTGAAGATGAACTTGCGGCCGGGCAGCTGGCGGATGGCGGTGCCCAGCACCGGATCCGGCACCAGCCACGAATAGTCGATATCATGCACCTTTTCGAGAAAGTCGTCGGGGTCGATGCCGTGACGCGTCATCAGCCCGTTCAGCGTCGTGCCATATTCGAGATAGAGTTCCTTCTGCAGCTTGCGCGCTTCCTCGCGCGGCAGCGTGAGCAGTTCTCCGACATAGGCCGTCATCTTGACGTCGATCTGCGAAAACAGATTCGAATGGTGCGGATAAAGCGTGTTGTCGAGGTCGAACACCCAGTCGGTGACATGGGCGAAGCGGGCGGGATCGGGCAGCGTGGTCATGGCGTCCTTATGGCATGAAATATCTGCCGTTCGAACCCCTTTCTGATGTAGAGCTTATCCACAACCTATGTGCATCTAGAGTTGTAAAAATGGGCTCACCATTCAAATTTTAGCCATCACGGAAAGGTGGCCTTCAGGGCTTGCTGGCACAGAGACGGTTCAGTGGGAGCCAGCGATGAGTCGCATAGTCTTAAAGTCCGCCGCGGTCGCATTCGGCTCGGTAGCCATCTCGCTTTTGCTGACGCTGATCATCGTTCCCGCCATGGGTTTTCCGGTCGACCGCACTGTCTGGCTGACATCGACGGTGTGCCCGCTGGCGCTCGCCTGGATCGCCTGCGCCAGCACCTTCTGGCAGAGCGACCGACTGAAAAACGCGCATCGCGATCTCGCCCGCGCGCATGCCCAGCTCGCCGCCGCGCATCGGCGCCTGTCGGCGAAGGCGAGCCGCGACGACATGACCGGCATGCTCAACCGCGAGAGCTTCTTTGCCGCGTTGGACGGCTCGCGGCGCAAATCCGATCGCGGCGCGCTGCTGATCATCGACGCCGACCATTTCAAGGCGATCAACGACAGTTTCGGCCATCTGACCGGCGATGACGCACTGGTGTTGATCGCCAGCGCCATCGAGCGCGGCGTCCGCAGCGGCGACGTGCTCGGCCGCATTGGCGGTGAGGAGTTCGGCGCCTTCCTGGTCGGCGCTACGGAAGCCGAAGCCCGGCGCGTGGCCGAGCGCATCCGCCGTGAAGTCGAGCTGGTCCGCTTTCGTCCGGTCGACGAGCGCACGGTGCCGCTGACCGTCTCGATCGGCGGCATCACCTGTGCGCAAGATGCCGATGTCTCGGACCTGATGCGCGCCGCCGACCGCCGGCTCTACGAGGCCAAGCACCGCGGCCGCAACTTGTCGATCCTCGACCGGGATATTTCCGAAGCTGCGTGAGGTGTTGGTGGTGGGGCTGTTAACGCTTCGCCGACATTGTTTCCACGCAACTGCGCCGTTTACCGGGTTGTAACTCGTTTACAGGCAAGGCTTGGCACGGGAATGGCATGTCTGGCCGGTACCTGTGCCGTTCAGGGAACGCCATGCGTGGATCGAAGCCCCCATCCAGAGACGTGTCATGAGTTTCTTCATCAGGAAAATATCGCGCCGCACCATCGTGCAGGCGCTGATTGCGATGCCGGCGCTACAGCTTTTTCGCAAGCTGCCTGACAGCGACCGCCCTCCGGCCGATCCCGACGAGATCGTCGTGGTCAATGGCTGGATCCTGAAGCGGAGCGACCTGGCATGATCTTCGACAGCTATGAGGCGTTTCGAGCCTCGGATTTCAAGCCCAAGGTCTGCATTCTCGGCTCCGGGCCTGCCGGCACCACCATCGCCAGAAAGCTCGGCGCCGCCGGCATTCCGGTGGTGATGCTGGAAGCCGGTTCCCGTGAATTCAGCGATGAATCTCAGGATTTCTATCGCGGCTCCACGGTCGGCGATCAATATTTCGATCTCGACATCACCCGGCTGCGCTTCATGGGCGGGTCGTCGAACCACTGGGCCGGCTGGTGCCGCGTGCTCGACAAGCAGGACTTTGAGCCCAAGGCATGGGCGCCGGACACCGGCTGGCCAATCGCCCGGACCGACATCGAGCCCTATCTGTCCGAGGTGCACGACATACTCGAGCTTCCCGACTTCAAGCCCGATGTGCCGATTTCAGACGACATACGCTGGGTGCAGCTGATCAAGAGCCCGGCCGTGCGCTTTGGCGAGAAATTCTCCGACGAGCTCGACAAGAGCAAGAACATAGCGCTCGTGCTCAACACCTATGCCACCGAACTTGCCGGGGACGGCAAACGAGTGACCGGCGCCAGGCTGTGGTCGAACGGCAAGGATGCCGGCGCCTTCAGCGCCGATTATTTCATCGTCTGCGCCGGCGGGCTGGAGAATTCGCGGCTGCTTCTATGGTCGAACCAGCGCTCGAATGGCGGCGTGGTGCCGAACGCCACGGCACTTGGCCGCTACTGGATGGAGCACCCGACCTTCGAGGGCGGCAATGCCATCCTGGCCGATTACAGGGAGTTCGAGGTTGACGCCGTCAACGAGGCGTTCTTCTCGCCGACGCTCGCCGCCATGGAGCGGCTGCAGATCATGAATTTCGGCATACGCCTGATCGAGATGCCCTATGCCGGCGTCAAGAGCCTGATTGCCGACCTCGCCTGCACCGCGCCCGAGGCCGCCGAATGGGTCGCCTACCAGCTCAGCCAAAACCTGCGCTGCGCCGCCCAGCTCTACGTCGCCTGGGAACAGGCGCCGCTGGCCTCGAACCATATCGAATTGTCGAAGACCGATGTCGACCGTGCCGGCGTGCCGCGCATCGAGCTGCACTGGAAGAAGTCGCCGTTGGAGCGCCGCACCATCCTCGAGGGGCTCAAGCTGTTCGGAACGACGTTGATCGAGAAGGACCTCGGCCGCGTCCGCATCATGGACTGGCTGACCAATGGCGAGGACTACCCGACGGATGAGGAACTGGCCGGCCACCATCATATGGGCGGCACGCGCATGGGCACCGATGTCACCAAGAGCGTGGTCGACGCCAACTGCAAGGTGCACGGCATGGACAATCTCTATGTCGGCGGTTCCTCGGTATTCTGCACGTCGGGCGAATGCAACCCGACGACGACGATCACCGCACTTGCCTGCCGGCTAGGCGACCATCTGACCAAAGTAATCACGGTGTGACGAAGTCATCCACGGTGTGACGAAGTCATTACCGTCTGATGTCAAAAAAGCGAACGGCGCGACAGGATTGCTGCCGGCGCTACCCATGCCTTGGTGTCGAAACCCTCGGAAATCAGCGCCAACGAGATCTCCCTCCCCCTTGTGGGGAGGATTAAGGGTGGGGATAGGTGCCGCGCAAACCCTTCAGGATTTGCTAAACCGTCGCTGGATCCAGGGTCGGCTGCCCCTTGCGGCGGGCAACGATCGCCTTGAAATCGGCGGTCCGGAACGCATCGCGCAGCACGTCGAAGGACGGCAGCACGAAATAAGCGCGCTGGAACTTGTCGATCTCGTAACCGGTGCGCATTACCGTTTCGAGGTCGAAGGGCACGTGGTGCGCGTCCGGGCTCGCGACGGCGAACTGCAATTCGGTGAACGACGACATCAGCCCGGCGCCGAAAGCTTTCAGCTTCTGGCCCTCCTCCTGTATCAGCCCGTATTCGGCGGTGTACCAGTAGAGCCGGGTGATCATCTCGTCACCGCCCAGCGCAATCACGCTCTCGGCCTTTTCGCCATACATCTGCATGAAGTCGGCAAACACCGGCTGTGTCAGGATGGGCACATGGCCGAAGAAGTCGTGGAACATGTCGGGTTCGACGATGTAGTCGAGCTCGTCCTTGGTGCGCAGCCAGTTGGTCACCGGAAAGCGCCGGTTGGCGAGATGGTCGAAGAAGGGCGCGGCCGGGATGAGGCCAGGCACGGCGACGATTTCCCAGCCGGTCAGCTTGCGCAGCCTGTCTGAGACCGCGCCGAAATCCGGGATCTTGTCGAGCAGGCCGAGTGCGGCGACGCCATCGAGATAGGAATGGTGCGCCAGCTTCTGCGTCAGCTTGGTCTGCCGGTCGCACAGCGTGCGCCACACCGCCTGTTCGTCGGCGCTGTAATCATAGCCCTGCGCCACGGTGAAATCGGAACGGCACACTGAATAGTCGCCACGCAGGCCTTGCGCCGCGCAATCACGGGCATATTCGGCAACGCTCATCGTCGTCATGGTTCTTCTCCCCTGATCGTGACACTTGAATCTGTCCGCAGAGTCTAGCGGCGGCCGGCGAGGCAATTCAGCTTTGATGATGGCTTGGGTCCATGATTTGAGGTAAAAATCACCAAGCAGAAGCTGAAAGAGAGTGAAAATGCCTCAGTTCGACGATTTCGAGATCAAGATGCTGGATGTGCTTCAGCGCGATGGACGCAAGCCCGTGTCCGAACTGGCGCAGGAGATCGGCCTGTCGACGACGCCTTGCGCCCGCCGCTTCGAGGCGCTGCAGGAGGCCGGCATCATCAAGGGCTTTGCCGCCGTGCTCAACCGCCGCGCCGTCGGCCTGATGGTCGAGGTGTTCATCCAGGTGCGGCTCACCAGCCACAGCGACGGTTCGCCCGAAACCTTCATCGCCGCCGTGCAACGCATGGACGAAGTGTCGTCATGCTGGACGATGACCGGCGACCACGATTTCCTGCTGCACGTCATGGTGCCGTCGGTCGACGAACTCAACGCCTTCGTCATGCACCGCCTGATGCGCCTTGCCGGCGTGCGCGACGTTCACACCCAGCTGGTGCTGCAGAACATCAAGGGCCCGGGCCACGTGCCGCTCGCCCACCTCAGGCGGTAGGACACGCACCGCCATTTCTGCGGAAAAGCTGCACGCAAACTGCTGAACGGAGCCCAAATGCGAAACTGAAACGCCGGCTACGCCATGCGGACCGTCGCTCAAAGGTCCGTCATGAACATCGTGCTGATCAATCCGCCGCACACCGCCATCGGCAGCCGCGTGCCCGATGACCATCTGCCACCGCTCGGCCTGCTGGCACTGGGCGGCCCGCTTATCGACGCCGGCCATAAAGTCCGGCTGGTCGATGCCGAATTCGGGCCGATGCCGTTGGAAACTCTGGTGCGCGATGCGCTCAGCGGCCAGCCCGATTGCATCCTGATCGGCCACTCCGGCTCGACCTCGGCGCATCCCACCGCGCTCGCGATCGCCCGCATGGTCAAGGCGCTCGAGCCGGCGACGCTGGTGATCTATGGCGGCGTGTTCCCGACCTATCACTGGCGCGACATATTGGCGGCGAGCGATGTCTTCGACTTCATCGTGCGCGGCGAGGGCGAGGCAACCATCCTTGCCCTGGTCGTGGCACTGGACAATCGCCGGCCGCTGGGCGATGTCGCGGGTATCGCCTATCGCGACGATCTCGGCCGCCCCTTCGCGACGCGGCCGGCCGGGACCACTGCCAATCTGGACGAGTACCGCGTCGGCTGGGAGCTGATCGATCACCGCCGCTACAGCTATTGGGGCGGCAAGCGCGCCGTGGTCATGCAGTTTTCGCGGGGCTGTCCGCATCTGTGCAACTATTGCGGCCAGCGCGGTTTCTGGACCCGCTGGCGGCACCGCGACCCCAAAAAATTTGCGCAGGAGATTGCCTGGCTGCACCGCCAGCACGGCGTCGAACTGATCAACCTCGCCGACGAAAACCCGACCGTATCGAAGAAGGTTTGGCGCGCCTTTCTCGATGCGCTGATCGCCGAGAACGTGCCGGTGCTGATCGTCGGCTCGACCCGGGCCGACGACATCGTGCGCGATGCCGACATCCTGCACCTCTATCGCAAGGCCGGCGTCATCCGCTGGCTGCTCGGCATGGAAAACACCGACCAGCAGACGCTTCAACTGATCCGCAAGGGCGGCAGCACCTCATCCGACCGCGAGGCGATCCGGCTGCTCCGCCAGCATGGCATACTGTCCATGGCGACCTGGGTGGCGGGGTTCGAGGATGAGACCTTTCGCGATCTGTGGCGCGGCTTTCGCCAGCTGCTTGCCTACGACCCCGACCAGATCCAGGCGCTCTATGTCACGCCGCACCGCTGGACGCCGTTCTTCCGCATCGCCAAGGACCGCAAGGTGATCCAGACGGATGCCCGGCTGTGGGACTACAAGCACCAGGTGCTGCAGATGACCCGGCTGAAACCGTGGATGCTGTTCTTCTCGGTCAAGCTGATCGAGGTCGCGGTGCAGTCGCGGCCGAAGGCGCTGGCGCGCATTCTCTTCCACCCCGATCCCGAACAGCGCCATTCGATGCGCTGGTACACCCAAATGGGCCGCCGCGTGTGGTTCCGCGAGGTCTGGGGTTTCCTGGCCCGCGACCGCCGCCTCAAGGATGGTCCGACGCTGGCTGAGTTCTGGGGCGCGCCGCAGGATGCCGATGAGGAATCCATGGTCGTCATGCGCCCGCCGCTCAAGCCGGCCGAAGCGGCTGTCGCGATCTCGGCCGGCACCTGACCGGCTCGCTGCCATTCATAGATACGTACCGTATGCGTATTGACATACGCGGCGTATGTACCCACCTCATGCATACGGGACGTATGTGAGTGCCCCGGACAATGGAGTGAAAATGACCAAACGTGACGCGATCTTTCCTGCCGGCAGGCAGGCTCTCTACGAGATCAATCGCTATTCTGCTGCAATCCGATCGGGCGATCTTTTGTTTGTCTCGGGCCAGGTCGGCAGCCGCGAGGACGGGTCGCCCGAACCTGTCTTCGAAAAGCAGGTCCAGCTTGCCTTCGACAATCTCGCGGCAGTGCTGAAAGCAGCGGGCGCCACGTTCGACGATATAGTCGACGTGACCACCTTCCACACCGATCCGGCAACGCAATGGCCCGTGATCGATGCCGTTCGGCTGAAGGTGTTCGGTGAACCGCCCTACACCAATTGGACGGCGGTCGGCGTCAACTGGTTAGCCGGCTTCGACTTCGAGATAAAGGTCATCGCGCGCCTGCCCCAGCCTGCCTAAGGGCTGGCCAGCCGACCAACTGGCCGCCAAGCCAGTAGCACCTCAGGGCACGATCAGCGTGCCGGCGCCGTGTTCGGTGAACAATTCCAGCAGCACCGCATGCGGCGTCTTGCCGTTGAGGATGACGACGCCTTCGACGCCGCGCTCGATCGCCTCGATGCAGGTCTCGACCTTGGGGATCATGCCGCCCGACACCGTGCCGTCCTTGATCAGCGCCTTGGCTTCGGCCACCGTCAGCTCGTCGATCAGCTTCTTGTTCTTGTCGAGCACGCCGGGCACGTCGGTTAGGAACAAAAGGCGCGTCGCCTGGCAGGCGCCGGCGATGGCGCCGGCGAAGGTGTCGGCATTGATGTTGTAGGTATGGCCGTCGCGGCCGGGCGCCACCGGCGCCAGCACCGGGATCATTTCGGAGCGCGCCAGCAGGTCGAGCAGGGTGCGGTCGACTTCGACCGGTTCGCCCACGAAACCGAGATCGAGCACGCGCTCGATGTTGGAATCCGGGTCGATCATGGTCTTGCGAGCCTTTTCGGCGAACACCATGTTGCCGTCCTTGCCGCACAGGCCGATCGCCCATTCGCCCTCGGCGTTGATCAGCGCGACGATCTCCTTGTTGATCGAACCGGCCAGCACCATCTCGACGATTTCGACCGTCTTCTGATCCGTGACGCGCAGTCCGCCTTCGAACTTGGATTCGATGCCCATCTTGGCCAGCATGGCGCCGATCTGCGGCCCGCCGCCATGGACGACGATCGGGTTGACGCCGGACTGCTTCAGCAGCGCGATGTCACGGGCGAAAGCCTTGCCGAGCTCGATATCGCCCATGGCATGACCGCCATATTTCACCACCACCGTCTTGTGCTCGTAGCGCTGCATATAGGGCAGGGCCCGCGAGAGCAGGGCGGCCTGCATTTCGGCGGTGGCGGTGATCTCCGTCATCGGCATGGTTCCCTGGATGCGGGTAAGGACGGCGGCGTCTTAGCGGGAATTGGCCCAGGCCGCAAACAGCTTTGCTGTCCCGATGATGAAATCTGCCGGATCAGGCCGGCACCTTGAGCGGCGCCCGCCGCGCCAGCCAGCCGGAAATCTTCTCCATCTGCGCAGCGAGCGACAAAAGCGTCTGCTCGTCGCCGGGGCGGCCGACGGCCTGGATGCCGAGCGGCAGGCCGGCATCGGTGACATGGACCGGCAGCGCGATCGACGGCTGGCCGCTGACATTCTGGATCGCCGGCCAGTGGGTGAACCACAGGCTCTGTCCATCAATTGCCGAAACAGGGATCTGATCTCCAAGAGACGGGTCAGATGCAATTTGTCGAGCAGGTTTCGATTAGCTCGTCGGCCCCCTTCGGGTCCATGGCGCGCAGGCAAGCGGCGGATGCGCAATGATCGGGTTGCCTCGGCGCGCGCGATCGCAGCATCGACAAGGTCCGGCGGCGAGATCTCGCCTCTGTGCAACAGCTCTGCCAAGCCGGTCGCATCGTTCTCCCACAGCATCCGTTCGGCCGACATTTCTGTTCCCCTATCTGCGGGAGGCTGACGACAGCCGATTTCCTTGGCAACCGACCGGCGATTACTGGCGATTGGGCGCGGACATCGATTGCGTGGACAACAAGATTTCTGCCTTTGCAAACAAATTGTGATCGCTTAGCTTGTCCGTATGACGCCGCAGGATATCTCCACCCTGATTGTCCGGACCTCGATGAAGGATCGGACTGCGTTCGATCTGCTTTACCGGCAAACCAGTGCGAAACTTTTCGGCGTGTGCCTTCGTGTATTGAAGGATCGCGGAGATGCGGAAGAAGCGCTGCAAGAGGTCTTCGTCAAAGTGTGGACGAAGGCGGATCGTTTCGCTGTTTCCGATCTAAGCCCAATCTCCTGGCTGGTGGCCATAGCACGCAATCATGCGATTGATCGCATCCGGTCGCGACGCAAGCCTGCTGCCGATATCGATGCCGCGCTCGACGTGGCTGACCCCGGTCCCGGGCCAGAGGCTATGGTTGTTGCGGGCGGTGAATCCGAGCGCATCTATCAGTGCCTTGAAGAGTTGGAACAAGACCGGGCGCAAGCCGTTCGGGGTGCGTATTTGAACGGCGAAAGTTACGCCGAGCTCGCGGAACGTCACAAGGTTCCGCTCAACACGATGCGGACATGGCTGCGCCGCAGCCTGTTGAAACTTAGAGAATGTCTGGAAAGATGACCCTGGCAGAAGAAAATGGACCGGAACGTGGAGGCGACGACCTGCTCGCAGCCGAATACGTTCTCGGCGTGCTGCCGGCGGATGAGCGCCAGATAGCCTCCGGACGCATCGACGCGGAGACCGGCTTTGCCCGTCTCGTCGATTCCTGGGAAGTGAACCTCTCGCCGATGGCTGCCGCTTATGCTGAGGTAGAGCCGCCGGCCACCATCAAGCCGGCTATCGATCGCCGGCTGTTCTCCTCCACCGCGGCGTCGACGACGGCCCCGAGCGGCAGCCTGTGGTCCAGCCTTAGCTTCTGGCGCGGCCTCACCGCAGCGGCTCTCGCGGCCCTGGTGCTCTATGTCGCCGTGCCTTACGTCAGGTCGCCGGTCGTCGTGCCGCAGGAGCGCCTCGTCGCCTCGCTGGCTGCCGAAGGCAGCGATGTCAAATACCTTGTCGTCTACGACGCTTCCCGCCGCGATGTCGGCCTGTCGCTGGTTTCGGGCGAACGCGCCGCCGGCAAGGACTTCGAACTGTGGATGATCGAAGGCAAGAATGCGCCGGTCTCGATGGGCGTCATCCCCGCCGGCCAGGTCGCCCATATCCCGGTTACCCCGGCCGTGCAGCAGAAGCTGGCGCAAGGCGCCGTGCTTGCTGTCAGCGTCGAGCCGACGGGCGGTTCGACGACGGGACAGCCGACCGGACCGGTCGTTGCCGCGGGCGACCTGAAGGGCATCTGATAGATCGTAAAACCATGACGTGACAATGAAGACAGCGGAAGTACATCTTCCGCTGTTTTCGTTTTGGATACGCTGCTGGAGATTAGAGGTTCGATCTGGGAGATTAATTCGCCGACAAAATAAAGGAAATTTTTCCCGGCGCGCGGAAACTCAGGCAGTTCTATTTCGTATCTCCTCTGTTCCGAAAGAGGAAACAATAACCCCGAGGAGTTCGAACACTATGCGTAGAATCGCCACCCTTTTGCTCGCCGGTACCATTGCCGTCTCCGCCCTCGCCACAATCGCCTATGCCGAGAATCCGATGGTTGGCGGCGCCGCCATGTACGCCAACAAGAACATCGTCGAGAACGCCGTCAATTCGAAGGATCACACGACACTGGTCGCCGCCGTCAAGGCTGCCGGCCTGATCGAGACGCTGCAGGGCGCCGGCCCGTTCACCGTCTTCGCGCCGACCAATGAGGCCTTCGCCGCGCTTCCGGCTGGCACGGTCGAGTCGCTGCTCAAGCCCGAGAACAAGGACAAGCTCACCAAGATCCTGACCTGCCATGTCATCGGCGCCAAGGCGATGGGCGCCGATGTCGCCTCGATGGCCAAGGCCGATGGCGGCACCCACAAGGTCAAGACGGTCGGCGGCTGCGAGCTGTCGCTCAAGGCCGATGGCGGCAAGGTCACCGTAGCCGACGAGAACGGCAATGTCGCCAATGTCACGATCGCCGATGTCGAGCAGTCGAACGGCGTCATCCACGTCATCGACAAGGTCCTGCTGCCGAAGATGTAACAAAGCCCCTGCCGCCGACGAACAGGCGGTAAGCTCCCTGCAGATTGCGCGGCCCTGCCCCCGTGGGCCGAGCAAACGACCGAGCGCTCCACCCCGTCCGCAACAAGCGCGGAGCCGGTGTGGAGCGTTCGTTTGCAGGGCAACCGTCACCGGCTTTTGATTTTCCAGTGGCGGCCAGATCTGGCAAAACAACCCGCAGGAGGATTTCTGTCATGAACCGTCGCGACTTGCTTTTGAGTGGCGCCGCCGTTGCCGCCTTTGCTGGCACGGTGGCAACGCTGCGCATGGGCGGACCCCAACCCGCCAGAGCTGCCGAAACCTTCGAGGTCACCAAGACCGACGCCGAGTGGCACGCCATCCTGTCGGATGAAGCCTTCAATGTGCTGCGCAAGGAAGGCACCGAATATCCCGGCACCAGCCCGCTGCTGAACGAGCACCGCAAGGGCATTTTCGCCTGCGCCGGTTGCGACCTGCCGGTCTATTCCTCGGAGACCAAGTTCGAGTCCGGCACCGGCTGGCCGAGCTTCTGGCAAGAGATTGCCAACGCCGTCGGCAAGACCGAGGACCGTTCGCTGGGCATGACCCGCACCGAGGTCCATTGCCGCCGCTGCGGCGGCCATCTCGGCCATGTCTTCGACGATGGCCCGGCGCCGACCGGCCTGCGCCATTGCATCAACGGCGTTGCGCTCAGCTTCAAGCCGGCCACTGCCTGATCGTTCGGCGTCTTTTAGCGGGGTGGGGGATTTGGAGCCGGTGTGACGACCGCCTCCTATCTCCTGAAATGGGGCGAAAACAGTCAACTTCAAGAATTGGCAGACGGCTTTTTATGCGTAGATTCCGCAGCCCTTAACGAGAGGGCCAGAACCTATGCAACGAACTGAAGCACGGGCTCGCGACGGCGAGCCCAAATCGAGCGCCAAATCGACCGACGGTGTTGATGCGGACCGGCCGCGAATATCCCATTCCGTGGTGATCGCCGGCGGCGGCCCGACCGGGTTGATGCTGGCCGGCGAGCTTTCCCTGGCCGGCATCGATGTCGCCATCGTCGAGCGGCGCGAGAACCAGGATCTCGCGGGCGCGCGCTCGGGCGGGCTGCATTCGCGCACCATCGAGATCTTCGACCAGCGCGGCATTGCCGATCGGTTCCTGTCGCAAGGCCAGACCGCCCAGGTCGCGGGCTTCGCCGGCGCTTCCCTTGACATCAGCGACTTTCCCACCCGCCATAACTATGGGCTGGCACTGTGGCAAAAGCACATAGAGCGCACCCTTGCTAACTGGGTCGAGGAGCTGGGCGTCACGGTCTACCGTGGCCGCGAGGTGACAGGCTTCGTGCAGGATGGCGGCGGCGTCGATGTCGCACTGAGCGATGGCGGGTCGCTTCGTGCCGATTATCTTGTCGGCTGCGACGGCGGCAGAAGCCTCGTGCGCAAGGCGGCGGGCATCGAGTTCCCCGGTTCCGAGCCGACAACCAGCAATTTGATCGCCGAGATCGAGGTAACGGAAGAGCCGCAATGGGGTATCCACCGCGATGCCATCCGAATTCACGGCGTCAGCAGACTGGAAGACGGTACGGTGCGGGTGCTGGTGACCGAACGCGAGGTCGGGGCCGGTGCGTGCCAACTTTGCGCGATCTCAGCGAGGCGCTCATTGCCGTCTACGGCACCGATTATGGCGTCCACAATCCGACATCGCTGGCCCGCTTCACCGACATGACCCGGCAGGCAGCCGCATACCGCAAGGGGCGGGTGCTGCTGGCAGGCGACGCCGCGCACGTGCATCCACCGGACGGTGGACAGGGGCTGCAGACCGGCGTGCAGGACGCGGTCAATCTGGGCTGGAAACTTGCCCAGGTGGTCAGGAAAACTGCGCCCGAAAGCCTGCTCGACAGCTACCAGGCAGAGCGCCACCCGATTGCCGCGCGTGTGATGAAAAACACCATGGCGTCGGTCGTGCTCCGTCGCGAAGACGAGCGCACCAAGGCGCTGCGCGATACAGTGTCGGAACTTCTCGGCATGGAAGAGCCGCGCAAGCGTTTTGCCGGCATGTTGTCCGGCCTGGACATCCACTACGATCTTGGCGAGGGGCATCCGCTGCTGGGGCGTCGCATGCCGGATCTCGACCTCGTCACCGCTGCCGGTCCGCTGCCGGTTTTCGCCCTGCTGCACGACGCTCGGCCGCTGCTGCTTAATCTTGGTGAGCCCGGCGCTTTTGGTATCGGCCAGTGGGTGGAGCGGATTCAGCTGGTCGACGCCAGCTACGATGGCGCATGGGAGCTTCCGGTGCTGGGGGCAGTCGAAGCCCCACGCGCAGTGCTGGTCCGGCCTGACGGTTATGTGGCCTGGGTCGGCGGCCCTGAAGCAGCCGGGCTAACCGACTCGCTGACCAAATGGTTTGGGCCGCCTCGACCAAGGAGCTTGACAACGATCGATGCTTAAGCGTGACCCCGGAAATCGGGGGTGATTTCCGGGGTCACACATGAGGGCGCCAGGCGGGGGATCCGGCGCGCTCAATGGCCTCCGCCACCGCTGCCCGCGGGCGGCGCCGGCTTGGCGATGACCAGGGTGAAGACCGCCATGGTCGCGAACAGCACGGTCAGCATGGTGAACACGTCCATGAACGACAGCAGCGACGCCTGCTGCTGGACCATGCCCGACAGTTTGGAGATCGCCGCCTTGGTGGCGTCGAAGCCGGGAGTCTGCTGGAAGTCGAGCGTCATGTTCTGCAGCTTGGTCTGCGCCGCCGCACTGCCCCATTCCACATGCTCGGCCAGCCTGGCGTAGTGGAAGGCGCTGCGATCGATCAGCACGGTGTTGATGACGGCAAGGCCGACCGCACCGCCGAGGTTGCGGGTCAGGTTGAACAGGCCCGACGCGTTCTTCAGCCGGTCCGGCGGCAAGGTGCCGAGCGCAATGTTGTTGATCGGCACCATGCACAGCATCATCGAGCTGCCGCGCAGGATCTGCGGGATCAGCAATTCCCAGAAATCCCAGTCGGCGGTCAGATGCGTCATCCACCATGTGCCGGCAGCGAAACCGAACAGCCCGATCATCATCATGATGCGCAAATCCATCTTGCTCGACAGGATGCCGGAAATCGGCGCAGTGACGAACATCGCCAGGCCGCTGACGAACAGGGCTTCGCCGATCATCAAGGAATCGTAGCCGCGGATGCGTCCGAGGAACACCGGGTAGAGATAGGTCAGACCGTACAGGCCGATGCCGATGACGAAGGAGAACAGCGAACCGAAGGCGAAATTGACGTTGGTGAAGGCCCTGAGATCGACGATCGGCTCCTCGGCGGTGAAGGCACGCCAGAAGAACAGCGCCGCACCGACAACCATGATGATGGCGCACATGAACACGGCCTGTTCCTGCAGCCAGTCATGGCTCGGACCTTCCTCGAGCACATATTCCATGCAGCCGAGAAACGCCGCCATGCCGGCAAGGCCCCACCAGTCGAACTTGCTGAACAGGCCGAGATTGGGCTTGTCGAAATCGATCAGGGTCCAGGTCGTGACCGTCACCAGAATGCCTGGAATGACATTGATGAGGAACAGCCAGTGCCACGACATGGCATGGCTGATATAGCCGCCGACGGTCGGGCCGATGGTCGGCGCCAGCGTCGCCACCAGGCCGATCATCGGCGACACCATGGCGCGGCGCGACGGGGGGAAGATGGTGAAGGCGGCGGCGAAAACGCTCGGGATCATGCCGCCGCCGATAAAGCCCTGGATGGCGCGGTAGACGATCATCTGGTCGATGTTGGTGGCGGTCGCGGCCAGCGCGCTGGCCGCCGTGAAGCCGGCCGCGGCGCCTGCAAACAGCACGCGCGTCGACAGCATCCGGCTGAGGAAGCCCGACAGCGGGATCATCACCACTTCGGCGATCAGATAGGCGGTCTGCACCCATGGGATTTCATCGGAACTGGCGCTGAGGCCGGCCTGGATCTCGGCCAGCGAGGCTGAGACGATCTGGATGTCGAGGATCGCCATGAACATGCCGAACACCATCGCCAGGAAGGCGATGAGGCGGCGCGTCGAGATGGTCGTCGGTACCGCCGGCATGGCAGGCACCGGCGCCGCTCCTGCTGTTATGGTTGCGGTTGCCATGGCATTGCTCCCGGCGTTCGCTCAGTTCGCCGCGGCCGGAGCCGTGCGGCTGTCGACGGCGACAACGACGCTCAGGCCGGCGCGCAGCCTGCCTGCCTTCAGCACATCGGCCGGCACGTCGATGCGAACCGGGATGCGCTGCACCACCTTGGTGAAGTTGCCGGTGGCATTTTCCGGCGGCAGCAGCGAGAACACCGCACCCGAAGCCGGCGCCAGCGACGACACCGTGCCTTCGAAATCATGGCCGTCCGTGGCGTCGACCGAGACCCGCACCTTCTCGCCGGGCACCAGCTTGGCCAGCTGCGTCTCCTTGAAGTTGGCAACGATGTAGAGCTTGTCCAGCGGCACCACGACGGCGAGCTTCTGGCCGGGGCTGACGAGGTCGCCCTGCTCGACCGAGCGGTTGCCGACGACGCCGTCATAAGGCGCCTTGAGCACGGTGAAGGACAGATCGCGCGCGGCCTTGTCGCGGTTCAGCCGCAGCGAAGCCAGCGTGCTGGCCGATTCGGCGCGCTGCGCTTCGAACACGCCGATATTGGCCTGTGCGGCTGCAATCTGCGCGTCGGCGCCGACGAGGGCTGCATTGGCCTGGTCGAGAGCGGTCTGGGCATCGTCCAGTTGCGCCTGTGTGCCGACATGCGTCTTGACCAGTTGCGCGGCGCGCTGCTGGGCGCGAGCGGCGTTGTCGGCTGCCGCCTGGTCGGCGACCTTCTGCGCCTGCGCCTGTTGCAGCGAAGCTTGCGCCGCCTTGGTCTGCGCGTCGATACGGTCGAGCGTCTTGGCCAGCGTGGCGATCTGCGCCTCCGCCTGGGCAACGGCTATTCTGTAGTCGCCGTCGTCGATCGTCAGCAGCGGATCGCCGGCCTTGACCTGCTGGTTCTCCGAGACCTTGACTTGATCGACATAGCCGGAAATCTTCGGCGAGACGAACGACATGTCGGCCTGGACATAGGCATCGTCGGTCGAGATCAGGAACCGGCCGTCGGTCCAGTAATTATAGCCATACCAGGCGCCGGCGCTGAGCAGAGCGAGGCCGATGATCGGCAGCATGAACGAGCGAGCCGACCGCTTCTTCTTGGCCGGCACCTCGGCCAAAACTTCGGCGGCAGGCTTGATGGGCGCTTCCGGCGCTTCGATAACCGGCGAGACCTTGGCGTTGGGAAAGGGGCGGACTTCGGCGGTGGTTGGCGTGTTCGAGGACATGATATCTCGCTACCGTAGCTACATAAGGAAAATGTGTTATACTGAACCGTTCGGTTCGATGCGAACGTTGACATAGCGCTAAAGCAGGCCCATATCAAGAGCAATCGAACCGATCGGTTCGAATTATTTCGCGAGGTGTGACTTTAATGGCCGACACGTTACCCGACGTCGAAAATGATCCGTGCGATGTGCTGGATAGTGCGCGTCGCGGCCGCCCGGCGGCGGGCCAGGATCCGGTCAAGCGCAGCCAGATTATCGAGGGCGCGCGGCGCGTGTTCATCGACAAGGGCTTCGAAGCGGCGTCGATGAACGACATTACCCGCGAGGCTGGCGTCTCCAAGGGCACGATCTATGTCTACTTCGCCAACAAGGAAGAGCTGTTCGAGGCGCTGATCGAGGAAGAGCGCGGCACCATCTTCAAGAACATGTACGACATGCTCGACCGCGCCGACGATCTGCGCCAGACGCTGGTGAAGTTCGGCAAGGTGCTGTCGATGAAGATCACCTCGGCCAAGGTCATCCAGGCGCAACGCACCGTGATCGGCGCCTCCGACAGGATACCGGACATGGGCGCGCGGTTTTACGAACGTGGCCCCAAACGCGGCCACGACAAGGTGGTCAAGTTCCTCGATGCAGCCATCGAACGCGGCCTGCTCAAGATCGATGATGTCGATCTTGCCGCCTATCAATTCACCGAACTGTGCCTCGCCGGCCTGTTTCGCCAGTGCATCTTCGCCTACCGCACCACGGCGCCGAGCCAGGATGAAATCGACCACATCGTGCGGTCGGGCGTCAGCCTGTTCCTGAAGTCCTACGGCACTGAAAAGCTTGCCGAGGAAGAAAGCCACCAGATGATCGCGCTCGAGGCGAAGTCCAAGGCAAAGGCCTAGTTAGCCAAAGGTCTTTTTTCGCAACTCCGGACGGAAAACCGCTTCACACTTTTCCCGGAGTTGCTTTTAACCGCCATTGGCCGCCAGCACGATCGCCGCGCGCAGTTCGTCCAGACCCTCGCCCTTTTCCGACGACGTGGCGAGCACGAACGGAAACGCCGCCGGCCGCTTCTTGATCTTCAGTAATGTCTCTTCGATCAGCTGCGGCACGCCGGCGGCCTTGATCTTGTCGGTCTTGGTCAGCACGATCTGGTAGGACACCGCCGCCTTGTCGAGCAGCGACAGCACTTCGTCGTCCTTGGCTTTGATGCCATGGCGGGAATCGATCAGCACATAGACCCGCTTCAGCGTCACGCGGCCCTTGAGATAGTCGAAGACCAGCTTGGTCCAATCGTCCACCTTTTCCTTCGGCGCGCTGGCATAGCCGTAGCCCGGCATGTCGACCAGCGCCATTGGCGGCAGGTCGGTGCCTTCGCCGGAAAACCCGCCCGGCACGAAATAGTTGAGCTCCTGCGTGCGGCCCGGCGTGTTGGAGGTGCGCGCCAGCCCGTTATGGCCGACCAGCGCATTGATCAGCGACGACTTGCCGACATTGGAGCGGCCGGCAAAGGCGATCTCCGGCGGCCCCTCCGGCGGCAGGAACTTCATCGCCGGCACGCCGCGGATGAAGATCCACCCCTTGGTGAACAGGTCGGTGCCGATGACGGTGTTGCCCGGCGCGTTCAAATTGCTGCCTCAAGCCTGGAAATATCGGCGCCTCGGATGGCGTTGAGGTTGCGGCCGATCTTGTCCAACGGCCAATTCCACCACGCCACAGCCAGCAACCGCCGCACCGTCCTGTCGTCGAAACGCATCTTCACCACCTTTGCCGCATTGCCGGCGACGATCGCATAGTCCGGCACGTCATGCGTCACCACCGATTTCGCCGCCACGATGGCGCCATTGCCGACCGACACGCCGGGCATGATCACCGCATCCATGCCGATCCATACATCATTGCCGACCACCGTGTCGCCACGCACTTCCTGCGACCACGTCTTCGGGTCGAAGCCTTGCTCCCAGCCATGGCCGAAAATGTTGAACGGATAGGTGGAAAAGCCGGACATGGCATGGTTGGCGCCGTTCATGATGAAGCGCGCGCCCTCGGCGATGGCGCAGAACTTGCCGATGATCAGCTTGTCGCCGATGAAGGGATAATGATGCAGCACGCATCGCTCGGCGAATTTGTCCGGTCCGTCCGGATCGTCATAATAGGTGAAGTCGCCGATCTCGATATTCGGCGCGGTGACCAGGGGCTTGAGGAAGCCGACGCGGGTGTGCATCGGGATCGGGTGTTTGATGTCTGGGTTGGGTCCGTCCATGGCGAGATCCGTCGAGAGTGGCGCAAATTAAAGCCGCCATTCTAGATGGCGTGATCCGCCCTATAGCACCAATCGCCCGATGAGCGAGCCCTGCTGGGCTTCGATGTTCAGTTCGTGCCGCGGCAGATCACGATCAGGTCGACCGCAGCGCAGTCGCCTAAGGCGCCCTGAAACGAAAAACGGGGCCCTGCGAAGGACAAGCAGGACCCCGTGGTGGCGAAGACGGCTTCAAAAGAATGGCACCTCGCCGTGAGGTGGGGAAGGCAGACCGAGAAAGCCCGTCGCAGCCCGCCGTCATTCGCCGTTGCCTAAAACCGTTACTTCGGCAACAGCACCTTGTTGACGACGTGGATGACGCCGTTCGACTGGTTGACGTCGGCGACCGTTACCTTGGCGGCGCCGCCGGATCCGTCGACGATATAAAGCGCGCCTTTTTTTACCTCGGCGATCAGCGTGTCGCCGCTGACGGTCTTCATTTCATACTTGCCACCCATCGCCTTGGCCTTGGTCATCATATCCTTGGCGGAGATCTTGCCGGCCACGACATGGGCGGTCAGGATCTTGGCCAGCTTGTCCTTGTTTTCGGGCTTCACCAGCGTGGCGACGGTGCCGGCCGGCAGTTTCTTGAAGGCGGAATCGGTCGGCGCAAACACCGTGAAGGGTCCCGCGCTTTCCAGCGTGTCGACCAGGCCGGCGGCCTTGACGGCGGCAACCAGCGTCTTGTGGATCGGCGAGTTGAGGGCGTTCTCGACGATGTTCTTCGAGGTCAGCATCGCAGCGCCGCCAACGGCGGGATTGGCGAGCGTATAGGCCGTCGTAGCTGCGAGGCCCGATAGAGCCAGGCCGGCGGAAAAGCAGAATGCCTTGAGGATGGACTTTGCCATTGGAGAACCCTTCTGGTGCGACAATTGTTGATTCGATTGTCGGGAAGAGTTACGCGGCGATTGCGGGAAAGTTTCGGTGCAGAGTAAAAAACGATAATGATAACAAATACTTAAAGGCGAATGCCCATCCCACGCGCCGCATCCCCGCGATGGACATGACGGGGTCACGGATCAAAAACAGCGGTCTTCGGATTAGAGCTGATCGGTGTTGATCGGCCTTGGCGGTACAAGCAGCAGCCACGCCGGTTGCACGCCGCAAGTTTCGCGCCTCACGGGAACGTGATGCGCGCCTCGTCCACAAAAACCCCGGACGAGCCGGGGCTTTGATTGCCGGAATAGCGCCTTCTATTCAGCCGGCGAGGGTTTCTTTCGGAACAATGCCGTCAGATTGTCCCATAATTCGATCTTGGCGCCCTGGCGCTTCATGATCACGCCTTGCTGCAGGATCGACAGCGTGTTGTTCCAGGCCCAGTAGATGACGAGGCCGGCCGGGAAGCTGCCCATCATGAAGGTGAAGATCACCGGCATCCAGGTAAAGATCTGCGCCTGCGTCGGATCCGGCGGCGTCGGGTTCATGCGCATCTGCAGGAACATGGTGATGCCCATGACCACCGCCCAGGCGCCCATATGCGGCAGGAAGGCCGGTGGCGCGAAGGGCAGCAGGCCGAACAGGTTGAAGACCGAGGTCGGATCGGGCGCCGCCAGATCCTGGACCCAGCCGAAGAACGGCGCGTGCCGCATCTCGATGGTGATGTAGAGCACCTTGTAGAGCGAGAAGAACACCGGGATCTGCAGCGCCACCGGCCAGCAGCCGGCGAGCGGATTGATCTTCTCGGTCTTGTACAGCTCCATCATCGCCTGTTGCTGCTTCATCTTGTCGTCCGCGTATTTCTCGCGGATCTCGAGCATCTTGGGCTGCACCTTCTTCATGTTCGCCATCGACGCATAGGATTTGTTGGCGAGCGGGAAGAAGAGGGTTTTGACGACCACCGTGGTGGCAAGGATGGCCAGGCCGAAATTGCCGAAGAATTTGTACAGCGTGTCGATCAGGTAGAACATCGGCTTGGTGATCCAGATGAACCATCCCCAATCGATCAGCCGGTCGAACAGCCTGATCTGGCGGTCCTGGGCGTAGGCGTTGATCTTGTTGACTTCCTTTGCGCCGGCGAAGATCTCGGTCTCGACCGTCGCCGACTGGCCGGCGGCAATGGTGATCGGGTCGGTGAGGAAGTCCGACTGGTAGCGCGGGCGGCCATTGTCGTAATAGGCATAGTGCGGCTGGAACGGCTGCTTCTCGGTCGGCACCAGGGTAACCGCCCAATATTTGTCGGTGATGCCAAGCCAGCCATCGGTCGATTTGCTCGGCGTATAGAGCTTGTTCTTCTCGATGTCGGCGTATTTGTGCTCCTGCAGGCCTTCCGTGCCGGTGACGCCGATCAGCCCTTCATGCAGCACATAGGAGCTGGCGACGGCCGGCTTGTCGAAACGGATGACCCGGCCGTAATTGGACAGCGTGACCGGGGCCGAGCCTGAATTCTGCACCGCATCGGAAACGGTGAACATGTAGTCGCCGTCGACGGAGATCGTGCGCTTGAAGGTCAGGCCCTTGTCGTTGGTGAAGGTCAGCGTCACTGGCGTCGCCGGCGTCAGAGTCGCATTGCCGTCGACGCTCCAGACCGTTTCCGGGCCTGGCACCGTGCCGGTCGTGTCACTGCCGACAAAGCCGATCTCGGCATAATAGCCGGTGGGCAGCGCCTGCGGATTGAGCAGCTGGATCTGCGGCGATGTCTTGTCGACCGTCTCGGTGTAGTGCTTGAGCTTTAGGTCGTCGAGGCGGGCGCCGGTGAGGTTGATCGAGCCCGACAGGCTCGGCGTGTCGATGTTGACGCGGGCCGTCTTGGCCACTTCCTGCGCGCGGCCTTCCGGCGTCGTGACATAGGTGCCGGGCGCGTTTGGAATGGCGCCGGGCGCTGCGGGCGCCGGCGTGCCGCCGGGGTTGGCGGCCTCGGCCGCCTTCTTCTGCTCCGCCGCCCGCTGCTCTTCGATGCGGGCCGCCTCGCGCTGCTGTTCGCTGCGCGGCAGCACATAGAAATATTGCCACAGCCCGAGGATCAGCACCGACAAGACGATGGTGATGTAGAAGTTCCGGTTGTTTTCCATCGAAAGCCCTTGGCCTATCGTGTTCCGCTGAGACGGCGGGAGAGTTCGGCCTTCAACTGGCCGAACGGAATGGTGAGCACGTCTTCACGCCCGACGATGACATAGTCATTGCCGGGCGCCATGTCACTTGCGGCATGGGTGCGCACGGCTTCTTTCAGCCGCCGCCTGACGCGGTTGCGGACAACCGCATTGCCGACCTTCTTGGTGACGGTGAAGCCGACGCGCGGCGGCAGGCCGTCATTGCGGTCGAGAACTTCGACGAGAAAAAGCCGCCCGCGCCGCTTTTCACCGCGGCGGACGGCCAGGAATTCCGCACGTTTCAGAAGCCGCTTGGGGTTTGGTCCCACTGGCTTGCCGGTTGCGGGCAACGATCTCGTCTTCCGTTCAGGCGCTGAGCCGCTTGCGGCCGCGGTTGCGGCGAGCTGCGACGACGCCGCGACCACCCTTGGTGGCCATGCGAGCACGGAAACCGTGCCGGCGCTTGCGGACGAGTTTGGACGGTTGGTAGGTACGCTTCATTTGTTTTAATACCGCGGGGTGCGGCCCTTCTTGATTCTGTCACTGTGTAACAGGAGCTTTGCCGGGCCGGCATTGGCGCGATCGAAACCGCGCCGGGACGAATGGCCCGAGCGTGAGCGGCTTATAGAAAGAAGGGTTTTGGGAGTCAATCCAGCGCGAACTATGAGTTCGTCGCAGCGCGAACACCCAGTTCGAGGCGGTCTTTTATTGCTGGCACCATCGTCCAACGAAGGATGAAATTGGCAAAAAAGCCGCAATCGCCTAATCTCAACCGATCAAGCGTTTGTGAAGACAGGCCTTAATGAGCGAAGTTGCATCAGCGGATGAAGGGAGCGGCCCGGCGACAGCCGATGCCAGCCCGGCGACCGTTCGCCCGGTTGCGAGCCGTTCGGTGCCCAATCGTTCAGTGCCCTTGGCGCGCGGCCTGTCGACCAAGCTGCTCTTGCTCACCATTGTCTTCGTGCTCCTGGCCGAAGTCCTCATTTTCCTGCCCTGGATCGCCAGCTACCGCCTGGCCTGGCTGAAGGAGCGGCTAAGCACCGCTGCCGCGGTGTCCATCGTGCTGGTGCAGGGCGAGCCCAATTCGCTCTCCCGCGCCGCCCAGAACGACGTGCTGATGGCAATCGGCGCCAAGGCGATCGCGGTGCGCGACGGCGGCGTGTCGCGCCTGCTGGTGGTGGCCGAGATGCCGCCGCAGGTCGACGAGCATATCGATATCGCCAATGTCGGCATGATCAAGGGCATGACCGGGGCGCTGGATACGCTGTTCTTCGGCGGCAAGCGCATGCTCAGGGTGTTCGGCCCGGTCGGCGACAGCGACAAGGAATTCGAGCTGATCATGCCCGACTATTCCCTGCGCAACGCCATGCTGCGCTATTCGCGCAACGTCGCCTTCGTCTCGCTGCTGATCTCGTTGTTCACCGCAATGCTGGTCTATGCCGCGATCGACCTGATCATGATCGGCCCGATCCGCACCATGACGCGCTCGATGCTGTCCTTCTCCGAGGCGCCCGACGATCCAGGGCGCATCATCCACCCGGCCGCCCGCGCCGACGAGATCGGCGTTGCCGAGCGCGAACTGTCGCAGATGCAGGAACGGCTGCAAAAGATGCTGTCGGAGCAGAAGCACCTTGCCGACCTTGGCCTCGCCGTCTCCAAGATCAACCACGACATGCGCAACATCCTGGCCTCGGCGCAGCTGATGTCGGACCGCCTGCGCCTGGTCAAGGACCCGACCGTGCAGGCCTTCGCGCCAAAGCTCTTGCGCGCGCTCGACCGCGCCGTCTCCTATTCCGAAGGCGTGCTCCACTATGGCCGCACGCAGGAGCCGGCGCCCTCACGCCGCCGCTTGCGGCTGCGCCAGCTGGTCGACGACGTCCACGGCCTGCTCGACATCGAGGACGGCATCGAATTCGTCAATGCCGTCGAGCTCGCCTTCGAGGTCGATGCCGATTCCGACCAGCTGTTTCGCGTGCTCACCAATCTGTGTCGCAACGCGGTCCAGGCGATGGCGGCCGACGCCGAGAGCGCGCTGGTGCGCCGGCTCGCCGTATCGGCCGAGCGCATAGGCAGCGTAAGCCGCATCATTGTCACCGACACCGGTCCCGGCCTGCCGGCGAAGGCGCGAGAAAACCTGTTCGCGGCGTTTCGCGGCTCGGCCCGCAGCGGCGGCACCGGCCTTGGCCTGGCCATCGCGCATGAACTGATCCGCGCCCATGGCGGCACGGTGGAGCTGGTCGAATCGATCGGCGGACGCACCACCTTCGCCGTCACCATCCCCGACCAGCCGGTCCGCCTCGACCAGGCCCGCAGCGGCCTGCGCCGCCCGGCCTGAGCTGTATTTGATATTCAGCCGAAGTCGGACTTAGCTGAATCTCAGCACACCTTGATCGGCACCGTCGAAAGCAGCTGCGACAAAACTTTTGCCGGATTGGCTTGCTTTTCGGAAATTCAGTCGCTAGGGAACACTTCTTGTCGCGGCCGGTCGTCAGGATCGGTTAGCGGGGCTATGTAAAGCATGGCCTGTTGCGCGCCCGTAGCTCAGCTGGATAGAGCACCAGACTACGAATCTGGGGGTCAGGAGTTCGAATCTCTTCGGGCGCGCCATTTCCGCCGAAACTGTGATTTCCTGCGATCCGCTAGCCGGTCTTGGGCTCACATATGAAGAGCAGGTCGCGGAACACGTTGCCGAGCACCGCCTCATTCGAGTGCTGGAGAACTGGACGCCGCTTATTCCAGGCTTCTTCATGTATTACCCCAGTCACCAGCATCAGCCTGCCGCACTAACTGCGCTAGTCAACGCGCTGCGGTGTTCTTGAAATGGGCCGGTATGCGGCGACCGTTATTCCGCTTTCCCGGATCAGGGCCCAATCGGCCTCGCCCCAGCCAGATACCGCTCATTGTCGAACGGCTCGGCGTGGGTGCTGTCCGGGCTCCACATGTGGCGGTGGGTCTCGGTAAGATTGCCGAGATAGACATGCAGTGCGCCTGAGCGGGCGCTGCCGGTGTTGGCGACCGCGTGCACAGTATCAGGGGTCATGTGCACCACGGCGGGCGCCGCGATGTCGTGGCGTTCCGGCGCATCGATCTCGCTGCCGTCAACGGGATAGATGAAGTTGGTCTCGCTACCCTTGTAGATGCCGATCAGCGCATCCATCAGATGGTTGTGCGGCGGGTACTGCAGGCCGGGCGACAGCGTGATGTGGTAGATGGTCAAGTCGGGGCTGGCATGCAGCAGCACCTCATCGTCGTCTTCCTCATGCGCGAGCACGCCTGATGCATGAAAGCGATCGGTGTGTTCGCGCAGCACCGCCTTGACCCGTTCGAAGGCATGAGCACCTTTGGCTGCGTTGACGATATCGGCGGTTACGGCGTAGAGAGGCGAGTTGGCGGCAAGAGACATTTGTCGTCATCTCCATTGGGAAGCTCAACCAATACAACTGAGATGATCAGCTAGCGAATGCCGGCAGATCCGTCAACCGGATGGTCGAAACGGGCAAGCAGACTACGCGGGCAGACCACGCGGGCAGACCACACGGGCAGGCAGATATGGCTCTTCCGAAATCAGTGTCACCGTCCGCCGTCAAGGCGCCGTCGACCGCCGACATATTGCGCAGCGAGGAAGCTTATGAGCAGCTGAAGAGCGACATCGTCGCCTGCGTCCTGCAACCCGGCGAAAGCCTGACCGAAAAGCAGATCGGCGACCGCTACCAGATCAGAAAGGCGACGATCCGCTCGGCTTTGGCCCGCCTGACGCAGGAAGGGCTGATCAAGAGCGAGCCGCGCCGCGGCTATGTCATCGCACCGCTTAGCCTGCGCGACGTCAACGAGATCTTCGACGTCCGCAGCCTGATCGAACCGGAAGTGTTCCGGGTGGCCGCGGCAAACCTCACCGAACGCGGGCTCGACGACATCAGGCTGGCGGCGCAGAAGGTGCTGAAGCCGGAGACGCTGCGCAGCCATGTCGCCTTTCTGGCGGCCGACCGCGCCTTTCGCCTGGCCCTGGCCGAACTCTCCGGCAATCTGCGCCTAGTTCGCCTGCTCGACCAAACGCTCGACCAGTCGGAGCGTGTCCTCCATCTCGGCTTCAAATCGCGCGACTTCACGCAAGCGATCATCGGCCAGCAGAAGGAGTTGGTGCTTGCCTGCGAGCTGGCCGAGGTCTCGGCCATCGCAAAGCTTGCCCGCTCGCAGTGCCTGTCGCTCAAGAAGCAGGTGCTCGAGACCTTGCTCGCCGGCTCCAAGCTGCAGGACGCCAATTTGCAAAGCTTCGCCTGAGGCACGAAGCCTGCGCTCTCTGGCCGATGCTTACCCGTCGATGAAGCGGATGTCCGCATCGGCAAGGCAATAGGGCGCGTAGCGGAAATCGCGGATATGGCTGACCTTTCCATCCTGCCAGTCGACCAGCATGAAGCCGCGCACGGCGTCATCTCCCGCTTGCGGGTTGCGGATCAGGATGGCCGGCCTGCCGTCGACGAAGCCGAGCGACAGCGCCCAATCCTGGACACGGTCGTAATTGCCGAAATAGTTGGAAACCTGCGCTTTGCCGCGCATGCGGGTGCGGTTGACGACTTCAAGCTGGATATCCTCGGCGATCAACGCGCGCACGGCGTCGAAGTCGCGCGCGTTGAACAGGTCGACATAGCGGCGCAGGCGCCGCTCGTCGTCGGCGTCGAGCTTTGGGGCAGGCGCCTGCTCGTCCTGTGACGCCAGCAGGCGCAGCTGCGACCGCCCGCGATGGAGCGCTGCCTTGGTCGCAGCCAGGGTGGCGCCGGACACTTCGCAGGTTTCGTGCAGGCTGAGGCCAAGCACGTCGACAAGGATCACGGCGCTGCGCTGCACTGTTGCCAGCTGCATGAAGCTTCGCAGGCTGGCGGCGGTGGCGAGCCTCGCATCGGCGCTTGCGGAGGGGTCTTCGATCGTCGTCATGTCGGTCTCGCTCATGCGCGCCTGCTCCCGCTGGCGCCGGCGCAGATGATCCTGCGCGGCATTGTGGGCTATGCGGAACAGCCATTGCTCCGGACGCTCGACGGCGGCGTCGCCGTCGATGGCCTGCAGTGCCTTGATCAGTGTCTCCTGGACGATGTCCTCGCCATCGATCACCGAGCCGGCCATGCGGGCGCAGTAGCGGTGCAGCTTCGGTCGCAAGGAGCCGAGCATCGCCTCCAGGGCAACGCGGTCGAGTTTTGCTGTGTTCATCCTGTCCGTTCCCTAAATGCCGGTCTTCGCATTCAAGCCGGCACGACCTCGCCGGCCAGCATACGATAATTGCCGACGATCTTTGCCGGCGATCTGGCAAGCGGCGTCGAGCGGCGTCCGGCATGATCGGCGCTGAAGGCCTTGAAGGCTGCGAGCCCGGTCAGGCCGTCGCCATCCTGGCTGACAAGATGGATGAACTCGCCATTCTCCAGTTCCAGGACGAGGTAGCGCACAGATTGCGGCTTCGTGTCGTCGAGTGCCTCGAACACCTGTGCAACCAGCATACGGTTCTCGGCGATGCTTTCGTCCTTCACGCCGTAGCGGATGAGATTGTAGCCCATTGTCGTCTCCTGTTTTTCAACTCTGCACGGAGAAGACGTTTCGCGGCCTCGAAAAGATTCGTCGCCCGGCGAATCTTTTCGATCGTCCGGATCGTCTTTCCCGTGGACGGTTGCGCGGCAGCCATCGAGGAGCAGGAGAGATCCATCATGCACATCCAGTTTGCCGAATTGCCGGTGTTCGACCAGGACCGCGCCAAGGCCTTCTACACCGGACATCTTGCTTGCCAGGTGGCGGAGGACCAGCTGATGGGCGACAGCGGCTGGCGCTGGATCGAGCTGACATTTCCCGGCGCCGTCACCAATTTGCATTTCGTCAAACGCGCCGATGACACCCCGGGCACTGAGCCCGTGCTGGTGCTCGTTGATGGCGATGTCGAGGCAACGGTCGCGGGCCTGAAGGCGCGCGGCGTCGAAATCATCACCGAGCCGCAGGAAGCGCCTTGGCAGCCGGGCCGCACGGTCGCCGAATTCCGCGACAGCGAGGGCAACCGCATGGTTGTCGCCGGCAAATGATCGGACCCGGCGCAAAGCCGAACTTTGACATGAGAACAACAGGAGAGATGGACATGACCCCCCAAACGTCGACGCTGAAAGTACCGGGCGCCAGCCTCTATTATGAGATGCGCGGTTCCGGCCCCGTACTTGTTGATAATCCCCGGCGGACCGCAGGATGCCGGCGTCTTCGCCGATGTCGCGGGCTACCTCGCCGACCGCTACACGGTGGTCGCCTATGATCCGCGCGGCAATTCGCGCAGCACCTTCGACGGAGAGCAGCAAGAGCAGGACCTCAATGTCCATGGCGACGATGCCGCGAGATTGATCGAGGCGCTTGGCGCCGGACCGGCCTATGTGTTCGGCACCAGCGGCGGCGCTCACATCGGGCTCAACCTCGCCGCCCGCCATCCCGGCCGGGTTCGTGCGCTGGTGGCGCATGAGCCGCCCAGCATGATGCTGCTCGACGACCCGTCGCCGTCACTGGCCGGCATGCGCGACCTGCACGACACCTATCGCAGCCAGGGCGTCGAGGCGGCGATGCAGAAATTCTTCAGCGAGAACGGCCTGTCGGAAGGGCCGGACCAGGGTGAAGCCGGACCGCACGAGCCGCAAGACGGACCGCCTTCGTTCGAACCGTCGCCCGAAGAGGCCGAGACCTTTGCCAGGGTCAGCGGCAATTTCGAATACTGGCTGGCGCATGGCGTCATGCCGCTGTCGCTCTACCGTCCTGATATCGAGGCGTTGCGCGGCCGCCCGGTCGTGGTCGGCATCGGCGAAGAGTCCATCGGCCAGCCGATCGACGGCATGGGCAAGACGCTGGCCGACAGGCTCGGCAGCAAGCGCGCCGCCTTCCCCGGCGACCATATGGGCTTTGCGCCCTATCCCGACCGCTTCGCCGAGACCTTGCACCTGACGCTCAGAGGCGCGTGAGATCGTCAGTCCAATAGGAAAGGGGCGTCCGCAAATGGGACGCCCGGTGACCAAGAAAATTCCCGCGAAAAATTGATTTTAACACAGACGACCCCCCATACATTGCACCCCCCCGGAACAT
>NZ_JAMYUO010000011.1:0-171993 GCF_040323125.1 Mesorhizobium sp. M0062
GGGGGTGCGCGTCATCCCATTGCGGGCCGCCGCTCGGCATCTGAGCCCGGCCGAGCCGGCGCCGCGACCCCCTCCGGCCTGCCGGCCATCTCCCCCTCATGTGGGGAGATCTGCAGCTCCAACGGCGTCTTTTTTCAGCCCAATGTTGTCATGTATCCTTGGAATCGAACGTAGAGCAGGGTTTATATCATGCGGTGGGTCTGGACGTTTCTGTTTGCACTGGTGAGCAGCGTGGCTTTCGCGGCCTCGCCGGAGGACGACTATGTGGCCGCGCGTGACAAGGCGATTGCTGATATCGCAGCGCTGAACAGTGCGAACGCGGCAATCGAGACCATCGACGCTGAGAACGAGAAGGCGCTGGCCGACCTCCAGCAGCGTCTTGCCGGCATTATCGGGCCGCTGGCGGTCAAGGACTTTCCGCCAACCGGCACAATCAATATCGAAAGCCTCAGCGACTCCGATATCGGCTATGGCATGCTCGATGGGCTGCGATACACCAAGGGCGACGACGGCCCCAGCCTGGTGGCAACGACGCGAGGGCTGCTGGAGCGCTGGCTCCAGTCCAGAACCGCCGAGACCGACGAGAGTTTCAAACTGCCCGCCGGCATCGATGAGGCGCTTAAGCTCGATGCCTTCTACACCCAGGCGATCAACAGCGACGCCGCCTTCGAGGGAACACTCGACTTTCCATTGAAGAAACCCGAAGGCGCCGACATCGCCTTCGCACGGCTCGGCGGCTGGACGCAGGACGTCGGGCCGATCTATGAGCAGGAAGTCATCGTTACGCTCGTCAAAGGCAACAGCGTGAGAATTATCGCAGCGCCGGCAGCCCCTGCCGTTCCGAAGATCGCCGCCTGCGACGCCGTGTGGGCTGCTGCGGACGCCGCCGCGCAGAAATTCCAGGAGGCCTACCAGGCATCGGACCTGAAGGACGAAAAAGCGTTCGAGTCCTCCAACGCCGCCTGGGACAAGGGCGACAGCGACTACCGGGCCTGCATGGCGCAGCGCCTGCCGGCTGACCCGGCTTTCCCGGCGCTGCTCGCCCAGGCGCAGGCGCTGGCCGATCAAATGGCTGGGAAGTAAGCCTCCCGCAAGGGCCCGCGCGGCAAGATCAGGCGGCTTGTTGCAATCTGAGGCGAATATGACTTCGCCGCCGGGTTGCAGAACGCTGCAACCTGGCGTCCTACTTTCGGACACTCATTCAGATTTCGGCTGGACCCTGGCAGCCAAAAGCTTACCGTTTGTTCTCGGATTCGTCTCGAAGCTCAAACTTAAGCTTTAGCTACTATGGTCGACCGAAGGACTACTGTCCTGGAAAGGTCTTCGGATCGAGTTGGCAGGTGCAATGCTCAATTCCGGCCGGTTGAAACGGGCCGTTTTTTCTTCCGCCAACTTGCCGGCGGCGATTGCCTTTGTCGTGCTTCTCGTCTGCGCCCTGGTTGCCGACCAGAGGAACAGAGAGGTCTCCGATCAGCTGGCGCGCGCCGACGTCCTGGCCAAGGTCAACATCATACGCGCCAAGCTCGAAGGCAACATAGGCGGCAATCTCCAGCTGGTTCAGGGTCTCGTTTCGACAATCGTTACCGAGCCTTATATGGGCCAGCAAAGATTTGCGGCACTCGCCCGTAATCTGTTCGAGCAAAAATCGCAGTTGCGCGATATTGCCGGCGCCCCCGACCTCGTCATCGCGCTGATGTATCCGCTGGAAGGCAATGAAAAAGCCATCGGGCTGGACTACCGCAAGAGCGATACGCAACGCATGGCCGCGCTTCGCGCCCGTGACCAGCGCGCGCTGGTGCTCGCCGGGCCGGTCAAACTGGCGCAAGGCGGACGTGGCTTCATCGGCCGTATCCCGGTCTTCGTGCCGACGGCGGGTGGCGGCGACCGTTTCTGGGGTATCGTCTCGGCCGTGATCGATGTCGATCGGCTCTACGCTGCCAGCGGACTGACCGACCCTGATCTGGATATCGATGTGGCGCTTATCGGCAAGGATGCGCTCGGCGGCGGCGGGGAACTGTTCTTCGGCGGCGATAATGTCGTGTCCGGCAATCCGGTGATGGCAGAGGTGCAATTGCCTTCAGGCTCCTGGCAAATTTCAGCCATACCGAAGGGCGGCTGGCCGACCGCTCCGAAAAATGAGTGGCTGTTGCGTCTGCTCATGGCGCTTGCCGGCGCGCTGGTGGTGCTGCCGATCCTCGTGGCAGGACGTCTTTTCGGTGAGCGGCAGAAAAGTGACGCCGAGTTGAGGCGCCTGTCCCGGCGGCTGGAGCTGGCGTTGGAAGCCTCTGCTATAGGCGTGTGGGAGCACGATACCGTCAGCAACGAACTCGTATGGGACGACCGCATCAACGAAATCTATGGCAAACCCGGCGGCGGCAAGACCCGTAGCTATGACGACTGGGCGCTGGCGATCCATCCCCAAGACTTCGAACGGGCTAAAGCAGATTTCGATTCGGCTGTTGCAACACAAGGCCCCTACTCTTCGCAGTATCGGCTCCTGCGGCCGGACGGCACCATTCGCCATGTGCGCACCCGCGCCAGTTTCTTCCGGGACATCGACGGCACGCCAAAAATGATCGGCGCCGAATGGGATGTGACAGGCGACGTGCTGCTCAACGAGAATCTCGTGCGTGAACGTCGCCTTTCAGAATCGAAAAATGCCGAACTGAACCTGGCCAAAGCCCGCATCGAGCATGTCGCGATGCATGATTCGCTGACCGGTCTGCCCAACCGTCGGTATCTGGACGAGATGCTTGCCGAAAACCGCGAAGCCGACGGCCGTGCGGCGTTGCTGCATCTCGACCTTGACCGGTTCAAGCAGATCAACGACACGCTCGGCCATGCAGCGGGCGATGCATTGCTGGTGCATGCTTCGAAAGTCATCAAGGCCAGCGTCGGCAGTGCCGATTTCGTTGCGCGCATCGGCGGCGACGAGTTTGTCGTGCTGAGCCATGGACGCGACGACAAGGAACTCGCCGCGCTGGCCGACCACATTATCGATGCGATGCGCCAGCCGGTCGACTATCTGGGTCACCAGTGCCGGTTCGGCGTCAGCATCGGCATTGCGGCCAATAGCGGCGTCGATGCAAGGCAGTTGCTTGTCAATGCCGATCTGGCGCTGTACCGGGCGAAAGGCCGCGGCCGCAACCGCTACGAGTTTTTCAACGAAGAGCTGCAGAGCGAGATCGTGCGGACCAAGCAGACCGCCGACGAGATTCTGGGCGGGCTCGAGCGGAACGAATTCATCGTCTACTATCAGCCGCAGTTCGACGCCAAGACGCTGGAGATCGTCGGCGTCGAGGCGCTGTCGCGTTGGGATCATCCGCAACGCGGCATGCTGACCCCCGACGCCTACATCAAGGTGGCTGAAGAACTCAATGTCGTGGCGCTTATCGACCGCACCGTCCTGGAGCAGGCGCTCGATAATTTTGAGCGTTGGTCGCGCAGCCACCTCAACATCCCGCGCGTCTCGGTCAACGTTTCCGCACGGCGCCTGGAAGACAGGGACCTGATCAAGGGTTTGCGCAAGCTTCCGATCAAGGAAGGGACCGTGTCGTTCGAACTGGTGGAGTCGATTTTCCTCGACGAAAACGACGAGCTGGTCAGCTGGAACATCGAACACATCAAGGGGCTCGGCATCGACGTCGAGATCGACGATTTCGGCACCGGGCATGCCTCGATCGTCTCGCTGTTGAAGTTGCGGCCCCGTCGCCTCAAGATCGACCGCCAGCTGGTCACCCCCATCACCAGCTCAACCGCACAGCGGCAGCTTGTGTCGTCCATCATCGACATCGGCAAGTCGCTCGGGATCGAAGTGATCGCCGAGGGCGTCGAGACGATGGAGCACGCGCGCATCCTGAAAGAGCTTGGCTGCGACATCCTGCAAGGCTTCCTGTTCGGCTACCCGATGGATGCCAAAGCCTTCAAGGCCTTCGCGCAGTCGCGCAAATGGCTGGCGGCGAGCTGACAAATCCTGGCTTTGCTGGACGCAAATGCGGACGCAGGACCTGCGTCAGGTCCGCAGCCCCGGCGCCTCGTGCCCGGTCCTCTCCACATATTCGGTATAGCCGCCGCCATAGGTGTGGATGCCTTCTGGCGTCAGTTCCAGCACGCGGTTGGAGAGTGCGGCCAGGAAATGGCGGTCGTGCGAGACGAACAGCATGGTGCCTTCGTATTGCGACAGCGCCGTGATCAGCATCTCCTTGGTCGCGATGTCGAGGTGGTTGGTCGGCTCGTCGAGCACCAGAAGATTGGGCGGATCGAACAGCATCAGCGCCATCACCAGGCGCGCCTTTTCGCCGCCTGACAGAACCCGGCATTTCTTCTCGATCTCGTCGCCGGAAAAGCCGAAGCAGCCGGCGAGTGCCCTGAGCGGCGCCTGGCCGGCTTGCGGAAACGCGTCCTCCAGCGTCTGGAACACGGTGCGTTCGCCCTCCAACACCTCCATGGCGTGCTGGGCGAAATAGCCCATTTTCACACTCGGCCCCCGAGCAACTGTGCCGGCATCCGGGTCAGACGCGCCGGCCACCAGCTTCAGCAGTGTCGACTTGCCGGCGCCGTTGACGCCCATGATGCACCAGCGCTCGCGGCGGCGGACCTGGAAGTCCAGCCCCTCATAGATCGAGCGGCTGCCATAGCCCTTGTGGACGTTCTTCAGCGTCACGACATCCTCGCCGCAGCGCGGCGCCGGCTGAAAATCGAAATTCACGATCTGACGGCGCTTGGGCGGCTCGACACGATCGATCTTGTCGAGCTTCTTCACCCGGCTCTGCACCTGGGCGGCGTGTGACGCCCGCGCCTTGAAGCGCTCGATGAAAGCGATCTCCTTGGCCAGCATGGCCTGCTGGCGCTCGAACTGCGCCTGCTGCTGCTTGTCGGCGATCGCCCGCTGCTGCTGGTAGAATTCGTAATTGCCGGAATAGGCGGTGAGCGAACCGGCGTCGATCTCGACCACCTTGTTGACGATGCGGTTCATGAACTCGCGGTCGTGCGAGGTCATCAGCAGCGCGCCCTCATAACCTTTCAGGAACTGCTCCAGCCAGATCAGGCTTTCGAGATCGAGATGGTTGGACGGTTCGTCGAGCAGCATGACATCGGGCCGCATCAACAGGATGCGGGCCAGCGCCACGCGCATCTTCCAGCCGCCGGACAGTTTGCCGACATCGCCGTCCATCATTTCCTGGCTGAAGCCCAGGCCGTCCAGCACTTCGCGGGCGCGGCCATCGAGCGCATAGCCGTCGAGTTCCTCGAAACGGTGCTGCGCCTCGCCATATTTCTCGATGATCTCATCCATCCGGTCGGCCTGCTCGGGATCGGCCATGGCCGCCTCGAGTTCGGCCATTTCGGCCGCCACGTCGCTGACCGGCCCGGCGCCGTTCCTCACTTCGGCCACAGCACTGTGGCCGGCCATGTCGCCGACATCCTGGCTGAAATAGCCGATGGTGACGCCGCGATCGACCTGCACCTGGCCCTCGTCGGGCTGCTCCTGGCCGGTAATCATGCGAAACAAAGTCGTCTTGCCGGCGCCGTTCGGACCGACAAGGCCGATCTTCTCGCCCTTCTGTAGCGAGGCCGAGGCCTCGATGAAGACAAGCTGGCGGCCGTTCTGTTTGCTGATGCTTTCAAGACGGATCATGCGACTGGAAGAACCTTGGAGGATTTTCCCCGGCCCTTACGCGATCGGCCGCGCCAGAGGAAGCGCCCATTTGACGCCGCGCGCAAAAGCCGCTGCGGTCCGCACCTCCAGAATGCAAAACAGCCCGCCGCGCGATTTTGCGCAACGGGCTGTTTTTGAACCAGCTTCTGTACTCAGTTCGGTGCGGGCACTTCCGCTTCTATTGACGGCACCTGCTGGGCGGCGAGCGAGGCGAGCTTGCCCCGTCTGACGAGTGTCGGCTTCTCATAGGATCGTTTCATAAATGCCCCTCTCTTACACAAGCGGAGACTGTTCCGCCGAACTCGCCATGTCAATAAGCAGCGGTAGTGAGGTGCTTTGGCTGTGTCCGACGAATTGTCACTTCGCGTCGTGGAAAATGATCCCCACCGTATGCCGCCGTCCCGAGCGCAGGCGGCTGACGCCGTGCCGGAGATTGACGCGGTAGTGCCCTTTCGTGCCTTGCACCGGGCGATTGTGGACAGCAAAGATCACTGCATCGCCTCGGGTCAGCGGCACCACTTCGGCACGGCTTTGCATGCGCGGGCGCTGCTCGGTCAGCACGAATTCGCCGCCGGTGAAATCCTCGCCGGGCTGCGACAACAGGATCGCCACCTGCAGGGGAAAAGCGAGATCGCCGTAGAGGTCCTGATGGAGGCAGTTGAAGTCGCCGGGGCCATATTGCAGGAGAAGCGGCGTCGGCCGCGTTTGGCCGCTTTCGTGGCAAAGCTGGAGGAAGGCGGCGTGGTCATCGGGATAGCGCCGTGCAACGCCCATGCGTTCGTTCCAGTCGTTGGCGACGCCGGCGAGCCTGGGATAGAGCGCGGTGCGCAGGCCACCGACCAGATCCGGCAGCGGATAGCGGAAATAGCGGTACTCGCCCTTGCCGAAGCCATGGCGGGCCATCACCACATGGCTGCGGAAATGGTCCTCATGCGGATAGAGACCGGCGATCTCGGTGCACTCCTCGGGTGAAAGCAGCGCCGGCATGACGGTGCTGCCGTGGCTGTTCAGTTCGCCGATCAGAGCACTCCAGTCCTGCGCTGCGATGCGCGCTTCGGCCGAATGGGCTGCGCGTTTGGTGCTTGTCGAATGGATGGTCATGGATGCCTCCTTTGATGTGATCAAAGTGGGGCGAACGGCGGGCGTGAACCACCCGATTCCTGCGGAGGTGAAGCGCGATCTTCCCCTTCGCCCCCTGTGGGAGAAGGGAAAACGCGCTTCACCGCTTGCGATACACCTCCAGCTCCGGGTCGAGATCAACGCGCACCGCATTCGTGAACACGCAGGTCGCCACCATGATGCCGGCGAAGGCGACGAGGTTGACCAGCAGTGTGTCGTCGTAGCGAGCCTTGAGTGCCGCCCAGACATCGTCGGGAACGGCGTTGGTATCGGCAGCGACTGCCTTGCCGAATTCGATCAGCAAAGCTTCTTCAGCGCTGGGCTCGATCGCCTCGGGATCAAGACCGCTGTCGATCAGCGCGCGGCGGAAGAAGGTAAGCGGTATCTCGGCGCGGCATCTCTCGGAGATCGCCAGCGACAACAGCCAGACAGCGCGGTCGTCGAGTGCGGGCTTGAGCAGATCGCGCAGGGTGAACCATTCGGCATAGATGCGGTGGGCCGCCGGTGAATGCAGCAGGATGCGCTTCATGTTGGTCATGCGTCCGCGCAGGCCAAGCTCCCTGTCGTGCTCGGCGCGGATGTCATGCGATGCCGAGGCGTAGTCGATCGGCGGGATCATGGCCATGGGACGGTCCTTGGTTGGTGGCAGCGAGGCATTCTGCGAAGCCCTCACCCAAGCGTCGTATGCAATTGCGGCGCGGCGCGCAGCGTGTTGGACACCGTGCAGATCGCTTCGGCGTCCTCGACGATCCGCTGCTTGGTCGCAGCGTCGAGATCGCCTGAGATGTCGAGCCTGATGTTGAGCCTTTCGACGCGCGACGGCTCGTCCTTGGCCTTCTCGCCGCCGACCTCGGCGCGCACCTCGCCAAGCGCGGCGGCAACCCCGAGGCGGGAGGCGGCGATGCGCGCGCTCAGCACCATGCAGGCGGCGAGCGAGGCGTAGAGCAGGTCGAGCGGATTGAAGCCCGGCGCGCTGACGCCGGTGACGACATCGACTGCACCGCCGGTCGGAGTGGTGATGGAAGGCAAGCCGCCGGGCTGCAGCGTCGCCGTCGCGCCGGTGACGCGGGTTCTGACCTTCAACTCAGCCATCGCAAAAACCTTTCAGCCGGCAGCCCGGCAAAGATCAGGGGCACTGTGGCGCGCACACGAGTGCGATTTGCACACGCGTTGCGGTGCCGAACAACATGCATGTGATTAGACACTACCGGCAAACAGGTGCCTACTGCATTGTCCACGGGGATGCGGATAACCGAGGAGAGGCCCATGATTGCGCTCAATGTAAACGGCGAGGATCGCAGTGTCGACGTGCCGGACGATATGCCATTGCTGTGGGTGCTGCGCGATGTCATCGGCCTGACCGGCACGAAGTTCGGTTGCGGCATCGCCCAGTGCGGCGCCTGCACGGTGCAGCTTGACGGGCAACCGGTGCGATCCTGCGTGTTGCCGGTCGCGTCGGTTGGGTCGCGCCATGTCACCACCGTCGAGGCGATCGATGCGACGCCATCGGGCAAGAAAGTGCAACAGGCATGGCTCGACCTTGAAGTCATCCAGTGCGGCTATTGCCAGTCCGGCCAGATCATGTCGGCCTCGGCGCTGCTGGAGCGCAACCCCGACCCGAGCGACAGCGATATCGACGCCGCCATGTCCGGCAATATCTGCAGGTGCGGCACCTACACGCGAATAAGAGCGGCCATAAAACAGGCCGCGAAGGCCTGAGGGAGATAGCCAGCCATGAGCAAGCCGTCCTCCTCCCCCACCCAAAAATTCACCTCGCGCCGTGCCTTCCTGCAGGGCAGCGGCCTTCTGCTCGGCTTCACCATGCTGGGCGCCGGCACCAGGCCCGGTTTTGCCGCCGCCGAACCCGTCGAGGGCGACGTCACCGCCGCCTTTTCACCCGATGCTTTTATCCGCGTCGACAGCGACGGCAAGATCACTTTCATCCTGCCCAACATCGAAATGGGCCAAGGCACGCACACCGGCGAAGCGACGTTGATTGCCGAGGAACTGGAAGTCGGCCTGGACCAGGTGAAGGTCGTCGACGCGCCGCCCAACGACAAGCTGTACGCCACCGCTGCGCTTGGCGGCCAGGCAACGGGCGGCTCGACCTCGATGCGGGCAACCTGGGAATCGCTGCGCAAGGCAGGCGCCGTTGCCCGCACGATGCTGGTTGCGGCAGCAGCCGCGCAATGGGCGGTTCCGATTTCGGAATGCAGCGCCAAGCTTGGCGTGGTCACGCATCTGCCGACAGGCCGGCAGCTGGCCTATGGCGCGCTCGCCGACGCGGCCGGCAAGCAACCGGTGCCGAGCGACGTCAAGCTCAAGGACCCCAAGGATTTCCAGCTAATCGGCAAGTCGCTGCGCCGGGTCGACACGGCGGGCAAGGTCAATGGCGCAGTGGTCTACGGCATCGATGTGCGCGTGCCCGGCATGAAGGTGGCGACGGTCGCCGCCTGTCCGGCGATCGGCGGCAAGCTCGGCGATGTGGACGAGACGGCGGCACGCGCCGTCCCAGGCGTGCGCGATATCGTCAGGCTGGACAATGCGGTCGCCGTGATCGGCGATCATTTCTGGGCGGCCAAGAAAGGCCTCGAGGCCCTCACCATCACCTGGGACGAAGGCGCCAACGCCAGGCTTTCAAGCGCCGATATGATGAACACGCTGAAGGCTGCGTCCAAAAACAAGACACCGATCATGGCGCGCCAGGAAGGCGACGTCGCCGGCGCGCTGAAAGCCGCCGTCAAGACGGTCGAGGCGAGCTATGAGCTGCCGTTCCTGGCCCATGCGCCGATGGAGCCGGTCAACTGCGTCGTGCATGTGCGCGCCGATGAATGCGAGATCTGGCTCGGCACCCAGGTGCCCACCCAGGCGCAAGGCTGGGCGGCACAGGTCACGGGCTTTCCGCTCGACAAGATCATCGTGCACAATCACCTGATCGGCGGCGGCTTCGGCCGCCGGCTTGTCGCTGAATATGTCGGCCAGGCGGTGGCGATCGCCAAACAGGTGAGCTACCCGGTCAAAGTTATCTGGACGCGTGAAGAAGACATCCAGCACGATCTCTACCGGCCGACCTACTACGACCGGATATCAGCCGGTCTCGGCGCCGACGGCTTGCCAACCGTGTGGATCGACCATGTCGCCGGCGGTTCGGTGTTGGGTAATTACATCCCCGGCGGCTGGCCTCAGGACAAGCTTGACGACGATGCCGTCGAGGGCGCCGCCAAACCGCCCTATGATCTGCCGGTCATCCAGGTCGACTGGGTGCGCGAGGATCCGCCGGTGCCGATCACCTGGTGGCGCGGTGTCGGGCCGACGCACAATGTCTTCGTGGTCGAAAGTTTTATGGACGAACTCGCCTATGCGGTGGGCAGGGATCCGGTGGAGTATCGCCGGGCGCTGACCAAGAACCAGCCGCGGGCCGCAGGCGTGCTCGAGCTTGCGGCCGAAAAGTCGGGATGGGGCTCGCCGCTTCCGGCCGGCAGCGGCCGCGGCATTTCCCTGCACGATGCCTTCGGCAGCTTCATGGCCGCGGTGCTGGAGATCTCGGTTTCAGCGGCCGGCGAGATTACGCTGCAGCGCGCGGTGGTGGCCGTCGATTGCGGCATCGCCATCAACCCAAACACGGTCGAAGCCCAGATCGAAGGCGGGTTGATCTTCGGCCTGTCGGCGGCGCTCTACAGCGGCATCACTTTCAGCAATGGCCGCGTCGACCAGAGTAATTTTCACGACTACCGCATCCTGCGCAACAATGAGGCGCCGAAGATCGAGGTCTATCACGTCAAGAGCCTGGAATCGCCCGGCGGCATCGGCGAGACAGCAACGGTTTCGGCCGGGCCTGCCCTTGCCAACGCGATCTTTGCCGCGACGGGAAAACGCCTGCGCAGCCTGCCCATCGACCGCAACCAGCTGAAGAGCGACGGCGCCGACAAGACCAGCGTGTCGATGGTGCCGCCGCCCGCAGCACCCTTGCTGGCGGTGCTGGCGAACAGCAGGGAGCGCCCGGAGACCGGCATCGAAACCGAAGCCGAAGCGCTGTGAGGGCCAGGCCATGAGAAGCTTGGTCCGCATCCTCCTCGCTGTCGTGGTCGTCATCGCCGCCGGCGTTGCGATCTTCCTGTTCAAACCGGCGTCGCTGCCGGACGTCTCCATGGCGGCGGCGAAACTGCCGACCGGTCAGGCGCTGATCGATCGCGGCGAATATCTGACGCGCGCCGCCGATTGCGTCGCCTGCCACACAACCGGAGGCGGCCAGCCCTATGCCGGCGGCCTTGCCTTCAAGCTGCCGTTCGGCACCGTCTATTCCCCAAACATCACCGCCGACAAGGAAACCGGCATCGGCGACTGGAGCGACGCGGAGTTCGTGCGTGCCTTGCATCAGGGCATCGACAAGCAAGGCCGCAATCTCTATCCGGCCTTTTCCTATGCCTCCTATACCAGGATGGCCACGGAAGATGCGCTGGCGATCAAGGCCTATCTGTTCAGCCTGCCGCCGGTGCACGCCGAGGCGCCGAAGAACGATCTGAGTTTTCCGTTCAACCAGCGTTATGTCCTGCGGTTCTGGAACCTGTTGTTCGTTCCCGACGGTCCGTTGCCACAAGACGAAAAGCAGAGCGCGGAATGGAACCGCGGCGCCTATCTCACCGAAGCGATGGCGCATTGCGGCGAATGCCACACGCCCCGCAACCTGTTCTATGGGCTCGACAACAGCAAGAAATTCGCCGGCGCCGAACTGCAGGGCTGGAAGGCCTACAACATCAGTTCGGACAAGACGACCGGCATCGGAAGCTGGAGCGAGGAGCAGCTGTCCAACTATCTCTCCAAGGGTCATGCGGAAGGGCGTGGTGCGGCCACCGGCAACATGGGCGAAGCCGTCGACTACAGCCTGCGCCATTTGACGCCGGAAGACATCAAGGCGATCGTCACTTACGTAAAAACCGTTCCGCCGCAAGTCAGCAGCGACAAGGCGATCGTCGAAGTCGAGCCGCCGGCAACACTGACGACGTCCATCGCCTACGCTCCGTCTGCCGATTCAGTGGCGCAAGGCGGGCTCGGCCTGAAGCTGTTCCAGGGCGCCTGTGCCAGCTGTCACGGATGGAACGGCGAAGGGCTGCAGACACCTTATGCGGCGCTGCGCGGCAGCCGCACGGTCAACGACCCCGATGGCACAAACCTCATCCAGGTCATCCTGAAGGGCGCGCATATGACGACGCCGCTCGGCAAGCAGGCGATGCCGGCTTTCGCCAATGCCTATTCGAATGTCGAGATCGCGGCGCTCGGCAACTATGTGCTGGCGCATTTCGGCGGCAAGCAATCCGCCATCACACCGGCCGACGTGGCCAAAGCGCGGGCGCAGTGAAGGACGGCGGTGGGGTCACCGGCAGCCGCGCAAAATGTGTTTCTGAATCTTGCCGGAGGCGGTGCGGGGCAACGCGTCGGTGAGCAGGAATTCCTTCGGCACCTTGTAGCGGGCGATGCGAGCCGCACAGTGCGCCGCGAGCGCCGCCGGATCGAGGACGCAGCCAGCCTTCAGCACGACGAAGGCGCGGCCGACCTCGCCCCAGCGCTGGTCGGCGATGCCGATGACGGCGACGTCCGAAATGTCGGGATGATCGAGCAGCGCCATCTCGACCTCGGCTGGATAGACGTTCTCGCCGCCCGAAATGAACATGTCCTTGCGGCGGTCGACGAGGGTGACGAAACCATCTTCGTCGCGGCGCGCAATGTCGCCGGTGCGGAACCAGCCATCCGATGTAAAGGCCTGCGCCGTCTCATCGGGCCGGTTCCAGTAGCCCGGCGTGACATTGGGGCCTGACAGCCATATCTCACCCGGCTCGCCGGCTGCGGCGTCGTGGCCATCTTCGTCGACGATGCGCAGCGACAAAGACGGCGCCGGCAGGCCGGCGGAGCCGGCCTTGCGGGCGATCTGGTGTGCCTCGACCGGCATGCCGAGCACGGTGCCGGCTTCGGTCATGCCGAAGCCGTCGACCATGCGCACGCCCTGCTCCAGCCACCAAAGGATGTCGGCGGCGGGATTGGGCGCGCCACCGGTAAAGATGGCCGTCAGCGTGGTCCAGTTCGCCGGCGCGAACGCGGTGCCGTCGCGCAGCATCCGTGCCATTTGCGGGACGCAGAAATAGTGGGTGACGCCGAGGTCCGGGTCTGCCAGACGGCGGTTGGTGAGGCCGGCCTCGAAGCCGGACGAGATCAGCACCGTGCCGCCCTGCAGCAAGGGCGGACGCAGGCTGGTGATGAGGCCGATGACATGGAACATCGGCGCGTCGCAGAGGAAGATGCTGGAATTGCCGACGCGGCCGAGCACGCCGAAATTGACCGCGGTGGCGAACGCATTGGCCTCGGTCAGGATGACACCCTTCGGCCGGCCCGATGTGCCGGAGGTGTAGAGGATGATCGACGGTACATCGCCCGCCGGCAAAGCGCGTCGTAGCGCGGGCGCTTGCGCTTCGACCGCCGCGGCAAAGGCCCTGACCTCCACAGGTACACAGCCTTTTGGCAGCGCCGTAATCAGCGCCGCGTCGTGCAGCAGCAGCACCGGCTCGCAATCGGCCAGGACCGTCTGCTGCTCGACGGCGGAAAGGCGCCAGTTGACCGGCACGAAGATGGCGCCGAGCCGCATGGCGGCCTGCTGCGCGATGAGTAGATCGGCGCTGTTGCGGGCGAGCGTCGCGATGCGTTGTCCCGGCTCGATGCCGTAGTCTTCCAGCACAGCCATGGCGCGCTGGATGGCCTCGTCGAGCGTACGGTAAGTCCAGCGCCGCCCGGATGCGAGATCGACGCAGGCGACGCGCTGCGGCTGCGCGCCCGCGTGCAGCGCCACGGGGTCTGAAGTCGTCCAGGCCGGCATTCGCATCTTCTCCCCGGATTGCGCCCTCACTCTCGGCTCAGTCGGTCGCCGGGATCACCTCGCCTTGTCATAGGCGCCGAGCCCGGGCTTGTAGCTCTTTTCGTCGATGAACTGGCGGATGCCTTCCTTGCGGCCGTCATTGTCGTAGGAATTGGCCGCTTCCTGCGCGCGCACCAGATAGTCCTCGGCATTGTCGTAGGTCATCTCGCCGACGCGGCGGATAGCATCCTTGGTCGCCTTCAGCGCCACCGGGTTTTTCTTCAGCAGGATGTTCGCCACCTCGGTAACTCGTGGCTTCAGCTCCGCCAGCGGCAGGCTTTCATTGACCAGCTTCCAGGCCGCCGCCTTCCTGCCGTCGATCAGCTCGCCGGTCAGCGCGTGATACATGGCGTCGCGCATCGACAGGAGATCGACCACCACCTTGGTGGCGCCGCCGCCGGGCAGGATACCCCAGTTGATCTCCGACAGAGCGAATTGCGCCTCGTCGGCGGCGAAAGCGAGGTCGCAGGCAAACAGCGGGCCGTAGCCGCCGCCAAAGCACCAGCCATTGACCATGGCAATGGTCGGCTTGCGATACCAGCGCAGCCGCCGCCACCAGCCATAGGCCTCGCCTTGCGCCTTGCGGACGGCGCCCAGCCCCTTGGCCTCGGTCTCGCGAAAATACTCCTTGAGGTCCATGCCAGCCGACCACGCACTGCCCTCGCCCGACAGCACCAGCACGCCGACATCATCGCGGTATTCCAGCTGGTCGAGCACCTCCATCATGCGCCGGTTGAGCGCCGGGTTCATGCAATTGCGTTTTTCAGGCCGGTTGAAGCGCACCCAGGCGATGCCGTCCTCGATGTCGAAGGCAACGGTCTCTTCGGTCATGGCAACTCTCCTCCGGCTTGCGTTCCTGTGTGGCGGGGAGAAGAGTTGTGCTCTTCCCCCGCATCAATCGCTATGTGACATAGCTTTTAGAATTGCTATGTTGCATAGTCTTTTTTGCTTGACAAGAACCTTGGTCGCAGCGATCGGTTGCAGCATGGACGAGACATCGGACCGCAGCGGCAAGGTGGCTAGGGTGGCGCCTGAAGACAGGCTCGACGCACAGATCGGCTACAATCTGCGGCGAGCTTCGACCCTGGCGCTCAATGATTTCACCGCCGAGATGGCCGATGCCTCACTGCGCCCGGTCACCTACGGCATGCTGGCGCTGATCGACGAACGGCCCGGCATCAGCGCCGCCGAGCTTTGCCGCCGGCTCGGCATGAAAAGCGCCAACATGGCGCCGCTGCTGGCCGAACTCGAGGAGCGCGGGCTGGTCGAGCGTAATGACCATGCGCAGGACAGGCGCGTGCAGGTGCTCGCTCTGACCAAGGCAGCCAAAGCCGCCATGCCGGCATGGCGGCTCAAAGTGCGCAACCACGAGGACCGGTTCCTGCAACGGCTGACGAAAAAAGATCGGGCAACACTGCTGCGGCTGCTGCAGCTGATCTGGAGCGAGGACGGCGATTGAAAGGGAGGCCGGGGTGCTTCGGTGCTGATCGTAGCGATGATGGGCGCGGCGACGCCGAACACCACCTGAGGTTTCCGCGAGACACCCCCCTCTGCCCTACCGGGCATCTCCCCCTCAAGGGGGGAGATTGGACCTCACCTCTGCCTTCGCCAGTCTCCAACGTTGCGACGCCGTAGGCGCAGCTGATCTCTCCCCTTGAGGGGGAGATGGCCGGCAGGCCAGAGGGGGGTGCGAAGGAACTCGGCATTGCCCAGGTTTGGCGCGACACACTGTCAGCAGTCTTTACCGCGCCCGTTTCCTCTCCACCCTGCCCTTTGCTAGGCTCGCCCATCGGCAACAGGATCGCGAGAGCCATGATCGTCCAGACCTGCATCAACGGCGCGCGCGCCGCCGATTTTCACCCCACGCTGCCGCTCGACGCCGAAGCCATGGCGCGCGATGGCGCGGCCTCTGTTGCCACCGGCGCAGCTGAGCTGCACGTCCATGCCCGCGGCGCGGACCGCCGCGAGAGCCTTGCGCCGGAAGCGATGGACCCGACGATCGCAGCGCTGCGCCGCGCCTGCCCCGGCACGCTGATCGGCGTTTCTACCGGCGCCTGGATCGAGAATGACGATACAAGCACGCTGGTCGCCATCGCCGGCTGGCGCGAATTGCCGGACTATGCCTCTGTCAATCTCAGCGAGGCGGAGGCACCCATCGTCATGGAGAGCCTGCGCCAGCGCGGCATCGGCATCGAGGCGGGTCTGGCCTCGGTCGCCGACGCCGAGCGCCTCGTCAGCCTCGACCATGGCGGGCGCGTGCTGCGCGTCCTGATCGAGATTTCCGAGCAGACGCTAGACGAGGCTTTTGCGGTCGCCGACGGCATCGAACAGGTCCTGGAGCGCGCCGGCATTCGCCGTGCCATCCTGCTGCATGGCGAGAACGCGACGGTGTGGCCGTTCGTGCGCCGTGCGGCGGATCGCAACTGGTCGACGCGCGTCGGGCTGGAGGATGGGAAGCATCTGCCGGATGGCACGGTTGCGGCCGGCAATGCCGCGCTGACGGCGGCAGCGGTGGCGATCTTCCAGGCCGGGCGATAGCGCATACAAGCAGCGCGCAAGGCATCGCCGAGACGATGGCGATCGCAAGGCCCGGGCCGCGAAAGTCGGTGGAAGCTATTCAAATTTTATGTATTAATTAAACCGGCAGTTAATAGTCGCATCAACGGTCTCATCTATGTTAATATTCTCCCGCATCGGGGACTTTTTTAATGAACGTCATTCCGGATAATGATCACGCTGCGCCGCGTCGGATCCAACAATATACATCGATACAGACCCTGCGGGGGCTAGCAGCCCTTATGGTTGTTATCTATCATCTTCCGGCCGCACTAGGCGTGCTCGATTTGCCTATTCCCATTCTAAACAGCGGCGTCGACCTGTTTTTCGTCATCAGCGGTTTCGTCATGGTTCTCTCGACGGAGAACAGACATCGCGACCACCGTGCTTTTTTGATGCAGCGGTTCACGCGCGTCGTTCCGTTCTATTGGGTCATGACCTTCCTCATGGTCGCCGCACTTTGGCTGTTTGCCGGTCGTGGAGTGTCCTTTGAGCAGATTGCCAACAGCCTGCTTTTCGTGCCCTATCTCGATACGGCCACAGGCTATGTCCAGCCAGTGCTTGGCGTGGGTTGGACGCTCAATCTGGAAATCCTGTTTTACATTCTGTTCGCGGCGACTATGGGTTTTGGTGCGCTGACGCAAATGGCCACCATTGGCGTTGTCTTTGCAATCGCCGTAGCCGCACGCATTATCTTCAAACCCGCCGCCGACACTGTGCTGTTTTTCTATACCACGCCAATCCTGTTTGAGTTCCTTGCCGGCATGGCTGTCGGCCATCTGGTCGGCAGACTGGTGCGTCTGCCCGCTTTCCTGGGTGCCTCGGCTGTCGGGTTCGCTATCGTGTCCACACTGGTGATGGTACTTGGCTTCAACTTGCCGCGAACCCTTGCTCAAGGTATCCCGGCGCTGATCCTTGTCGCGGGTTGCATCAGCCTGGAGAGCTACTTCCGACTTTTTGCTCCTCGCGTGCTGGCAAGGCTGGGAGATGCTTCCTACTCTCTCTATCTGACCCATCCTATCGTGCTGCTCGCGATCGCTCCTGTCGTTGCAGCCGCCAATGTGTCACCATGGCTTGCAAGCATAGCTATTGTCACCGCCTGCATCGCCGTGTCCCTGGCGAGTTATAGTTTTATTGAAAGGCCGCTTTTGGCCATGTCGCGAATGAGCCTCTCCGCTTATCAGGTTAAGGCGTGAGTTGCGGCTACGCCGCAACTCGGTCGGCCTGCCATGCGGGTGCGTTGCTCACTACGACCTACCGTCGCGTTCAAGCGACCACGGCGGGGCAAGATCGTCTTCGAACTCCGTCGCCTAGTGCTGTCGCGCACATCCTCGACTGCCTGTCGCCCCAAAATGCACAGCGGTTTTGGGACGACGACATGCATGAACAGAGACTTAAGCGCGTCGCAGGGGTCCCGTTCAAACGCGACGTGCTCAAGTGCAAAAAAAGCTGCCCCGTTTGGACCCGAAGCAGCTTAGTGTTTTATGCGCCAGGGCAATTTGGCAGTAGCTATTTTGCGATCAAATAGGCATCGTCCGTATAGATCTTGCCAACTCCACCATAGTGACCCACGCCAAACACAAATGACTGAGGTGTACCTGATCCGTCTGAATCCCGCCCGACCGGCCACGTTGCGTTTGACGATGATTGCCAAAACACCCCGTCCAGATACCAATCGATGCCCACCCCTTCATAGAGATCCGCGCGCAGCTGAAACCAACGGCCCTTCGGTGCGGGAACATCATTAGCCGGATTGTAGGTTCCGGCTGCCGCATTTTCCACATGCAGCAGCAGCAAATCCTCAGTCTGACTGTCGCGCAAGTTGACCCACCACGTTGGTTCCTGCGAGAAAGGCGATTGCTCGGTCACCTTGAACTGGAAGATATTCGTCCAGCCATTGGCCGCCTGGTAATTGGACGGAATGAAAAACCACGAGACATAGGTCCCATCGATCCCTGATGGCGACACGGCCTGGAGCGGACGTCCGAAAGCGTCGTTCTTGGCCAGGCCGCCTGGAAAGAGCCACTCTTTGTAGACTTTGGAATGGGGCTTTCCAGCATTGATGGCAGCCACCGTCGTTTCGAACTTTCCGAAGCTGTTGCCGCCGTGCGAGGATACATTCCCCGCGCCGGTCGAGACCAAGCCGCTGACAATTGCGTTCAGGTTGGGATCAGCTTCCGCGGGATCCTCCGCCTGAACGAAAGACCAGTCGGTATAGCACGAGGCTCCGGTGCAAGGCCCCTCCTCCCAGTCCGCACGCCAGTAGGGCGCATTCTGGGCATATGCGGCGCCAATTGGCACCATGGTAGCAGCAATGGTGCAGATTGCAGTTAGCACCAACAGATGAAAAATCTTCTTCATATCGATTCACCGTTCCTTTCCATGAAATTCGAAGCACACCTCTTGCGCCGTTTGCTTTTTCGCCTTCGAACACAGCGCCCCGAACGGCGCTGTCCCGCCAGCCTCAAAGGCGGCGATGAACCTTCAAAGGTATGCTGAAAACAAAAAACCCGCCTCGGAAGGCGGGCTGGCGGCGCGAATCAGCACCTACCCCAAATTAGTAGCATAGCTGCTGGAACAAAACAAGAACAAATGTGGCAACCTCGACGAAACTAGCGATTTCCCTCTTGTGAGGAGATGTCCAGCAGGACAGAGGCCCCTGATCCTGTCTAGCCCGAACGCACACGGAAGGGACACAGAGGGATGACATAGCTCTTGCTGCTGTTAAAAATTCCTCATAAGGTATTTTTCATATCCGAAAGAAAATCCGATCGTTTCTTTCCCTTTATGAAAGCCTTGCCTTTTGCGTGAGCATCTCGATCAAACCGATCGACGGCTGGTAAAGCTGTTGTCGCAGGATGCCCAGCCCGGCATCAACCGGCTCGCCGAGACGATGGCGATCTCGGTGCCGACGGTGCGCTCAAGGTTGCGCAATCTGCTCGACCGCAACCTCTTGAAGATCGTCGGGCTGCTCAATCTGACCGAACGCCCCGAGCTGATCTCGGCCATTGTCGGCATCAATGCGCAGGGACGTGGCCGCGCCCGGGAACTGGCGCAGCGCATTGCCGAACTGCCTTTCGTCAACTCGGCCTCGGTGGTTACCGGGCGCTTCGACATCATTGTCGACGTGACCGTGGCCGGCGATGTCGCCGACCTCTACCGCATCACCAGCGAGCTGATCCCCGGCGCCGGCATTCCCGGCGAAGTCGTGCGCAGCGAAACCTTCGTCGTCATGGCTTCATGCAACAAATGGGTCAGCCTTCCCGAAGGCTGCTGGTCGGAAGAAACACCGTCGCGCAAGGAGCCGGCATGAGAATAGCTGTTCTCGGCGGCCTCGGCCTGCAGGGACGGGCGGCCATCGCCGATCTCGTCGCCAGCGCCGGCGTCGAGGAAGTCGTCTGCGTCGATACGTCGGCCGACGGCCCTGCCCGGCTTGCCGGCCTGACCGACCTTTCCCGCGTGCGTTTCGTCATGCCCGAGGGCGCGATCGGCCCGGCACTTGCCACCGTGCTGGCGGATGTCGACGCCGCCATCGATCTGCTGCCGCAGCCATTGATGCGCGAGGCGGTGCAGGCCGCGATCGCAACGCGCACGCCGCTGGTCACCACCAATTACGGCAAGGCGATTGCCGATCTGGCGCAGGAGGCTGAACAGGCCGGCGTTTCGATCATGACCGAATGCGGGCTCGACCCCGGCATCGACCTCGTGCTCTACGCGCGCGCCGCAAAGCAGTTCTCTTCGATTTCTTCGATCGATTCCTATTGCGGCGGCATCCCCGAACCGAAGGCGATGGCCAAGCCGCTCTGCTACAAGGTGAGCTGGAATTTCGACATGGTTCTGGTCAGCCAGAATCGCGACAGCGTGATGATCGAGCATGGCAAGCGCGTCGAAGTGCCGGCCGGCCGACAGCACGACAATGCCTTCATCCACGAGATCGAGGTCGCGGGCCTCGGCCGGCTGGAAGCTTTCCCCAATGGCGACGCGCTGCACTATGTCGAGATGCTGGCAACCGCCAAGGGATTGCAACGCTCGGGCCGCTATACGCTGCGCTGGCCGGGATGGTCGGCGTTCTGGGCGCCGCTGAAGGAACTCGGCTTCCTCTCCGAAGACAAGGTGCCCGGCACCAGCGCCAGCCCGCGCGAATTTCTCGGCCGGCTGCTCGGCCCGCAACTGCAATATGGCGCCGACGAGAAAGACCTTTGCGTGATGCGCAATGTCTTTTCCGGTCTCGAAGGTGGTCGCGCCAAGACGGTGACATCGGACCTGATCATCGAACGCGACCTGGCATCAGGCCTGTTCGGCATGAGCCTCGGCGTCGGCTATCCCGCCAGCATCGTGGCGCAGATGCTGGCGCGGCGCGAGATCGCCACACCTGGCCTGCTCAACCCGCTGCTGCATGTGCCGGACGAACCCTTCTTCGACGAGCTGGCGAGGCGTGGCATCAAGGTGACCGAGACGGTGGCCTGGGACTGAGGATTTTCGAACGGTGGCTGCCGCCGGCAAACGGTGCCGCCGCTCAAAAAACACCCGAAAGGGTGGAATAACAAAGTGGAACAACAACGATAACAGGAGGAATGCCAAATGAAGATTGCCAAGCTTTTCATCGCCGGACTTGCGCTTGCGGGCCTGACCGCTGCTGCCAGTGCCGGAACGCTCGACGAGATCACCAAGCGCGGCGAACTGCGCGTCGCGGTACAGACGCAAGGACCTCCCTTCTCGCTGGTCGGCGCGGCCGGCGAGCGCACCGGCAGTTCGGTCGAACTCGCCGAACTGATGGCCAAGGAAATGGGCGTCAAGATCACCTTCCTCGACTATGATTGGGACGGGCTGATCCCGGCGCTGCTTTCGGGCAAGGCCGACCTGCTCGTCGCCGACATGACGCCGACGCTGGCGCGCGGCATGAAGGTCGCCTTCACCACACCTTACATGTATACGGGCAGCACCGTCTTCACCAAGGCCGACAGCAAGTTCAAGACAACCGAGGACTGCAAGGCCAAGGGCACCAAGATCGCCGTGCTGTTAGGCGCCACCGGCGAAAAGGAAGCCAAGAACGCCTTCCCGGATGCCGACATCAAGAGCTACAAGGGCGGCGGCCCGCTGCTGCTCGACGCGGTCAACAACGGCCAAGCCGATTGCGGCGTCAACGACGTCTCGGCGGTCAAGGGTCAGTCGACAGCCTATCCCGCCGGCACCTTCACCATCATGCCGGACCTGTTGTCGAAGGAGCCGCTTGCCTTCGCCACCCGCTACGACGAGCCGGACCTGTTGATCTGGATGAACCTGTTCCTCAACCAGGTCAGCATCGACGGCCGCTTGCAGAAGAACCTCGACTACTGGGTCAATTCCGACGCCTGGAAGAAGGATCACTAAGCAGAGGTAAGCAGGGAGTAGTGAGTAGGAAGTAGTGAATGGTGAATGGTGAATGGTGAACGGCCATTCCGGACGCCCTTCACTGCTCACCACTCACTACTCACTACTGCCCATTCACCATTCACAATTCACCGCCATGCTCGAAAATTTCAGCTTCCGCACCATCGTCGAATATCTGCCGCTGTTCGGGCAGGGTCTGATCACGACCGTGTGGCTGTCGGCGCTGTCTTTTGCGGGCGCGCTGGCCGTCGGCATCGTGCTCGCCGCCATGAACCTGCAGCGCGGCCAGCTGTTTCGCGTGCTGGCCAAGGGCTATATCGATGCCGTGCGCGCCACGCCGTTGCTGGCGCAGCTCTACTTCCTCTATTTCGGCCTGCCGCGTCTCGGCTTCGTCCTGCCCGAGCTCGTCGTCGGCATCATCGCTTTGTCGCTGAACAGCGGCGCCTATGTCGCGGAAATCATCCGCGCCGGCATCCTGTCGATCCCGCGCGGCCAGGTCGAGGCCGGGGTTGCCTCGGGAATGACCTATGTCCAGCGCATGCGCCTGGTCATCCTGCCGCAAGCCTTCAAGGTGACGATCCCGCCGCTGCTCGGCCAGGCGATCGTGCTGGTCAAGGATTCCGCGCTTTTGTCGCTGATCTCGGTTTCCGAACTGACGCGCGCCGGCCAGTTGCTGGCGTCCGACCGCTTCATGCCGGCGGAAGGCTTTCTCACCATCGCCGCTTTCTATCTGCTGCTCTATTACTGCCTCAAAGGACTGGCGGGGCTGTCCAGTCGGTGGCTCGGTCTGCAGCCGGCAAGGAGCAGCACATGATCTGGCAACAGCTGCAAAGCCTGGCCGGCAGCTACCCCCTCGCCTTGCGCGGCCTTGGCATGACCGTGATGCTGTCGGCGATCAGCCTGGTGCTGGGCACGCTGCTTGGCTTCGGCCTCGGCATATTGCGCACCGGCGGCAACCGGCTGATCTCGAGCGTGATCGGCGCCTGGGTCGACCTGATCCGCGGCACGCCGTTCCTGGTGCAGATCTTCCTGATCTTCTTCATCCTGCCGGAATTCGGCATCGAGCTCGATGCCTTCACGGCCGGCATCATCGCGCTCACCAACCTCGCCGCGTGCTTCATCTGCGAGATCGTCGCCGCCGGCATCCGCTCGGTGCCGACCGGCCAGGTTGAGGCAGCTCTGGCGTCTGGCCTGTCGCGCTGGCAACGCATGCGCCAGGTGGTGCTGCCGCAGGCGATGCGCATCGTGCTGCCGCCGCTGGTCGGGCAATATGTACTCTTGATCAAGGATTCCTCCGTCGTCTCGGCGATCGGGCTGACCGACCTCACCCGCGTCGGCTGGCTTGTGGTGCAGCGTGTGCCCAACGGCCTGCTGGTCTTCTTCCTGGTCGGCGTCGGCTATTTCGTCGTCTGCTATCCGCTGATCATGCTCGCCCGCCGGCTGGAGCGCCGCATGGGCGCGGGGCATGGCGAGGTGCAGCTGTGACATCGAACCCAAAGGGCTGACCGCCATGACCAATCCAAGCCCGACCAAGACAAACCTGACCAAAACGGGCATGATCGACTTTCGCGGCGTCAACAAATGGTTCGGCTCGCTCAATGTGCTGAAGGACATCACGCTCAGCGTCGAGCCGCGCGAAGTGGTCGTCGTCTGCGGCCCAAGTGGTTCGGGCAAGTCGACGCTGATCCGCTGCATCAACGGCCTGGAAGCGATCAAGGATGGCGACCTCGTCGTCGACGGCCAGCGCCTCGGCGACCCCGCCACCAACATGACGCAGCTGCGCACCGAGATCGGCTTCGTCTTCCAGTCGTTCAACCTCTACCCGCACAAGACGGCGCTGGAAAACGTCACGCTGGCGCCGATCCATGTGCGCAAGATCCCCCGCGCCGAGGCCGAGCAGGCCGGGCGCGACTTGCTGGCCAAGGTCGGCCTCGCCGACAAGGTCAACGCCTACCCGTCACAGCTGTCCGGCGGCCAGCAGCAGCGTGTGGCCATCGCGCGCTGCCTCGGCATGCGGCCCAAGATCATGCTGTTCGACGAGCCGACCTCCGCGCTCGATCCCGAGATGATCTCCGAAGTGCTCGACGTCATGGTCGCGGTGGCCGAGGAAGGCATGACCATGATGGTGGTGACGCACGAAATGGGCTTTGCCCGCAAGGTGGCGCAGCGCGTGGTGTTCATGGACGCGGGCGCCATCGTCGAAAGCGGCACGCCGGAGGCGTTTTTCTCCGACCCGAAGACCGACCGCAGCCGGGCTTTTCTAAGCAAGATTCTAAGGCATTAGAGTTTAGCCAAAGCCGGTCGTCCGAAAGGCCGCGGGGCAGGAACTGTCGACGTACAGCGCCAAAAAAACGAGCCGCCGGTAGAGTGGATCGGCTACGTTTAGGTCTCCGGCTACGCCTCTGGGAACTTCCATGTGCCGTCCAGAACCTCCGCGAGTGGTCGATAGAGCCGTACCATCCAGTTCCAGCCGGGCCACCATCGGCTGTACGGTCAAGCCACCGGCGCCGCGCCGCGCCGCTCGAGCGCGGTCCTGCGGATGATTTCCGCGATCTCCGGGCTGCTGCTGCACAGCATCTGGAAATCCGCCGCGTGCAGCGACAGGAGTGAGACAGAAGTTGCGGCAGTGACGGTCGCCATACGCGGTTCGCCGCTGATCAGCGCCATCTCGCCGAAGAAGGCGCCAGGGCCAAGCTCCACCGGGTTCGGCGTCGCGACGCTGACGCGGCCTTCCACGACGAAGAACATCCGATCGCCGGTCTCGCCGCTGCGGCAGATCACGGCGCCCGCCGGCACCGTGCGAGGTCTTAACGCGCGCACGATCTCGACCAGCGTGGCCGGGCCAAGCTTCTGAAACAACGGAACGCCGGCAATCAATTGCCAATTGCGGACGAAATCCTCGCGACGCACTTCTTGATAAAAGCCGGAGGCAAGAATGCCGGCCCAGAGCCCGAAGATGCCGATGCCACACATCATGACGGCCCCGGCAAGGACGCGGCCGGCGAAGCTTTGCGGAATGTCGTCGCCATAGCCGGTAGTGGACAGCGTGACCACCGCCCACCACATTGTCTCGGGAATGCTGCCGAACTTTTCCGGTTGGACGTCGCGCTCGATGACATAGGCCGCAAGTGCGACACCGAACAGAACCAGGCCGAAGACCGTGGTGACGCCGACCAGGTTGCGCGCTTCGTTGGCCAGAACCCTGCCAAGCAGCGGGAAGAACGTCGAGTCGCGCAGCGGCTTCAGCAGCCAGACAGCACAGTAGAGGCTGCGGTCGGGCGTGCCGTCGAGCAGGAATGCGGCGAGTGGAACCAAAACCGCGAGCACATCGATTGCGATTGCCGGCGTCCTGTCCCGAAGGTCTCCCGCCCAGCGCTTGAGCAGGGTCTCGGCCATCTGCAGAAGATAGGCGGCCCAAATTACAGCGAGCACGGCAGCCAGAAGCAGTCTGCTTCGTCCGGACATGTTCGGCATCGTGAGCGCAGCCACCGCCAGAAGCCCAGGCGCAGCCAGCACCGCATTTAGCGGTGCGTAGATTCTCAGAAAAGGCAGTACCGACATTCTATCCCACCAGCGGCCACTGTGCTCCAGAATAGAGGCCTTCCGGGCAAGCGCAAAGGGTGCTTTGCGATCGCAAGATCAGGTCACCCAATGGCTTTCGGGCGCCGCTATCGGCGCTCCACGGTCGCACCGCAGGCGACGGATCAGCTCGGGAGCCGCCACATTCGCACGCGACCCGCACCGCGCAATTCCGTTTCCTCGAGTGGGTCGCAAGCAAATTTCGGTCCAAGCAGTTGGCAAGTTGCATCGGAAATACGGATTTCATCGGGCTCCGCGGACGTTTGAATACGTGAGGCGAGATTAACGGTCTCACCCCACAGGTCATAGGCGAACCGCCTCTTGCCTATGACGCCGGCGACGATCGGTCCTGAGTGAATTCCAATTCTCAGCCTTATCGGTTCTCCTGCGAAGCGTTCCCGCTTGACCGCTTTGCGCAGCTCAATCGCATAGCGCGTGAGGGCCTTTGCATGATCGGATCGCGCCGTGGGCAGGCCGGCGACCACCATCACACAATCGCCAATTGTTTTGATCTTTTCGCAGCCGTATCGCTCAGAGAGCCGATCCGCCGCCTTGAAGAAGTAGTTTAAAATAGCGAGCGTCGTCACCGCTCCGACGCTGCGCGCTCGTTCCGTAAAACCGACGATGTCGGCAAAAAGCACACTCACCTCTGCGTGGTTGTCGGCAATTTTCTTTTGCGCTTTCAATCGCTCCGCGATCGAGGCCGGGAGAATGTTGAGGAGCAGGTTTTCGGCGCGCTGATATTCACGCGCCAATCCCTCCTGGCTCTTCCTCAACGCCTCGTTCGTCGATTGCAATTTTTCGTTGAGTTGACGCTCCCTCTCTTGCAGGAGCGTCATTTCATAGGCCTTCTGTTGAAGCCGCTGCCTGTTGTCTCGTTCGGCAGTGGCGTCCAGAAAAAGCAGCCACACGCACGCATTGTCAGCAAAAAAATGGAGGTCGGCGACACGCCCGCCGGGCAGTTCAACCATGTCCATGCGAAACGGAAGCTCCGGGCAAGGCAGCAAACCCTCCATGAATTCAAGCTGCTCGGCAACAGGCTTGCCGATGCGAAGTGATGACAGCCCGTAATGTTCAACATTACCGCCCTTGGCAGCTATGCAAAGCTCAGGGTCGATTTTCAGATAAGCGACAGCGTGCCCGTCGAAGAAGAAATTGAAAAACCAATTTCTGACTTCTTTTGGCAATTCATGCATGGTCTATTTGGTGACCATCAAGGCAAGTTGACGAAAGGCGTCATCGACCTGCTCGCCCGAAAGCGCACTTGTTAGATAGATTTGCCATCCACGTTGCCTCAACTCGTTGATCTCACCATCCGATATCGCCCACCGATCGGCCAGATCGGACTTGTTGAACAGCAATACGAACGGCATGGCGCCGAATTCGGCCTCGACCCGTTCGCGCAGCGTGAGTGCCACGGCAAGAGTAGCGGCGCGGGTTCCATCGACGACAAGCACGAGCCCGGTTGCACCGCGAACATAGCTGACGCGGAATGAGCCGATATCGTCTTCGCCGGCCAAATCCCACAAAATCAGATCCACGGTTTTGTCCGGGAGCGCGACGCTCTTCTTGTCGATTTTCACTCCAACGGTGGTCAAGTAGGTTTCTGAGAAGATGCTCTGCACAAACCTGCGGACCAGACTCGTCTTTCCGACAGCGAAACCGCCCAGCATGCAGATCTTTTTTTGCAACATGTTGGGCTCCGCTAGTCCAGGTTTACGGTAATCGAAACCCGGCGATTGGTGGAGCTACCGGTTAGACTGTTTTCAGGTACAGCCGGCTCAAAAGTGCCCGCGCCCCGAACCAGCAGCAATTCGGGAGCGACGCCCCGCTTGTTGAGAAGCGCACGAACTGTCTCGGCGCGGGCGGCGCTGATCGACGCGTTGGCCGTCTCACGGCCCGTGGTGTCCGAATGCCCGGTCAACATGAACCGCGCCGTTACGCCGGAATTGCGGGCACTCTGGGCGAATTCCTTTATTTGATCCGCCAACCTGTCGAGAACCGGCGTCTGCTCCGGTCCCGGCACAACCTTGCCGGAAGAGAAGAAAATATCGGTCGTCTGGATGGCCTGCCTCAAATGATTAAGTTCTGCGAGGTTCAGCTCACGCAGCTGCGAGACATCCAGAACCACTCCGTCCGCCGAAAGTTGTTCAGCGGCGGCCCGCGCGCGGTTGATCCAGCCGGCAGGAGCCTCACCCACGGCCACGATGCGACCCTGGATGATCGAGAGCTGAACGGTTTTCGGCGGGGACAGCGCCGCCGTCAGCCGCTTCACCACAAACTTCGGATCAAGGCTCTGATAGAATTGCCACTGTGCATGAACGCGGGCAGGATCAACGTCCGTTCCGGACAGCAGGGCTTGCGGGTCGGCGGCAAGCGGGTCTCTCAAGCCGGAAATATAGAAATGTCCGCCCCTCGCCGTTTGTTGGGCGACGATGATTCCCGATTGGGCCTCAAGTCGCGACACATAATACTGCCAGTGCTCCGCCGCGCGTGCTTCGGGGCTCACGTCACGAACCTTGGAGATGTCGAATTCGGGTCCGCCTGCCGAAAGCTGCCGGGCCGCCGCGCGCGCGCGATCGATCCAGGTGTCGGGAGCCTCACCCTCGGCAACGATGCGATCATCGACGATCGAAAGTCGTACTGTATCCGGCGGATACAGTGACGCCGTCAGCCGCTTCAGCACGAACTCCGGCTCAAGGCTCTGATAGAACTGCCACTGCGCATGAACCCGGGCGGGATCGACCTCTGTTCCCGACAACAGCGACTGCGGATCGGCGCCAAGCGGGTCTCGCAGGCCGGCAATATAGAATTGGCCGTCGCTTATCTTTTGGTCTGCAACGATGATGCCCGGCTGGGTCTCCAGTCGCGACACATAGGCGTGCCAGCGCTCCGCCTCGCGCACTTGGGGACTTACGTCACGAACCCCCGAGATATCGAAGACCGGCCCGCCTGCCGAAAGCTGCTGGGCCGCCGCGCGCGCCCGGCTGATCCAGGTGTCGGGAGCCTCACCCTCGGCGACGATGCGGCCATCGACAATCGAAAGTCGCACTGAATCCGGCGGAGCCAGCGACGCCGTCAGCCGCTTCAGCACGAACTCCGGCTCAAGGCTCTGATAGAATTGCCATTGCGAATGAACCCCGGCCGGATCGACTCCCGTGCCTGACAACAGCGACTGCGGGTCGACGGCAAGCGGGTCCCTCAGGCCGGCAATATAGAACTGGCCATCGCGTACCTGCTGTTCGGCAACGATGATGCCCGGCTGGGCCTCCACTCGCGACACGTAAGCCTGCCAGCGCTGCGCTGATTGCCAGGAAAGAAAGTACCAACCGCCTGCCAGACTCAAGAGCAACAGGGCAACGGCCGCCACCAGCCACGGAAATCCGTCGTTTGATTCCTCTTGCTTGAGCTCGACGCAGGTCTGCAACTGCGCCTCTACGGAGGCCAGCTGCGAACCGTCGCCGTCGAACTGCTCTAAAGCCTCTGAGGATTGCTCATGGATGCGAAGCAACACATCGCGAACGATTTCATGCAATTCCTCCGGCGGATTTCCCCGGATCACCGAAACCAGTGTCGCAAACGGTCCAACTTCCGACCAGAGACGAAGCTCGCCGAAACGGATTGTGTCCAGGCCGCTCTGCTCTTTCTCGTTAAATGAGTCTTTTACAAAATCCTGAATCGCACTGAGCATCGAAGAAATGAGCTGAGGATCTTCGCTCGTCGCATTGTCGGCAGTTACATGCGCTATCAAAAGGCCGGAATTCCGATGAATGAGAAACGCATGTTCCACACGGTAGACAAGGGAATGCTTCAGAACAACTGCCGAGAAGCTTGCCCCTGTTCTCCAGGCTTCAAGTCTCCACTTGAGCCCGTGCCAGGTGAATATGTGCCTTAGAGTTTCATTCAGCGACTGAAAGGTCTGGTCGATCTTTTCGCCGATCGACTTGCGAATTGCCGGCAGAAACACCGGGTACAATATGTCCGTCAGCGTGCGCGGGCTCTTCTGGATCGACCGTTGCACAGCCCGTTCGACAGCTGGCGCAAGCGCCTCGCCGAGTTGCGCGTAAGGCGCTCGTCCGGCAGCACTGGGAAGAACGTCGCCCACGGCCGCCGCAAGCTGCTCGGGTTCGTCGAGCAGATGCGTGACGCGTGAAAGCTCGGAGATTTCGCGGCTGACCAGCAACTGCCGCAGCGTTTCCATGCGCGGATCGGCGGTTGGAACCGCCTCGAACTGCGCACGGTAGTCCGGATCAACGTTCCGGGCAATTTCGATCAAAAGACGAGCCAGAGCCTCGCGATCAATCTCTGTATCGTTCGAGGCTGTTCTTTGCGGAAGGTTGAATGGGTCGACGGTGAACGTCAAGGTCCCATCAACTCACTTTCCAGCTACGGTCCGAGTTGCTCTTGCTCCCGACGGGATCCTGATTGAGACACTTTGCAACCTCGACAAACAGGCCAGCCAAAAGATTTCGGTCGGTCTTGACGTTGCTGAGGTCGGCAAACATCTTCTCGATCAGCATCTGAACGCCTTCATTCTTCTGCTTGATTTCCTCACGCAGCAAATGATCGTTTCGATTTATCCGGTCCGAAACATCGCGCTCGAGCGCGCTCAACTGATCCGACAACGTGCGCACCTGCTTTTCAAGAGCCTGGTTTTGCTCGCGAAGATTCCGGTCGATCTCCTTGTCGGCATCGGCTCGTGAATCTTTTTCGCTCCGCAATTGCCCTGCAAGCGAATCGATCTGCTTCTTTGCATTCGACTCGTACATTTCGAGATTGCGCTTGGCCTCGGACTCGACATCCTTGAAGCGCTGCAACACCCGTTCTTCAAGCTTGGAAAAACGGCGGTCATAGTCCTGCATCTGGTTGCCGAACAGCAGGTCACGGATCTTGTCGACACCGACGGCGTCGCCGGCGGTTCCGTTTTCGCGAGCCTGAACTCCCATGAAGTTCAGCCCGTTTCCTTCTGTGTTACCTATCAGATTTACGTCCGCCTTCTTTTCTGAAGAAGCGGAATTCGAAGATTCCTTAGCCATCCATATACCCCCATTGAACACATGCCGTCAGGTAAGCATGTCAGCAATCGGGCCGCAAGCCGGATTCGTCTTGACTTATGCCTATTCATGGGGCAGCCGAGCGCGATGGCTAACGGCCCGGCAATGGCAATCAGGGGCGATGCCCTCTCAAAGGCGCGGAGCGTGCGGACGGTTCCGGGTATCCAAAAAGCGGCCTTCAGTCGAACGTCGCCAGCGGCTCGGCATTGATCTCGACCCACTCACAGCGCCGGCTTTCGTGGTAAAAAGACTGAAATGGCGGCGGGAACGACGGGTCGGCGAAGGCGCCGACGGGAATGGCGATCACGCCGGGTTGCGTGTCGATGCGATAGTGGACGGCGGCGCCGCACTCCGGACAGAAATTGTAGATGACGCGGCCGCCCTCGTCGCCGGTGCGCGTGAACTGCTTCGCCCGCCCCTCGATCGATACATCAGCTTGCGCAAACCGGACATTGTAGCTGAAGGCGCTGCCGGTGCGGCGCTTGCAGTCGAGGCAGTGGCAGACCGAGATGCGCACCGGCTCGCCCGAACAGACGGCTGAAAGCTGGCCGCAGAGACATTGCGCGCGGCGCGAGACCATAGTTTCTTCCTCCCCTTCACATCACTGCGTATCGGCGCTGGCCCTCAGTTCCGTCCGCTTCTGTTCCGAAACCATGGCCAGATCCAGCACCTTCTGCAGTTCGGCGGCATGGTGGAATGAAGGCTCGGCCTGCACGCCGCTGCGAACCGCATCGACGAAGCGCTGGTAATTGGTCGGCACCGTGCCGGCGTCGAGCACCTGCCATTTGCCGTTCTCGATATCCTCGCCGACACACGCCTTCAGTTCCGAACCCTCGAGATTGTGCACGACTTCGATGCCGCCCTTGTCGCCATAGATGCGCAGGCGCAATTCGTTGATGTGGCCGGTCGCCCAGCGGCTGGCGTGAACGACGCCAAAGGCGCTGTTGGAGAAATCCAGCGTCATGGCGAAGCTGTCATTGGCGTCGAGGTCGTATTCGCCGATGCGGTTGCCTGGCGCCTTGTCGAAGGTGCGCAGCCGGCAAAACACGTGGTCGATGTCGAGTGCGGCGCCATAGCTGGCGAAATCGAGGATGTGGATGCCGACATCGCCGAGCACGCCGTTGGAGCCGTGGTCACGCGACAGCCGCCACAGCCATTTCGGGTCGGTGCGCCAGTCGCCCCAGAATTTCGACACCAGCCAGCTCTGCAGATAGGAGGACTCGACGTGGCGGACGGTGCCGATCTCGCCGGCCAGCACCATCTGCCGCGCCTTCTGCAAGGCAGCGACATTGCGATAGGTGAGATTGACCATGTTGACGATGCCGGCAGCCTCAGCCGCTTTGGCCATCTCGCTTGCCTTGCCGAAGTCTTCGGCCAGCGGCTTTTCGCACAGCACCGGCTTGCCGGCCGCGATTAGCGCCATGGTGGTCGGGTGGTGAATGCGGTCGGGCGTGACGTTGGCGACCGCATCGAACTCGCCCCACGCCAGCGCGTCTTCCAGCGATGTGAATCGCTTCGGTATCTTGAACCCGTCGGCAAATTCGCCAACGCGCTTTTCATCGACGTCGACAGCACCGACGATCTCGACGCCGTCGATACCGCCGAAGCGGCGGGCATGCTCCTGCGCCATCCAGCCGGTACCCAGTATCAAAAGCCGCATTCTCTGCACTCCGAGCGAATTGGTTCGATTCAATCATATGGCGCAGATACGGTCTAGGAAACCCATGCGGAAAACCGCTACGCCTTTTTTCCTGGATTTTGCTTTAGCGGAAGCCGGCCTCGCCCGAAGCGTGCAGCTTGCCGCCGCGCTCGACGATCGGCTCCAGCGCCTTCTCGACCGGCACGTTCGGCGCCTCGAGGATCGCCGACTTGGTGCCCTGCGGATTGTGCGCCCACTTCACCGCATTGCGCAGCACCTTGTGCACATTGGCGTCGTGATAGGTCGGATAGGTCTCGTGGCCCGGGCGGAAGTAGAAGACATTGCCGGCGCCGCGGCGATAGGTCAGCCCAGAACGGAACACCTCGCCGCCCTGGAACCAGGAGATGAAGACGGTCTCCAGAGGTTCGGGCACGGCGAACTGCTCGCCATACATTTCTTCATTCTCGAGCTCGAAATATTCGCCGACGCCCTCGGCGATCGGATGGCTGGGACTGGTCACCCAAAGCCGCTCGCGCTCGCCCGCCTCGCGCCATTTCAGCGTGCAGGGCGTGCCCATCAGCCGCTTGAAGATTTTCGAGAAATGGCCGGAATGGAGAACGATCAGCCCCATCCCCTCCCAAACGCGGCGGGCGACGCGCTCGACGATCTCGTCGGCCACCGCGCCATGATCCTTGTGGCCCCACCAGACCAGCACGTCGGTCTCGGCCAGACGGTCGGCCGGCAGGCCGTGCTCCGGCTGATCGAGCGTGGCGGTCGAGGCGGAGATCGCCTTGTCGGCATTCAGCGCCTTGGCGATGGTCGTGTGCATGCCCTCGGGATAGAGGGCTGCGACCACCTCATTGGTCCGCTCATGGATGTTCTCGCCCCAAACGACAGCGCGTATTGTCATGGATGTCCTCGTGGTGAAGCCGACCCGCAGGGGTCACTCATAGTCTGCCTGGGGGTGAAAAGGGAATAGGCAGTGGGGAATAGGCAATAGGGGCAGAAAAACAATCAACAGGCGATGGACGCTCCTGGGCCCTACTGCCTACTGCCTACTGCCTACTGCCTACTGCCTACTGCCTTACGCTCCCCGGCCTTCCTGAGCGACCCGCGTCAGCGGCTTGGTCAGGCGCGGCACGACGACGAGGCGCTTAATCTTGCCCTTCTTGTAGGCGGCAAGGAAGCGGGCATAGTCCTTGAAGACGACGCAGCCATTGGACTCCGCACGGCCTCCGCGCAGCATGTAGGTGTGGGCAAGCAGGCCGTCGCGGCCGTATTTGTTGCCGCCGCTGACGGGAGTGAGACGGAGCGCCTCGACGCCATGGAAGCGGGATTCGCGCAGCCGCAGATCATAGGTGTTGGGCGGCGTCGGGCCGACATTCTTCTTGTGCACGAAGCGCGGCTGGTCGACCATCGAACCCAGCCCCGAATGGGCCTCCAGCCGCGAGCCGTCCGGCATATAGACGGTCTTGGCCGAGATATCGTAGACGGCGACGCCGCCGCCCATTCCGGGCGTGGCGAACAGATCCTTGAAGGCGCGACCGACACCGCCCGCCGGGACGTCCGGCTTGGCATAGGCCAGCATCTCGCCGGCCTGTGTCTTCGACCGTTTGCCAGGCTTGATCCGGCTTGATTGGATGCTCTGGCTGTCTGGCACGCCAGGCAGTGCGGCGACCTCCGAAGTACTGCGTGGCGAGCGCGGCGACGAATTGCCCGGCGACTGGGGTGCGGGGCTCTCGGGCGTCCTGTCGGTCTGTGGCTTGGCTGCCCTGGGCTTGCTGGCTTGCCGAGCCTCGGCAGGCTGAGCGGTTTCGGCGCGTGGACGCCAACCGGGCAACGCAATGTTGTCGGGCAGATCGTCCTGCGGCGGCAGCGAAGCGACCTGAACCTCGGCCTGCTCAGTATCCTGCCCTCCGGCGATTGCTTCAACGGCCGGCGGCGGGGCCAGCATGTCAGCGTCTTCCGGCAAGCTGTTGGCCAGCGCCAGCGCCAGGCGCGATGAGCGTTCGATCTCAGCCACTTCCGGCCCAAAGCGTTCCGAGGCGGGGCCATGCTGATCGGGCAGCCGGACTTCGGCGAAACGGGCAGCGACCGGAAGGCTAGCAAGCATGAAGGGCGCATTCGAGGCCTTGGCGAAGGCGGCAGCCAGCTTTTGCGGCGACAGCTCTGCCTTGGCCACCACGCCGTCGAAGCGCATGCCGCGCGAAGTGGCGAGAGCGACGCTGGTGTTTGGCGCAATGTTTGAGGCGACACTGCTCGGGGCCACAGCGTGCGCGGCCGGCTTCAGCCGCGCCATCTTGCCGTCATGCGCGAAGTTCGCGGCGGCATGCGCGCAGCCGGCGTCGCATTGGCTGAGCAGCGAGGCCTGTGATTTTTGCGCCGAAAGCCGCGGCGCCCACGAATTGGCGAGGCTGCGGCGCGAATCGGCAAGTGCTGCGTTCGGCAGAAGCAGACTGTGCGGAAGGCTGTTGGAGGCTGCGGTGAGCGAGGTACCGAGCGAATAGAGGCCGGCCATGGTTGCCACCGACCACAGCGCCAAGGCCGCGCCGACAACCGGCACTACCACCCAGCGCTGGCCGGATCTCTTCGAAGTCAAACCCCGTTCAGGAGTGTCGCCCCGGTCTTTCAAACGCAAAAACGCCATACAACCACTCTCAATCGGCATGCAGGCTTGCGACCCTCGCATCCGTGACATCCACAGTTCGCTGGTGCCCCCTGCACCTTTCGCGTCTGTTGCCGATTGAATCAAAAGATGGACAAAGTTGGTTAACCAATCCCTCCATCAGCCACCGATTATGCGGCGCCTGATACGAAAAAAAGAGCACTCCATGGTCTGCGCCACGGTAGAATGCTCTCCCTCACCCCCGCCTTGCTGCCCGTTTTTGCGATCCAAGTCAAGGAAACGCTGCGTCAGCTTGCTGCAAGCCTGTGCTGATTGCCCGCTGATCGGCCTTCTCAATCAGTTGACCTTCCGGTGGCTGGAAGGTCTATCCGCTCAGAGACGGAGACTTCCGGCGACGGAAATTTACCGATGAGAACCGGCATCACGACCGAAGAATCCGACTGCAGGTCGAACCCCTGCTGCGGCTGGCTGATCACAGATGGATGGGGCAAGGACATGGCGCCGTGAGATGGACTGTGAAAGCGGCGCTGCTGTGGCTGGTCTGTGCCCTTACGATGGCCGCCTCCGTCGGCGGCGGACCGATGGTCGCGGCCCGCCAGGCGTCGATGAAGGAGATGGCGGCGGCTGCGAAAACCATTGCCGGCATGTTCGACCGCAGGCAACCCTATGACGCCGCAGCCTTCAAGGCGGCAGCGGACACGCTGCGCGCTCGCACCGGCCCTGCCCTGATTGCCGAATTTCCGAGCGGCTCGCTTGGACCGCCTTCGCAGGCCAGGCTGGAGATCGATCAGTCACGGGCGGAATTCGAGGCGCTGGCAAATCATATCGGGGCGCTGGCGCGCGCGCTGGCCGCCAAGGCCCAAAGCGCGCCGGCCGTCATCACTGATGACATGCGCATGGGCACCGGCCCGGCAATGGGCGGCGGCAGCCTGCTCGGCAAGCGGCCGAGCACCGTGGAAGTCGATCCTACCAAAGTGCCGGCGGAGCATCTCCTGCACCTGATCCTGCAGGATTGCTCGAGCTGTCATTCGAAGTTCCGGCGGAAGCTACAGTGAAATAGACTTACCCGCCGGAGCGATACCCTTTGCTGGCCTGCGCCCCAGCCGCTTGCATACAAGTAAATTCGCTCGTGCTAATATATCGAAGTCATGCATATCCATGCATGACGAGCATCGGGAGGATGCAATGAAAACCATGAATCGCAGGTCTGCAATTGCCCTCGGTCTGACGACCGCCGCGGTAGCGCCTTTGTTCACCTTGGCGGCATCGGCAAAAATCAAGAAATACGGCCCGAAAGAGGGCAAGGAGATTGCGCCCGGTGTCAGGGTGGTGGAGGTCGGCACCGGCAATGCAGACATTCCCGCCTACAAGAGCATCGCAATTATCGACGTTGTGTTTCAGCCCGGAGCACATGCTCCTCAAACCGTGATGGACAACGACATGGTGTGCACCATTACCTCAGGTGCATTCACGATCAAGAAAGCGGACAAGGAATTCAAGCTCAAGACGGGTGATATGTACACCTGCTCCAAGGGCAAGACCGATGAAGCGACGAATACAAGCAAGGAGGTCGGCGTGCATCGCATCGCCGTATTGATACCCGCATAGCAGATGGAACTCCGGCCGGACCACGCCGTCGCGAGTCCGGCCGGCCAGACGAGGCGATCTCGTTCCGTCGTCAGCGCGGCCATCTCACGCCAGCCACTCCCTGATCGCCGGGCGGGCGGGAACGGCGCGCAGGTGGTCTTCGCGCTATGGCTTTGTTTGGGCATGATCTTTTGGGGAAGCTGGCTTGGTTTCAAAATCAACGGCTAGGTCGAATGGCTGATCAATCAGCGCATCCACGTGGCCAATACGGAGATCGAAACCGCACGAGTTTTGCCGGCCACCAGGCGGTGTTCGAGGCGATCGAGCGCCGCGACCCGGAAGCGGCCGGCCAAGCGATGCGGGCGCATCTGGAAAACGCCCGGAGCAAGTTCAATTCAGGTTCGGGCAGATTGGACTGGCCGGCAGACGCGGCAGCGCTCTGGCGCAAAGCAAAAAGCCCGCCGTTCAAAGCCGGCGGGCTCCCTTCAATCATACAGCGCGATCCGGTCGCCGATAACCAGGACGACCGAATTTCGGCCTTCAGCGGCTGGTTGCGCTCAGGGGGCGGGCTTCGACGGGTTTGAAGCGACCAGCGATCCGAGTTTGCCGGCTTTGGCCAGACTCGGCTTTTCGTAAGTTTTCTTCACAGAATCCCTCCTCTAATGGCATTAATTTCCTCTGCCAGGCCTGTTTTGTCAAATCTGGCAGCAGTCCGTCACAGGTCCCGGCGGCAATTCGTGCCCTTACGCCGGCTCGCGCTTGAGCGCCTGCGCCATGCAGTGAATGCCGCCGCCGGTCTTGGAAATCTCGCTCATGTCGACGGCAGCAACCTCGAAGCCGCGCGCTTTGAGTTGGCCGATCAGCGACTGGCTCGACGTCGGCGCGATCACCCTGTCCTTGCCGAGCGACATGAAGTTGCAGCCGAGCGCCATCGTGTCCTGGAACGGCACGTCGATGATCTCGTGGCCCTTGCCCTTCAGCCAGTCGACGATGCCGGGCTCGGTGCAGGCCAGACACACCGCGGTGAGTTTTTCGGCGATCGGCACCACCATCAGGTCGATATGGACGTAATATTCGTCGATGAAGGCGAGGCGCGTTTCCCAGCCTTCCTTTTCGAACCAGTCCTGCACCTGGCGGGCGCCCTCTTCCTGCGTGCGGGCGCCGCCGCAGCCGATCAGCACCACGCCCTCCTCGATGACGTTGAAGTCGCCGCCTTCGAAGGTGCCAGCCGTGACCATGTCGTAGATCGGGATGCCGAGCTTTTCATAGGTGCGGATGGCGGCATAGTTCTCGCCGCGCCGCCACCAATTGGCCATGGCGGTGATGAAGGCGCCGTAGGGCGTCATGACGCTGGAGTCTCTGGAATAGACCTGCATCGGCAGTTCCGGCGTCGGCTCGTGCCAGTGGATGTTGACGCCGAAATGCTCATAGGCGGCGACGAGGTCCTTGTGCTGCGCCTGGGCGATCTGAACGTTGCAGGGCGCTTCGCGCAAATGCTTGCGCGACAGCGAGCTGGTCGAGAGGTGGCGCAGGAAGTTTGGCGAGCCGAGCAACACGTCTGTCAGCACGTCGGTCTCGTTGGCAAAGCCCCATGATGTCAGCGGCTTGGTGCCGCCGGCGGGATTGCGGCGCTGCAGCGAGAACGGTTCGGCGATGATGCGATCATGGACGGTCATAAGGTTCTCCTCGATTTGACTATGCAGCTTGATTGGATTGGCTGCTCGGAATCCACCAATCGCGCCCCCGCGCGGTGGTGACATATTCCGGCCAGCGGAAATTGATCGGCGGGTCATAGTCGCAAAGCGGCGCGATCCAGTTGGAGCCACCAATGCCGCCGCCGGTGCGGGTGACGAATTCGTCCATGGCCGCATCGCGCGCGGCCTTGTCCTCGAGCAGGCGGAGGGCTGCAAGCGCAACCGTCTTGGCGGCGCAGATGACCATCGGGTCGATGGTGGCCGAGATACCGCCCAGCGCGTTCATCGCCCAGGATGGATAGGCATGGCCATTCGCGGAGCGCAGCGCCGGGCGGGCGACATAGAAGCGTGCGGTCGGCGTGTGCCACGACATGTCGGTGTAGTCGTCGGAGGTCGAGTTGATCTGCGACGGAGGCAAATCGCGGCGCAGGATTGCCTCGGCCTCTTGCGGCGAAACCAGCCGCTCCATCTCGTCGATGAAAGGGTTTTCGGTCGCGGTGCCGCCGGCATTGACCTGGACCTCGCGACCGATCGCTTTCGCCGCCTCGTCCCAGCTCGGCGCGCCAACGGTGGACAGCGCCTCATAGGCAATCCCCGCCATGGCGTGATTGGCGAGGCCCGGCCTCGACTTCGACACCCAATGGCGCTCATAGCGACAACCGCTGATCGCCGCGGCCGCGGCCGCATTACGGTCGAGCACCGCGATGACCTGCTCTGCCATGGCAATGGTCGGCACGCGGATCATGTACTGGATCTCGGCCAGCCCCGCCGGCAGATTGTCGGCGGTCGCCTGCCCGGCGGTGAGGATCGCCTCGCTGACCGACCAGCCGCCCTGGTGGGGCAGCATGGAATCGCGCAGCGCCTTGGAGGCCATGTACATCGTCATCAGTGCGTCGTTGGCGCCGGGCGCCCGCACCGCCGAATGCGCCTGCGGGATCGGCGCGCCATCGCCTGTGCGAACCCAGTTTTCGGGTTCGTCGCAGACAAAGCGGTAGATCATCGCATAGGCGGCGCCGCAATGCGTATCCCAGCGCGCCGTGTTGCAGAGCGGCAGCATGTAGAAAGGGTGGAAGGAGATCATGCCGGCAAGGCCGTCATAATAGCCCTGGGCCGCATGGATCGGTTTCGAGCCCCTGACCTTTTCGGCCGGCTCGCCGGTGAAGCGCAGCGTGCCCTCGATGCCGTGGCGTTGCATGGCCGCCTTGGTGGCGAGCAAGCCGCCGAGGCTGGCAATGCCAAGCCCGGAATGCGGATCGGTGTGGCCGCCGGCCTCGCTGCCGAGGCCCGGGCGCGATCGCTTCACCGTTGCCGCGTCCTGGCAGTTGCCGGGCACGGCGTCGTATTCGCCGTACATGCCGATGGTCGGCCCCGGGCCATTCGTCCAGTGGGCGCAAAAGGCGGTCGGCATGCCGGCCGACCCTTCCTCGACCGAAAAGCCCTCATGCTTCAGCCGCGCGACATACCAGGCCGCCGACTGGTATTCGCGCCAGGCTGTTTCGCCGAAATCGAAAATGGTGCGCGTCCACGCCGACAGCGACGGCTGGATGCCATCGAGACAGGCAAGCGCGGTGGCTTGCGCCGAGGTCGTCACCGGTTTCTCCATGCGGCCCAAGAAAGCAGTGAAGCGGCATTGCAAAAAGTGATATGTTTTTCCGGTTCATGCAAATTCGGTTCACCTGAGGCCTCTTGCGAATACCTTCCACACAGGCGCTGCGCGCCCTCGACAGTTTTGCCCGTCACGGCAGCGTCTGGCGCGCAGCCGATGAACTGCATTTGACCCGCAGCGCCGTCAGCCATCAGTTGCGGCTCCTCGAACGCGACCTCGGCTTCGACCTGCTGGAGCGCATCGGCAAGGGCGTGGCGCTGACACCGCGTGGCCAGCGCTATGCCGCCGATGTGAGAAAGGCGCTGACGGTGCTCGGCGATGCGGTGACGCGCCAGGCCGGCACGGGCGTCGGCGGTTCGTTCGCCGTTTCCTGCACGCCGGGCTTCGCCTCTCTGTTTTTATGCACCCACATCGGCGAGTTCCGGCAGATGTATCCGGACGTGGCGCTGTCGATCCTGACGCCGCGGCGGCTGGACGATGTCAGCAATCCGGACGCCGATGCCTTCATTGCCTTTGGCGTCGGCAACTGGCCGAACCGCTCGGTGGAGTTGCTGTGCGAAATCTCGTTCACGCCACTTTGCAGCCCGACACTGCTCAACAAGGTCGGCGGCTTTTCAAAACCGGCCGACGTGCTGCGCGCCAATCTCCTGCATCTCGGCGACACCGAGGACTGGGCGCGCTGGCTGGCGCTGTCCAAGGTGGAAAACCCCGACACCGAAAGCGGTATCTTCTTCTCGGACATGAACCTCGTCTTCTCCGCGGCGATCGCCGGACAAGGCATCGCAATGGGCGACGAACTGACCAGCCGCCGCGCGCTCAGCGAAGGCCGTCTGGTGCGCCCCTTCGACATCGCGATCCCCTCGCCGCGCTCGTATTTCCTGGTGTCGGAACATGCCAAGGCCAGCCACCCGGTGCTGGAAGCATTCAATGGGTGGTTGAGGTCGAAGCTGTCGGAGAACCGGATCAGCCCGTACTAGCCTCCCATCCGTGAATCAAATTTGCCGATCAGGCGAAAACTATTCGGTTGCGGTGAGCCGGCGCACTGCCCTACGCTCAAGCCACGATCAAGGAAGAGGCAGGATGCAGCAACCCGGCCGGGCCGCAGAGATCAAGGCAATCGGGATCGGCAAGAGCTTCGGCTCGTTCCAGGCGCTGGACGATCTGACGCTCAATATCGGCCGCGGCGAGTTTTTGACGCTGCTCGGCCCCTCGGGTTCCGGCAAGACCACCTTCCTGATGATTCTGGCCGGCTTCGTGCAACCGACCGCCGGCAAGCTTTTCAGCGACGGCATCGACATCACCGAGCGGCCGGCCGAACAGCGTGCCGCCGGCATGGTCTTCCAGGGCTATGCGCTGTTCCCCCATATGTCGGTCGAGGCCAACATCGCTTTCCCGCTCAAGGTACGCAAGAAATCGGCTTTCGAGATCAAGCGCCGCGTTGCCGAGATGATCGAGCGCGTCGGCCTCAAGGGCCATGAGACGAAACTGCCGGCGCAGCTTTCCGGCGGCCAGCAGCAGCGCGTGGCACTGGCGCGCGCGCTGGTGTTCGAACCCGGCGTGCTGCTCCTCGACGAACCCTTCTCGGCACTGGACAAGGGCCTGCGCGGCCAGATGCAGGCCGAAATGAAGCGGCTGCATCAGGAGACCGGCACCACCTTCGTCTTCGTCACCCACGACCAGAGCGAGGCGCTGGCGCTGTCGTCGCGCGTCGCCATCTTCAACCATGGCAAATTGCTGCAGGTCGGAGCGCCGGACGAGGTGTATGACCGGCCGGCCAACCGCTTCGTCGCCGAGTTCCTGGGCGAGATCAACATGCTGCCGTTGAAGGGGGTCAAGCCCGCCGACAATGGCTCGACGGGCCTCTGCGAGGACCGCGCGGTCAACATGCTCTGCAAGGCCGAGAAAGTCCGTGGCGATGCGATCCTGGCGATCCGGCCCGAGCATATGTCGATCGCGCGCGAAGCCGCCGCCGGCGAGAATGGCATCGCCGCCACCGCCATCGGCTCGACCTATCTGGGTGCGGCGACCAAACTCGATCTGACGACGCGCCAGGGCGCCAAGGTGACCGTCTCGGTGCCGAACGAGGTCGCCGCGGCTGCACTCAGCAAAGGCAATTCCGTCTGGCTGACCTGGCCGGCGGAAAAGGGTTTCCTCCTTCCGGACGGAGGATGACGACGAGAACGGCGAAGTCTTCCAGCAAAGAATCTGGAGCGCGCCATAACCACCGGAACCAACAACGAAAAAGGGGAACTAAAATGACAGACCAAAGCAAAAAACAAGCCATGGACGCGCTATCCGCCCGGGCTGTGCGCGGCGAGATTTCGCGCCGGCAATTCACCCAGCTTGCAGCCTTCGTGCTGGCCGGCACGCCGATGCTGCTGCGCTCGACCGGCGCGTTTGCGCAGGCCAAGGAACTGGTGCTGGTCAACTGGGGTGGCGATGCCCTCACCGCTTATGACGCCGCCTATGGCCAGGCCTTCACCAAGGAGACCGGCATCGCCGTCAAGATGGACGGTTCGGGCCCGACCGAAGGCGCGATTGCCGCACAGTTCAAGAGCGGCGCGCCGACCTGGGACCTTGTCGACGTCGACCCGTTCTCGGCCATCACGCTCGGCGCGCAGGGTGCGCTCGAGCCGATCGACTACGCCGTCGTCGACAAGAAGAAGATGCGCGAGGGGTTCGGCTGGGAATACGCGGCGTCGACCTATTTCTTCTCCTATGTCATCGCCTATGATTCCGAGAAATACGGCAAGGACGCGCCGACCGGCATGGCCGACTTCTTCGACGTGAAGAAGTTTCCGGGCAAGCGCTCGCTCTACAAATGGGGCGTGTCGAGTTGGGAAGCCGCACTTCTCGCAGACGGCATCGCGCCGACCTCGCTCTACCCGCTCGACCTGAAGCGCGCGCATGACAAGATCGCCGCCTTCAAGGAAAACGTCGTGGCTTACTGGGGCGGCGGCGCCGAGAGCCAGAGCGTGCTGCTCAACGGCGAAGCCTCGATGGCGATCGTGTGGTCGACCCGCGCCTCGCTGATCGAGCAGGACTCGGGCGGCAAGATCAAGTTCATCTGGGATCAGGGCCTGATTTCGCCCGGCGCGCTGGCCGTGCTCAAGGGCAACCCCGGCGGCAAGGACGCAGCGATGAAGTTCATCGCCAGCGCCCAGGATCCGGAGAAGCAACTGGTGATGTTCGACAAGCTCGGACAGGGTCCGGCCAATCCGGCCGCCGATGCGCTGATCCCCGCCGACAAGAAGCGCATCAACCCGGTCGATCCCGAAAACATGAAGAAGCAGATCGCGCTCGACATGGACTGGTACGCCAAGAATTACGGGGCAGCACTCGACGAATACACCAAGATCATCTCGGCCTGACCAGGCCGGGCACGAGCTTCGATGAGAGGCACCCTCTCCGACAGGATGGGCGCGGCGGTGCTGATGGCGCCGCTGCTGCTGTTCCTTGTGCTGGCCTACGCCTGGCCGTTCCTCGGCGTCGTCAAGTGGAGCGTCACCTTGCCGACACCGGGGCTCGGCCAGTATGGCGCGCTCGCCACCGATGCCCTGGTGCAGTCTGTGTTCATCCGCACGCTGCGCATCGCGCTGATCGTCACCGTGGTTTCCGTGGCGGCGGCATACGCCATCACCATGGTGTGGGTGCGCGGCAGCCCGGCACAGCGCATAATCGCTGAATTCTGCATTCTCGTCCCCTTCTGGATCTCGGTGCTGACCCGCGCCTTCGGCTGGGTGGCGCTTTTGTCCAACCGCGGCCTGATCAACACCTGGCTGCAATCGATCGGCTTCATCTCCGAGCCGCTGGCGCTGGTGCGCAACGAGTTCGGCGTCATCGTCGGTATGACGCATTTTTTGATCCCATTCGCGGTGTTCCCGCTGGCCTCCGCCATGCGCAGCCTCGACGAGCGCGTGCTGCTCGCGGCGCGCGGGCTCGGCTCCAGCCGCATGCGCACCTTCTGGACCGTGTTCGTGCCGATGACGCGCTCCGGCATCATCGGTTCGGCGATGATCGTGTTCGTCTTCTCGCTCGGCTTCTTCGTCACGCCGGCGATCCTCGGCGGCGGCCGCAGCGTGATGATCGCCGAGCTGATCTACCTCAGGATATTCCAAAGCCCCGACTGGGGACTGGGTGCGGCGATCAGCGTCGTGCTGGTGCTGTTCGTCGGCGCGCTCATGGCGCTGCTGTTCCGCTATGTCAGACCGAAGCAGCTGATCTGATGCCGACCTATCGCCCCGGTCCCGTCTCGCTGATCCTCGCCGTGCTGGTGGCGCTGTTCCTGCTGCTGCCGCTGCTGGCGGTCATCCCGGTGTCGCTGACGCCAAGCCGCATGCTGGCTATGCCGACGGGCGAACTGTCGCTGCGCCACTACCGCGCGCTGATCGAGGATCCGCGCTGGCTCGACGCCATCCTGCTGTCGGTCCGCATCGGCATCGTCAGCAGCGTCATCTCGACCGTGCTGGCGCTGTGCTTCAGCCTTGGCGTCTGGATGTTCCAGCCGCGCTTCACGGCCACCCTTGTCGGCTTCGTGCTGTTGCCGATGGTGGTGCCGCCGGTGGTCTCGGCGATCACGCTCTACTTCCTGCTGACGTCGATCTCGGGCATGAGCTCGTTCTTCGGCTACGACACCTGGCTCGGCGTCGCCATGGCGCATTCGGTGATGACGGTGCCTTTCGCCACGGTGCTGATCCTGGTCTCGCTCAGCCAGCTCGACCGCCGCATCGACCTTGCCGCGCGCGGCCTTGGCGCCGGCGTGTGGGAACGCGCCACGCGCATCATCATGCCCAACATCAAGTTCGGCATCGTCACCGCCGCGCTGCTGTCCTTCGTGCTGTCCTGGGAAGAGATCGGCGTCACCCTGTTCATCACCTCGGTCAACGCCATCACGCTGCCGCGGCTGATGTGGATGGGCCTGCGCGACAACATCGACCCGGCGATCGCCGCGCTCTCGGTGATCCTGATCATCATCACTGTGCTGGTGCTGGCGGTGAGGACTGCGGTGGTGAAGATGCGCGGCGGGCACTGAGCCAAGGTGGCCAACAACAATCGGCGATAGCCAAGCCGCTGTGTGAAGGGCGTTACGGACGGTGAGCGCCGGGTACATTACGCGGCGTCATGGGAAACCTGCCGCTGGTGACATTTGCCTTCGTGTCGGTGCTCGGAATGGCGGTTCCGGGACCGGACGTCGTGCTCGCCATCACCAACGGCTCCCGCTACGGTTTTCGACGCGCGTTTCTCGGCATGGCCGGCGTCGTACTGTCTGATTTCGTTCTTATCAGCATCGTCGCGCTGGGCTTCGGCGCTCTTCTGCTGGCTTCGGAATTCTATCTCTCGGCTCTCAGGATGTTCGGCGCGGGCTATCTGCTTTTCGTCGCCATCGGTACCCTGCGCGCCGCATCCCGACCTTCGTTCAACCCTAACCTTCCCGAAACACGCCATTCAGCCAAGGCACTCATTGGGCGCTGCTTCCTGGTGGCGGTCACAAATCCGGCGGCCTGGCTGCTTTTCCCCGCGATCCTGCCGCATTTTGTCCGCGTGGATGAGCCGATCGCGATCCAGTATGGCATCCTGGCCATTATCGCCGCGCTTGCCGATGTGTTTGTGCTGACGTTTTACGCAGCCCTTGGCGCGCGGGCTGCAAGGCTTCTGGCTGGGCCAAACGCCGTGTGGATCGACCGGTTTTACGGTATCGCCCTGCTTGGTCTTTCGAGCACTTTGATCCTGCAATCCCTCGGCCATCTGAGATAGTCGACACAGGAACACACAGGCCCGGATTTTAGCAATCGGCCCGCAGTCAGCTTGCGAAGAATCTCGACAGCCTTGCAGCCGTGTCTTCGGGGTGCTCTTCCGGGAAGAAATGCCCACCCTTGACCGAGCCGCCTCCGACGTTATCAGCCCATTGCCGCCAGATCGCCAACGGGCCGCCCTCCTCCGCATACCAGTTCTCCAACCCGCCCTCGCCGCTCCAGAGCGCAAGCAGCGGGCATCTGATGCGACAGCCATTAGCCTGGTCCTGCGCGTCGTGCTCGCGGTCGATGCCTGCGGCGGCGCGATATTCCTCGCAGATGGCGTGGGCATGGGCGGGATCACGCAGCGCCTCGATATAGGCGGCCCTGACCTCAGCGGGAAAAGCATCTGGAGCCGAGCCCCAGCCGGCGATCGCATTGTCGACAACTGCGTCGGGTGCTGCGGACAACAGGCGCTCAGGCAGCGGTTCCGGCTGGGCGAGCAGGCTCCACGGCCAGAAGGCCAGCGCCAACCTGGCATCGGCCCGATCCCAGGCGGAGGCCGTGGGGACGATGTCGAGAACGGCGACTTTCGACACGGTTTCGGGATGGTCGAGCGCCAGCCGGTAGGCGACGCGACCGCCACGGTCGTGGCCGGCAACCATGAAACGGTCGAAACCGAGAACGTCCATAACCTGCACCATGTCGCGCGCCATCGCTCGTTTGGAATAGGCGGCATGATTGGCTCCGGAAGCCGGACAGGCGCTTTGTCCGTAGCCTCTCAGATCGGCGGCAACCACGCTGAAGTGCGGCGCCAATGCCACGGCGATGTCCCGCCACATAACATGCGTTTCGGGAAAGCCATGCAGGAGCAGCAGCGGCGGCCCTGAGCCACCGGCCCTGACGAAGATCGATGTCTCCTCCATTTGAACGGTCCTGGCGTCAAAGCCCGCAAACATCAGCTGCCGCCAACCATTCCGTGGCTGGAACGGATTCGCAGCACCTGGACACCCTTCGGCAATTCGATCAGGAACTCCTTGTCGCGGTCGAGATGGTGGATGCTTTGCGGATCGCCGCCGGTAAAGGCGGCCATCGCCTCGACGCTCTCCCAATAGGAGATGGTGATGAATTCCGAATGCGTCGGCGTGTCCTCGCGAAAAGTCTGCACGCCCAGCGCTTTCTCGATCAGCGGCTTGATACCGACCTCGTAGTTGTAGCGCTCATAGGCGTCGGCCCTGTCGGGCAAGGTCCTGCCGCGCCAGATGCGCGCAATGGTCGGGGTTTTCGGTGCCATCAGCCGTAACGCTTGAACACGAGCGGCGTTCCGACCTCGACAGGATTCGAACCTTGTAACCACCGGCCTGAAAAGGCCGTATGCCTGAGGCCTTTTCCGTTAGTAAATTCACAAATTTACCAAGTCCTAGCTAAATGGAGTAATGTCCTTCTCCAATTTCGAAGCCTCCTTTTTTACTCGCTTCGCAAATGTCCGATCTATACGCTCTTTTGACCACCTGAGAACTTCCTCTACCTCTCTCCCCTCCATATCAGCTATCAGTGCCGCTTTCTGCTCTTGTGTATATTCATCAAACTTCGGTATATATTTCGTCTTATTAAGCCGGTATCGTATTTCGTGGTATGACTTGACGAATGTCTTGGGTGTTCCGAATTTTTCCATTCCGGCTTTCGCCCATGCCTGGGAGACAAATTCGTCCAATCTTCGCAACTGCCTGAGGTCGGTGGTCATGGAAAAGAAAAACATCCACCCAAGTCGCTTTTCCTCAAAAACACATCCAGTAATCTTTATATTAAGGCGCCTTAATATTTTTCTGCTGTTGGTAGTGTGTTTCGCAGCCGTCAAAACAGCCATGATATTTTCCATCATGCGCCGATAAGATGAATTCCGAACAGAAACTGCTTTGGGGCGGATATAGTACCCGAGATAATCGACGCCGACGCTTAAAGGTACGATCTTACTCTTGCTATTCTTGGCCGGCTCATGGCAAAGGAGGCCAATCCTTTCCAAGTGCTTAGCAACAAACGAAAACGTCTTCTTTGCCTGATCTGTTTTACAGACGACAATGATGTCATCTACGTATCGAAAATACGAGTGGCGAGAGTGCATCATGTCATCGAAGCGGGTCATATAGATCGCTGACAGGATGTTAGAGATGCTAAGGCCCTGCGGAACACCCGCTAACGTGACCTGCGAGGAATTGGCCGATCCCGTCGGCGTGCGGATAGCCCCTTCGATCAATTCCAAGAGATCTACGGTCCTTATTCGCGACCGAAGCCTGGCCATTAGTTTTTCGTGTAAAATACTTGGATAGAAGTCCCGCACGTCTACTTGAACAAACGAAAATTCGTCACCAAGAGGTCCAATAAGTTGAGATATTTCATGTATGAAGTGGTGCGGAGCAGCTTGCCGTTTATCTGAAAAGCATTCAATCAGGATATTATTGATCGCGCGAAGCACAATTCGATCGCGAACGGTAGCAATAGAAATTTCGCGAGGAGCTTTTCCTGCGCCTTTCAGGACGAGCTTTTGTCTATACGTCGTGAATCGGTACGAACGACTTCCAACCTTCGCTAATATGCGACTGATCTCACTGTCAATAATTTGCCCGAACGCGGCTGGAGAAACTCCGTCCTTGCCAGTAGTACCAGTGTGGACAATGCGATCCTCAAAAATCGCCTTGAGGCTGGTCGGTGTAAATTGCTTCTTAAAGTGCTCGCGCGGCGTCATGCAACCTTTGCCATCGGTGCAATTAGGGGGGCTAGAACGAAGGCCAAAGGTACGGCAACCAAGCAAAGCATTAGAACACAAAAAACCATTTGACGAAAATAGTACGATCTTACCATGTTGGGTGTAAATTTCACTTCTTCACCCGCGCTCCAGACCCTTTTTCCGTTCAGATAGGTATGGCTAACCATAAAGTCGTAGTAGTCCCCATTGGAGTGATTCGGGCACATTTGTAGAATGTCGGAATATCTCTGCCGCTTCGCATTTGTATCAACGTCGCTGTCCGTAAGTTTTTGCAAGGCAAGGTAGCAATCACGAAACAGCGACGCCGTTCGTTCGAAGCGAAACCCACCAACCACCAGGGACGCTACCAGAACGGCCACCGAAGCAGCTACGGATATGCCATCAAAATAAACAAAATACGCCTCGAAATATTTTGGGAATACCGCAAGAACGACGGTGAAAACTGAATAATATGCTAGCAAAAATAGCGACCAGTTGTTGTTGCGCAGCATCCGCGCTTCTGAGATCATCCTCACGCGAGATGTGATCCAGATCTTGTCCTCTATATTTTCGGTCTTGGGGCTTACTTCCGACATCAGAGCTCCAAGAGGTACGGACGCAATTTCTCAAAGGATAACTAAGCACTCGGTTGCCCGAATGCAGCTGATTGCTAAGGCCGAAGCCTCACTTAGTAACAGTGACCCTCGCGAGCCAGCAAGCTTTCACCTGCTCCGTCCGTACCCCACTGAAAATAGATTACAAAAGCTCTCACAAAGCAAGATCAGGGCGCAAATTCCTTGTGAGTGAGGGTCACGCCTGACGGCGAGACCCTTGTAGCATAAAATGAAAAATTGGCGATCCCGACAGGATTCGAACCTGTGACCATCGGCTTAGAAGGCCGGTGCTCTATCCAGCTGAGCTACGGGACCGCTGGCCGGCATTCGACATCTTGGCCGGCTGGTGTCTATGTGCCAGGCGCTGACCGCCGGTCAATGCGTCCAGGGTATCCTGCGGTCATAGCGGAAATTTTCCGCATAGGAAATCTGCCGGCGCTTGGTCTCTTTCGGCTCCTCGACACGGAAGGCCAGCCCCTGCTTTTCGGCATAGGCCACCGCTTCTTCCCTGGTGTCGAAGGTCAGCCTGATCTGGCTCAGCATGTCGCCCGATGTGGTGTAGCCCATCAGCGGGTCGATCTTCTTGCGTTGGGCGGGATCGAATTCCAGCACCCAATGGCCGGTCTTGGCCTTGCCGGACTGCATCGCGGTTTTGGCTGGGCTGAAAATTCGCGCGGACATGGGCACCTCGTAGCTGCGTTGGCGGTAGCGCCGCCTTATTTCAGTCAATACTGTGCAACACTGCCGACGGCAAGGCCGAAGCGGCCTGCAACCAGGTCGCTTCGGCAGCGGCATAGGCTGGATACACTGGCGTAGCATCAAAAGTCATGGTCATGATGGCGACACAAAGAGGCATGGACGCAGGGATTTTGCACGCCGAGGCCGACAGCCAAGCGATTTTCGACGGCGCGATCGTGATCGGCGCCGGGGCAGCCGGCTTGACCGCAGCCCATGCGCTGCTCAAGACCGGCGTGCCGGTGATGGTGTTGGAAAAGGAAGCCCGGCTGGCCGAGCCATGGCACGGGCGGCACGAGCGACTGCATCTCAACACGCATCGCGACCTTTCGGCGCTGCCGGGCGTTTCCTTTCCTGCCGGCACCCCTGCCTTTCCGCACCGAAACACCATCATCGGCCATTTGAACGAATTCCACGCCATGCACCGGCTGCCGGTCGAGTTCGGCATTGCGGTCGAGGAGATAGGCTTCGAGGGCGACCACTGGCTTGTGCGGACCAGTGCCGGGCCGCGGCTGGCGCGCCATGTCGTCATCGCCACCGGGCGCGACCGGCAGCCCTTCATTCCGGCTTGGAAAGGCATGAAGGCCTTTGCCGGACGCATCATCCATTCGGCCGCATTCGGCGACGCCAAGGCCTATGCGGGCAAGAAAGTGCTGGTCGTCGGCGCCGGCAATTCCGGCTTCGACGTGCTCAATCACCTGGCGGCAGCCGGCACCGGACAGATCTGGCTGTCGGCGCGCAACGGTCCGGCACTGCTGCCCAAGCGCCTCGGCCAGATCGCCGTCCACCGGTTTTCGCCGATCCTGGCGCGGCTGCCGTTCAAGCTCGCCGATGCGGTGATGGCGGCGACGCAGCGGTGGGCCTTCGGCGACCTCACGGCCTACGGCCTGCCGCCGACGCCTTCGGGCGGCGCAAGCCGGCTGGCGTCGGATTATACCGCCATCGCCACCGATGACGGCGCCGTCGATGCCATCAAGGACGGCAGGATCATCGTCTTGCCAACCGTGCGGGAATTTACCCGCGACACGGTCGTTTTCGACGATGGCGCGACGATCCAGCCGGATATCGTCATCGCCGCGACCGGCTACCGCACCGGGCTCGAGGCCATGCTGGGCAAGCTCGGCGTGCTCGACGAAAAGGGCGTGCCGCTGTTCAACGGCGCCGACAGCGACCCGAGACTGCCGGGCCTGTGGTTCACCGGCATGCGGCCAAGCATCCGCGGCTGCTTCGCCAATGCCCGCATCCAAGCCAAAGCGATCGCAGCCAGGATTGCGCGGGAGCGCATACCGCCAAGCCCCGTTTGATGTTTTAGGGGTTGCGCGACAGGGTCCGGAACCGTATACGCCGCAGGGCCTCGGAGTGTAGCGCAGCCTGGTAGCGCATCTGGTTTGGGACCAGAGGGTCGGGAGTTCGAATCTCTCCACTCCGACCATTTTTTCCCACAAAGCCAGTCCTTGCCCAAGGTATCACTCCCAAGGTCGCCAATGGCTGCCTCGCCGGTAGCGCATGGCGGCACGCATTGCCCAAGCAGCAGCCGCTCGCCGATCGGACCCTACATTGGAACACCAGTTCGCTCCGAGAGTTGTGTATGTTCAACCCAAGGAGCAAACAATGAAAACCCTTCTCATCGCCTCGATGATCGCGTTCGCCGGAACGGCGGCTTTGATCGCACCGGCGCAAGCCGCCAGTCTGACTATCCAGTCCGATGACGACGATCAATATTCGTCCGACGATGGCGATATACAGATTCTTCGCCATCACCAGCGCCACAAAGACCATAGCGACGACTATGGCGACGACTACAGCGACAACCAGGATGGCCAATGGCGGCGCCACCATCGCCATCACCGCTGCCATATCGAACTGGTCAGGCACTGGCGCCATCACCACAGGGTCGTCGAAGAGGTCAGGGTCTGCGGCTGATCCGATCGCTTTGGACCTGCTCCGGCCGGGTTGGCGGCCGGAGCACCAATCTGACCTAAAGCGCGTCGTGCTACGTGGCAGCGCATACGGTGGTCTATCTGCTGGTCCGGTATCTGGCGGCGTTGTGGGCATAAGCGTAGCTCTATAGAGCGCTCTCGATATCGGTCTTCGAAAAATCGTCGCCAACATAGAGCAAGCGGCAGGCTCGATCCTTTGCCACTTCATAGGCAAAGCAATCGCCGAAATTGAGCCCGGCCGGATGAATACCCTTGCCCCATCGCCCATACGCCTCGGCTATGCGTCGGCCAGAGGCTGGTGTCACCGCCGTGACCTCGAAGCCGAGCCCGTCGATCAGGCCGGCCATTTCCTCACCGACATTGCGCCTATCCGCCACGATCAGCGCCTCGGCCACTGTGCCAGCCGAGATCAGAATATCGTCTTCGGCTTCCAGCGCCGCAATGCAGGCACTGGATTGAGGTTCGGCAAGAACGATCGCCATCAGGGCCGAGGTATCGACCACGATCATTCGGGCAGGCCATCAGCGCCATAGAGGAAATCCTGACTGCGCGCTGCATCCGGCCCGGCCTTCGCCTTGGCAGCGCCGGATGCTCGCATTGCCTCCAGCAATGCCCGGCGGCCTTTCCTGTCAGGGGCAGCCTTCACGGGAACAAGGCGCACGGCTGCATGACCATGGCGGGTCAGGATAATTTCATCCCCAGCCTCGGCACGACGCACCAGTTCGGTGAGCTGCCCCTTGGCGTCTGTAACGGATACCTGCATTGACCACTCCTTTATGGACCATGCTCTGGTCCATATTCAAAAAGTAGACCATCTAATGGTCCATTTCAATGCAGGACGATGAGATCTTGCGGCTTGGTGAAGTCTGAATGACAGCTGGCGCGCAATCGTAGGCCTTGCGGCGATTCTATCTGAAGGTAAGCTCGCCGGGCGAGAACCCCAATCATCACTCCCGGCGAGCCTACAACCCGATCAGGAACGCGATCAGGACCGGGGTCAGCCGGCAAACGCAGTGTTGCAAGATGGATGCCAGAGGTTTCTTCTCGAAATGGGACAGGAGCGGAGTCTTCTCCTTCCACTGCCTACACCTCGAACTCGCCCTGCCCTTCGTCCATTGCGCTGACGGTTTCGGCGGCGAGCGCCCTGGTGATCGGCGTCTTGCGCTCGAGCGCGGTGCGGTCGAGGCGCTCGACCACGCGCATGGCGGTGGCCAGCGAGCGCTCGATGCGGCGCACCAGATATTGCACGACATGCGGCTCGACCTCGACCTGGCGGTCGGCGAAGAGTTTGGTGATGACACCGGCCAGAAGCAAATCGTCGGGTTCGTGGATTTCGACCGTTGCCGCCGCCTTCAGCCGCGAAGCCAGGTCGGGCAGCGTCACCCCCCAGGCGGCGGGGAAGCGCCGCGCCGTCAACAGCAAGGTGGCCCCGGCGCCGCGCACTTCATTGATGAGATGGAACAGGCCCGCCTCGTCGATGGCTGTCTTGTCGACATCGTCGATCAGCGCGGGCCTGCCGCCAAGCCCGGTGATGGCATTGCCGATGCGCTGGGCATCGACCGCCACTGCGTTGGCCCGCGCCTGCCAGATCGAGCCCAGATGTGTCTTGCCGGAACCGGCCGGGCCAGCGAGCACGATCACCGGCGACGGCCAGTCCGGCCAGCGGTCGACAAGGGCTGCCGCCTCGCGGTTGGTGGCCGACACCACCAGTTCGTCGCGCGAGTAGCCGGTGCCGTGGCCAAGGTCGAGCGGCAGCTGGCGCGGCGGTTCGGTCTTATGATCCGTCACGTTCAGCCGCGCGGCGACCGGTGGCCCCCGCCGCGAGCGGCGGGCAGCGGCGGGACGGGCTCGGTGGAGTGTCCCTTGTAGAGAGGCGATTCGAGATAGCGGGCAATGGCAAACCGCACCAGCACGGCAACCGCCGCCGAAGCAGGAACGGCGATCAAAAGGCCGACGAAGCCGAACAGGGCGCCGAAAGCGAACAGCGCAAACATCAGCCAGACCGGGTGTAGGCCGACGCTTTTTCCGACCAGCCTCGGCTGGAGGATGTTGCCCTCGATGAACTGGCCGATGAAGAAGACCACCGCGACAGCAACGATCATGGTCCAGTCCGGCCAGAACTGGACGAAGGCGACCCCGACGGCCAGCACCAGCCCGGTCAGCGAGCCGACATAGGGAATGAAGGAGATCAGCCCGGCGAAGAGGCCGATCAGGATGGCGAAATTCAGCCCGGTCAGCGTCAGGCCAGTGGCATACATGCCACCGAGCACCAGGCACAGCGTGCCCTGGCCGCGCACGAAGCCGGCGGTCGCGGTGTTGATGTCCCTGGAGATCGCCCTGACCGTCCCGACATAATCGCGCGGCACCCAGCTGTCGACGACCGCCACCATGCGATCCCAGTCGAGCAGCATGTAGAAAGCGACAACCGGAGTGACCACGAACAGGCTGACCACCGACACCAGAGCAACGCCAGAACTCCAGATCGAGGTGAAGACGGTGCTCAGCAGGCCGAAACCGGAAGTGAGCAGCGAATTCAGCCCGTCGCGCAGGCCATTGGCATTGACGCCGAATTTCTGCTCCAGCCATTTGGGATCGAAGCTGGTGATCAGCGACTGCAGCCGGGTCAGATATTCCGGCAGCTTGCTGGCGAAATCGGCCATCTGCGTGGCCAGAACCGGAACCAGGATGACGAAGGCCAGCACCAAAAGAACGATGAAGGCGATCAGGATGACCACCGTCGCCATCAGCCGGGAGAGGCCGAGGCGCTGCAGCCGGTCGGCGACCGGGTCGAGGAAATAGGCCAGCACCATGCCGGCAACGAACGGCAACAGGATGCTGGAAAAAATGTAGAGGAACAGCACCAGGAAGATTGCCGTGCCCAGCCAGAAGAAAATCTGGCGGCGAAACGCCAGGGACGCAGCCGCGTCTGCTAACGCGGCAGTCGCGGCATTCTTGTCAACTACCCGGGGTGGAGCCTTCGCCATAGCCGCTCATATGCCTCAGCCAAGCCACGAGATAGGCCGCGGCCGAAGCCACGGTCAAGACCCCGGACAGCAATATGAGCGCAGGCCTGAGCGGGTCGAGGTGGAGGCCAAGGGCAAGTTCGCCCAGCACCACGGCGCCAGCACGATCTGGGCGGCGGTGTTGGCCTACGACACATAGAGCGGCTTCATCTCGACCGGATGCGCCATGACCGTGGACAAAAGCACGGCGCAGATGATCAGCGCATCGCGTGACACCATGGTCACCACCAGCCACAGCGGCAATTGCCCGATGAAGCCCATGACCACGAACACCGAGACCAGAAGCACCTTGTCGGCCATCGGATCGAGATAGGCGCCGAGTTCGAATGCTGGTTGAAGCGGCGGGCGATGAAGCCGTCGACGCCATCGGCAATTCCGGCAACGAGAAATCCGGCAAAGGCCCAGTCCCAGCGCATGTTCAGCATCGCCAGCACCAGCACGAAGCGCAGGATGGTGATGAGGTTGGGAATGGTCAAAGGCATGTCCCGCCATGCTTGTTCTGCAGATCGATGATGGAGATGGATTGTGGCTGCAAGGACCAGCGGTGAAGGGGCGACTGTCCACGTATTTATCTTGGGCAAAAGCCCGGTATCCTGTCGTCATCCTTGCCCCCCGAAACCATTCATGCGAAGAGCCGCCGAGGGAAACAGGGATGCGCCGACGATGAGCAAGGGCGACCGGGCCAAGCGCAAGAACGGGCTCACCTATGCCGAGGCGGGCGTCGACATCGATGCCGGCAACCTCATGGTCGAGAAGATCAAGCCGCTGGTGCGCGCGACGCGCCGGCCGGGCGCCGATGGCGAGATCGGCGGTTTTGGCGGCCTGTTCGACCTCAAGGCGGCGGGTTTCACGGATCCGGTGCTGGTTGCCGCCAATGACGGTGTCGGCACCAAGCTGAAGATCGCCATCGATGCCGGCAAGCACGACACGATCGGCATCGACCTCGTCGCCATGTGCGTCAACGACATCGTCGTCCAGGGCGCCGAGCCACTGTTCTTCCTCGACTATTTCGCCACCGGCAAGCTCGACCCCGACCAGGGGGCGGCAATCGTCGGCGGCATAGCAATCGGCTGCCGACAGGCCGGCTGCGCGCTGATCGGCGGCGAGACCGCTGAAATGCCCGGCATGTATAACGACAAGGATTACGACCTTGCCGGTTTCGCCGTCGGTGCGGCCGAACGCGGCCAGTTGCTGCCGACAGACGATATTGTCGAAGGCGACGTGCTGCTGGGGCTGGCTTCCTCGGGCCTGCATTCGAATGGCTTTTCGCTGGTGCGCCGCATCGTTGGCGTCAGCGGGCTTGCCTGGAGCGATCCGGCGCCGTTCAACGATGAGGCTACGCTGGCCGAAGCGCTGCTCGAGCCGACCCGCATCTATGTGAAATCGATCTTGAAGGCGATCCGCAACACGCATGGCATCAAGGCGCTGGCCCATATCACCGGCGGCGGCTTTCCCGAAAACATTCCGCGCGTCCTGCCGAAGGACTTTTCTGCAGAGCTCGATCTCAATGCCATCGATGTGCCGCTGGTATTTTCCTGGCTGGCGAAGACTGGCGGCGTGGCGCCGGAGGAGATGATGCGCACCTTCAACTGCGGCATCGGCATGATCCTCGTCGTCGCCTCCGGCCAGGCCGCACAGGTCGCAGCCGTGCTGCAGGAGGCCGGCGAGACGGTGACGCCGATCGGCCGCATCGTGCCGCGCCGCGACGCCGGCGTCATCTATCGGGGCTCGATCGGCCTATGAGCAGGAAACGCACGGTTGTTCTGATCTCGGGACGCGGCTCCAACATGACGGCGCTGATCGCGGCGGCGAGCGACCCGGCCTATCCCGCCGAGATCGTCGGCGTCATCTCCGACCGAGCCAACGCCGCCGGCCTTGGCATCGCGGCCGCGCGCGGCATCCCGACCAAAGTCATCGTGCGCGCCGACCATGCCAGCAAGGAAGCGCATGATGTGGCGATCGACGCCGCTCTGATTGCGTTCAACGCCGAGATCGTGGCGCTGGCCGGCTATCTGCGCATTCTCTCCCGCGGCCTGGTCGAGAAGTGGCAAGGGCGCATGCTCAACATCCACCCTGCCCTGCTGCCGGCCTTCAAAGGGCTCGATACGCATGCGCGCGCCCTGCGCGCCGGAATTCGCATTCATGGCTGCACGGTGCATTTCGTCACATCAGAGATGGATGACGGCCCGATCATCGCGCAGGCAGCGGTGCCGGTGATGGTCGGCGACAACGAAGACACGCTGGCCGCCAGAGTGCTGAAGGCCGAGCACCGGCTTTATGCGCTGGCGCTCGGGCTGGTCGCCGACGGCAAGGCGCACATGGAAGGCGGCCGCACCGTGCTGGCACATTTCGCCGACGATGCCGAAAACGGAACTTCCGTGGTGATGGCCCCCGACCCGCTGCGCGAAGAGCGCGATCTCGAACATCTGGCGCGGATCACGCCGTAGGCGCTTCAGGACCTGAAAGCCCTTGGATATTTTTGACAGCGCGATCCGGGGAAAAGGCGATCTCGCCGGCGTCTTTGAATATGACGACACTGAAGGGCCAGCAAACGCCACGGCTTATTTTTACCTATACGAAGCGCATGACGAGGTAGTTGGGCGGATCATCGGCGCAATTCATATTCGATCGGGTGCCTGGGCGATCACCGAAGCGGATATTGCCGTCCAATGGGACAAAGATGAGAGGCGCGTCGGCCTGTTCGTCTTCGGCACTTTGTCGGCAGCCTTTGATGCCGCTACGGGCGCTAAATACGGTGGCGGATACGGCAAGGACTTCCAGCGCGAAATTCCCTGGTCCTGAGATCTAACAGATGAAACAGCTGCTTCTTCTTCGCCACGCCAAGTCGAGCTGGGACGACCCGGCGCTTGCTGATTTCGACCGGCCGCTCGGGCCGCGCGGGCTGAAGACGGCGCCGCTGATGGGGCGCGAACTGGCCCGGCGCAGTTGGCAGCCTGACCTGGCGCTGGTGTCGCCGGCGCTGCGCACGCGCGAGACATGGCGGCTGGTCTCGGCGGAACTTTCGGCGAGCGTAACGGTGGAGTTCGCCGAGGCGCTTTTCGAAGCCACGGCTGGCGACATTCTGGCCGAGGTGCAGCAGGCAGTCGCATCGGCTAGCTGTCTCCTGGTGCTCGGCCATAATCCCGGCCTGGAGGACTTTGCCCGCCGGCTCGCCGGTCCGCGATCGGGTGTGGCTGCTCTAAGGAAACTTGAAGAGAAACTCCCGACCGGCGCCCTTGCCCGCTTTGTCATCGACGGCGACTGGGCGGATCTCGGCTTCGGCGCGGCCCGGTTGACGCATTGCATCAAGCCGAAGGATCTAAGCTAGACCAAGCTGCTTAACGGGCTAGCCGCAGGTGACAGCCGCAAACCGTGTTTTGAAAAGACCACGGTCAAACAAGGAGATAGGACCAATTGCTGGCGGATTGATTCAAGATCTTTGCGGCCCGAGTCGATTGCATAAAAACAAGAGCGGTGGGCCGGGCCCACCGCTCTTTGTGGTCGTCGATTTCTCAGAAAATCAACGACCCCATATGCCCTGGCCGGATTCCGGCTGGTTCGAGTCGCCCTTGATCGTGAAATCGCCGAGGCTGGCCGGCTTGCTGATCGAGGCGGTATAACTGTGATCGATGTTGCCGGCGGGCGCTGTCACAGCAGGCTGGTTGACGCCGTCGGAGCCGTAGTGGTCGCTGCCTGCGAAAGCGGTGCCGGTGGCAAGGAGGACGGCAGCAGCGGTAAGTGCGATCTTGGTCATTTCAGGTAATCCAGATTTTTCAGTCCTGTCCGTCAAGTGGCGTGCCTTGGGAGGAATTCGCGTCGCTCGGACCACCCCGAAATGGGTGTGCGTTGCTGCCATTGCCAATCACAAAAATGTGCGAACCGAACCGTTCGGTTCGTTCTAGGAAGGCGCGAAATGGCGTAGTTGTTGCAATATTCTATTCTCTAGGCGGCTCCGACTTCCAACGCCCCTCGTTGCGTTACCCTTGCATCTCAAAAGGTCGTGAAGCCCAGTACGTCGCGCATGTCGTATTCGCGGGGCGGCCGGACGGCGACCCAGCGTGCTGCCGCAATGGCGCCGCGCGCGAACATCGAGCGGTGGCCCGCCGAATGGGAAAGCGTGAGCGTCTCGCCCTCGGCCAGCAAGCTCACGCTGTGCTCGCCGACGATGCTGCCGCCGCGCAGCACGGCAAAGCCGATCTCGCCGGCAGGGCGTGGACCTGTAAGGCCGTCGCCGATGCGTTTCGCCACATCGTCCAGCCTGACGCCATGTCCGCGAGCGGCCGCCTCGCCCAGCATCAGCGCCGTGCCCGACGGTGCGTCGACCTTCATGCGGTGATGCGCTTCCAGGATTTCGATGTCGGTGTCGGGACCAAGTGCTCGCGCCGCCTGCTCGACCAGCCCGGTCAGCATGCTGAGCCCGAGCGAGTAGCTGCCGGAGCGAACGATGGCGACGGACTTCGAAGCAGTAGCGATGGCGGCGAGATCGGCCGGCTCGAAGCCGGTCGAGCCGATGACCAGCGCCGGGCCGCCGCAGGCCGCGCAAGCTTGTGCAAGATCGACGGAGGCCGAAGGCGTGGTGAAATCGATGATGACATCGGCAAGCGCCAGTGCTTCGTCGCGTTCGACCAGCCCCTCGCCGGCGCTGCCCGGCCTGTGAAAGCGGGCGACGAGCGCCAGCCTGGGATCGGTCTCGACGGCATCGACCATCTGCCGGCCCATGCGACCGAGCGCGCCGGCTATGGCTATTTTCAATGGATGCGGCATGGCGGCTTTCACTGGAAATGCGAGTCACAACAATGATCTACCATGCCGCCCTGCCAGATTGATTCAGCCGGCGCCATGCGTCTTGAGCATCATGCCGGCGATGTCCTTGACCAGCTTGGCGGCAACCAGCGCGGTGAGATTGGAGACGTCCTGGCTTGCATTGTATTCGACGACATCGGCGCCGACGATGGGCTGGTCGATCCGCTGGATCAGGTTGATCACTTGCCGGGTTGTAAGACCACCGGGTTCGCGGTGCGACACGCCGGGCGCACAAGCCGGGTCGAGGCCGTCGAGATCGATCGAGAGATAGACCGGCGTCTTGAGATCGAGCTGCAGATCCTCGCTGAAATGCCGCGCCTCGATCATTTCGACGCCGAAGCGCTTGAGCTGGTCACGAAGCTCATCATTGAGGGTGCGCAAGCCGATCTGGATCAGCCGGTCAGCCAGCCCCTCCTCCAGGATGCGCGCGAAGGACGAGGTGTGGGACCGCCTGTTGCCCTGATAGGCATCGTAGATGTCGGGATGGGCGTCGATCTGGACGATCGTTAGCCTGGCATGGCGGCGGCGCACGGCACGCAGCACCGGCCAGGCGATGGCATGATCGCCGCCGAGGCTGATCAACGGGTGGCCGGCATCCAGCGCGCGGCCGACCTCGGCCTCGATTCGCTCCCACGGATCGCCGGCGCCTGAAAAGTCGATGTCGCCGTGGTCGACGAAACTGTCCGCCACATCGAAGCCGGTTTCGCTCCACGAGCTGTGCGCGTCGCTTTTGAGTTCGCGCCGGATCAGGGCCGGCGCTGCAGCCGCGCCCTTGAGATAGGACGAGTTCTCGTCATGTGGTATTCCCAGAAGCGAAACCCTGGTCATCGGCGTGCGATCTCCGGCAACAGGCAATCTCCCTAAACCCGGCATCTGGCTGGCGATAGCAGTGCCGCTTGGGCCAGTTGCGAAGGCGATCAGGCGTCACTTCCCGATCGCGCCGCCCAGTCTTTGCCTGACGATCGCGATATGGAAATCCGTGCCGTGCAACAGCCCGTCATCGTTGAAGTCGTAGCTGGAATTGTGCAGCGGCGGCGAGGTCTCGCCATTGCCGAGAAAGACGAAGCAGCCCGGTACGTGATCGAGGAAGCGGGCGAAATCCTCCGAGGCGGTCATCGGCTCCGCCGCGATGCTGGCGGCGCCATAGGCCAGCACGCGCCTTGCGGCGACAAAGGCCGCGTCCACCAGGTCGGCATCGTTCTGCAGCGGCACGAATTCCCTGCTATAGGTCACGTCGGCGGTGACATTGTAGGCGGCGGCGGTACCCGCTGTGATGACCCGCATCTGGCGCTCGATCTCGGCGCTGACCTCGGGACGAAAACTGCGGGCGTCACCGAGGATGCGGGCGAGGCCGGGCAATGCGTTGCGGGTGCCGTCGGTGATCAGTTCGGTCACCGAAACCACCGAAATGTCGGCCGGGCTCAGCCGGCGCGAGACGATGGTCTGCAGATTGGTGACCAGCGCGCAGGCGGCGACCAGCGTCTCGTTCCCGGAATGTGGCCGCGCCGCATGGCCGCCGATCCCCTTGAGCACGATCTCGAAATTGTCCTCCGCCGACATGAACGGGCCGGCACGGGTCTCGAAATGTCCAATGGGCAGGCCCGGCATGTTGTGCAGGCCAAAGATCTCGTCGAAGGGGAAGCGCTGCAGCAGCCCGTCATCGAGCATTGCCAGCGCGCCCTTGCCCCACTCCTCGGCCGGCTGGAAAACGAAACGCACGGTGCCGTCGAAACCGCCCTCGGCGGCGAGCAGCTTTGCCGCGCCGAGCAGCATGGTGGTGTGGCCGTCATGGCCGCAGGCATGCATGATGCCGGGGTTCTGCGAGCCATAGGCTGTCGCGGACTGCTCGGTGATCCGCAGCGCATCCATGTCGGCCCTGAGCGCAATCGCCCGGTTGCCGCTGCCGCGCTTCAACGTGCCGACGATGCCGGTGCCGCCGACCCCCTCTGCAACGTCGTCCAGCCCGAATTCGCGCAGCTTCGCGGCGACAAAGCCAGCGGTGCGCTTTTCCTCGAAACCGAACTCGGGGTGCGCGTGCAAATCGCGCCGCCAGCCCGTCATCTCCCGCTTCAGCGCATCACGATCGAGTTCAGCCATTTTTCTCCCCGACCTCTTTTGCAAGCTCACTGGCGACATCAAGCAGGATGTTGGCGCCGGCGACAAGCTCGGCATCTTCAGTGTGTTCGCGCGAATTGTGGCTGATGCCACCGGCGCTCGGCACGAAGATCATTGCCGCCGGCGCGAGGCGGGCCATCATCTGCGCGTCATGGCCGGCGCCCGATGTCATGCGCCTGACGCCGAGACCGCGGTTCTTCGCGGCCGCCTCGATCAGTTCGACGATGCCGATGTCGAACAGCACCGGTTCGAAGCGGGCGAGCCGCTCGACCGAGATCGATACGTTCTCCGAAACCTCAAGCTCCTCGAGATAGGCAGCAAGGGCCGCCTCATGCGCCTGCAGGCGCTGTTCGTCGGGATCGCGCAGGTCGATGGTGAAGACGGCGCGCGCGGGAATGACGTTGATGGCGTTGGGTTCGAAGCGCATCGTGCCGACCGTGGCCACGGTTGGCCCATTTGAAGCCCTGGCCCGATCGTGCAGGAAGGTGATGATGCGGGCGGCGGCGTGGCCGGCGTCGCTGCGCATCGACATCGGCGTGGTGCCGGCATGGTTGGCGGCGCCGTCGATGGTGATGCGCTGCCAGGAAATGCCTTGCAAATTCTCGACCGCGCCGATCGGCACGCCTTCACGCTCCAGCACCGGCCCTTGCTCGATATGAAGTTCGAGATAGGCATGCGGCTTGAGGAAGCCGGGTTCGCGGTCGCCGGCATAGCCGATGCGGGCGAGCTCCTGGCCGAGCACGCTGCCATCCGTGCCGATGGCGGCCAGCACGGCCTCGGCGCTGACGCCACCGGCATGGCATAGCGAGCCCATCATGTCAGGCGTGTAGCGCACGCCTTCCTCATTGGTGAAAGCGGCGACCGCGACCGGGCGCGACGGCGAAAAGCCCGAAGCCTGCAGCGTCTCGATCACCTCCAGCCCGGCCAGCACGCCGTAGCAGCCATCATAGATGCCGGCATCGATAACGGTGTCGATATGCGAACCGATGAGCAGCGGCGCCTGCCCGGCATTGTCGGGGCTTTGCCAGATGCCGAAGATATTACCGACCCGGTCGATGGCGACTTCCAGCCCGGCCTGCCTGAGCCAGCCGACAAAGAGGTCACGGCCCTGTCTGTCTGTGTCGGAGGCGGCGAGCCGGATCAGCCTATCCTCACTGTCGCGGCCAACGGCGCCGAGTTCCCGGATGCGGCCAAGCAGACGCTGTGCATCGATCCCGATCATGGCTATGCCTCGGCCTTCAGCTTGCCGGCCAGCACATCGGCGGGGCTCTGCCCGACCAGCTCGGTATAGCGATGCGGGTCTGTGGCGCCTTCGGTGTTGATCAGCAGCACGCGGGATTTGTCGTCGAGCCCGAGCGCGGCCTTGTGGTCGGCCACCGCCCGGATCAGCCCGGCCAGACCGACGCCGCCGCTTTCGCCGGCGACGATCACTGGATCATTGCCAGCCGGCCGTGCCAGCCGCCGCATCACCGCGACCGCCTCCTCCTCATCCACTGTCATGAAGGCATCGGCAACCCGCGCCAGAACGCGCCAGGCAACTTGCGAGGCCTCGTAGCATTCGAGCATCGCCATCACCGTCGGCTGATCGTGTGCGACCTTGACCACGTGGCCCGCCCGGGCGGCTGCGACAACGCAGGCGGCGCGGGCCGGCTCGACGACGATGAAGGTCGGCCTGGCGTCACCGAGCACGATGGCGAGATGGCCGGCCAGGGCGGCGGCAATACCGCCGACACCGGCCTGCACGAAGACATGGGTCGGCGGCTGCGGCAACTGGCCCAACGCTTCGCGCACGATCGCCGTATAGCCCTGCATGACCAGACCGGGGATGCGCTCGTAGCCCGGCCAGGAGGTGTCGGACACCACGGTCCAGCCTTGCTCCGCTGAAACCTCGGCGGCCTGCCTGACCGAGTCGTCATAATTGCCGTCGACGCGGATCATCTCGGCGCCATAGCGGGCTATTGCTGCAATGCGCGCCTCGCTGACGCCGGCGTGAACGAAGATTGCCGCTTTCGCGCCAACCAACTGTGCACCTTGCGCGACCGAGCGGCCATGATTGCCGTCGGTGGCGCAGGCAACCGTCATGCCGGCAGCGACCGCCCGGACGTCGAACCGGTTGAGATCGGCCACGTCAACGGGCCGATGAAGCGATCGGCTCGCCTCCTCCAGCACCAGTCGAAAAACGGCATAGGCGCCGCCGAGCGCCTTGAAACTGCCGAGACCGAGGCGAAAGCCTTCATCCTTGATGTGGACGGCGCCGAGGCCGAGTTCGCCGGCCAGCGTCGGCAATGCATGCAACGGAGTTGCGAGGTGATTGTCGCGATGGGCAAGAAAGCGCTCGACCGTATCGGCACCGGCATTCCCCAGCGTTTCGGCATCGACCGGATCGAGCGGCCGGCGGTGCAAGGCATTGCTGTTGAGCAGGAACACGGGTGGCCTCCTTTGGGTGTGACGAAATCATATTGCAGCCGAGGCGCAAATAGCGCTGTTATTGGCGCTTCGAAATGCAAGTTTGTTTCGCCAGGATAGCGCTTTGCCTCGATCGCCTTCGCTCGACAGTTTCGACCTCGCCATCCTTGCCATCCTGCAGCGGGACAACACGACGCCGCAGCGGCTGATCGGCGAAGCCGTCAACCTGTCGGCGCCGGCGGTGCAGCGGCGCATCAAGCGCATGGAACAGTCCGGCGTCATTGCGGGCAATGTCGCCGTGGTCGACCCGGCGGCGGTCGGCCATCCCATCACCATCTTCGTCGAAGTGGAACTGGAGAGCGAACGCTCGGACCTGATCGACGCGGCCAAGCGGCAATTCTCGGCAGAGCCCGAAGTGCAGCAATGCTACTACGTCACCGGCGAGGCCGACTTCATCCTAGTCATCACCGCGGCCGACATGGGCGCCTATGAAGCGCTGACGCGCAGACTGTTCTTCGACAGCAAGAATGTCCGAAAATTCCGCACCTTCGTTGCCATGGACCGTGTCAAGGTGGGGCTGACGGTGCCTCTGCCGGGATAGCCAGTCACTTCTATGCAATTCCGGACGGAAACCGCTCACACTTTTCCTGGAATTGCTTCAGCCCGCCGGCCGCAGCCAGACCTTGTTGTCGTGGAAGGCCGCACCGCCATAGGGCGCTGGTGCGTCGGCGCCGGTGAGCACATTGATGCCTTCGCCACGCTCATGGGCGCTGTTTGGCCAGATGCCCTCGGCGATCACCACGCCGCGCTTGATGCCATCGAACAGCTTTGCGTGCAGCACCACCTCGCCGCGCCGGTTGCCGACCTCGATACGGTCGCCGTCGTCCAAGCCAAGCGCGGCAGCGTCGTCCGGATGCAACAGGAGTTCCGGCCGGCCTTCCTTGGCTCTCGACACCGGTGTCTCGGCGAATGTCGAATTGAGAAAATTGCGCGCCGGTGATGTCGTCAGCCGGAACGGATGCTCGGCATTCGCGACCTCGATCAGGTCGACATGGTCGGGGAATTCGGGGAGTTCCGCCACCGGCCCGAACAGGCCCATGCTTTTCGGCGGCCGGTTGGGCGCCGCCTGCCCGCTCCAGTTGGCGCGGAAGTGAAATTTCTTGTCGGCATGGCCGAAACCATCGATGAAATGCGCCGCCTCGAAATCCGGCTGCAGGTCGACCCATTTGTCTTCCTTGAGGCTGGCGAAGGAGCCCAGCCCGCGCTTGCCGAGGATGATGTCGATATGCTGCTGCTCGGTCAGGCCAAAGCCCGGCCGGTCGGAGACGCCGAGACGCTGCGCCAATTGCTCGATGACGAAGTGGTTGGTGCGCGGCCCTTCCGGCGGTTCGATCAGCTTGGGACCGAGCGTGATGTGCTGGTTGCCACCGCCCTTGTAGACGTCATCATGCTCGAGGAACATCGTTGCCGGTAGCACGACATCGGCAAGCTTTGCCGTGTCGGTCATGAACTGTTCGTGCACGCAGGTGAACAGGTCATCACGGAGAAAACCATGTTTCACCAGCCGCTGCTCGGGTGCGACATTCACCGGGTTGGTGTTCTGGATCAGCATCGCCGTCACCGGCGGGCCACCGTAAAGCGCGTCCGCTGCGCCGGTCAGCACCGGACCGATGCGCGACTGGTCGAGATGGCGAATATTGGGATCGCGCATCGCGGTGCCTTCCAGCACATCCTGGTTGAGCTTGAAGATGCCGGAATTGGAATGGAAGGCGCCGCCACCCTCATATTGCCAGGCGCCGGTGACGGCGGCGATGCAGGATGCCGCGTGCATGTTGACCGCGCCGTTGCGCTGGCGGGCAAAGCCATAGCCGAGGCGGAAATAGGTTTTCCTCGTCGTGCCGACGAGGCGTGCGAAAGCCTCGATCTCGGTGACGGCAAGACCGGTGATGGCGGACGCCCATTCCGGCGTGCGCGTCTCCAGATGCGCTTCCAGCCCCTTCGGATCGTCGGTGTATCTTTCGAGATAGGCGCGGTCGGCCATGCCTTCCCTGAACAGCACATGCATGACCGCGCAAGCCAGCGCGCCATCGGTGCCGGGCTTCAGCACAAGGCCCATATCGGCCTGCTTGATCGTCGCGTTCTCGTAGACGTCGATAACGACGACCCTGGCGCCACGCTCCTTCCGCGCCTTGATGGCGTGGGTCATGACATTGACCTGCGTGACCACGGCATTGGTGCCCCAGATCACCACGCAGTCGGACTTCGCCATCTCGCGCGGATCGGGACCGCGCAAGGCGCCCGCTCCCATCATCCAGCCGGTCCAGGCCAGATTGGTGCAGATCGAGCCGAAGAAGCCGGAGTATTTTTTCGCATGGCGCAGCCGGTCGATGCCGTCGCGCTGCACTAGCCCCATCGTGCCGGCATAGAAATAAGGCCAGACGGTCTCGGAGCCGTATTTTTTCTCGGCCGCGATGAATTTCTCGGCGACGAGGTCGAGTGCCGCTTCCCAGCTGGATTCCTTCCAGACGCCGGCGCCCTTGGCCCCGGCGCGAACAAGCGGCTTCAGCAGCCGGTCGGGATGGTGGACACGGTCGGCATAGCGCGCGACCTTGGCGCAGACCACACCAGCCGTATACGTATTGGACTTGGCGCCATGGACACGGCCGATGCGGTTGCCATCGAGCAGCTCGACCTCGAGCGCGCAGGTCGAAGGGCAATCATGCGGACAGGCGGAGTGGCCGATTCTGAGCTTGGCGTGCTGGTTCATGCGGGGTTTTTAGCGGGTTTCGCGGGCGGCGTGTAGGGCCAGAAGTGGCGCACCGCTTTGCCTCTGCGAGCAATGCCCCTTGCCTTCTCCCCTGGGGAAGAAGGCAAGGACACTGCCAAGCCGATCGCCACCCAAGACTGGGCCGGTCAGCTATCTGCCTCAGGAGGCTTCTGCCTGGGGCACGCCTTCCAGGCAGAGCCATTTGTGCTTCCTGTTGGGCCAATGAAGAATTGCCGGAGGCAGAAATTCCAGGTCCTCCAGACAGCCGACAGATACCGACAGCGCTTCCGTCAGGCCTTCGGCACGCATGAAGACGATCGATCCGCATGTGGTGCAAAATGTCTGCTCCAGCCATTGCCCTGACGAGCCGTTTCGTCGCCAGGATTTCGTCTCGCCTTTTCGGTCGACTATGGCGGAGTCGTCATAAATGGCTCGGTATGAGAACGCTGCGCCCGTGCATCTCTGGCATTCCAGGCAGCTGCAGGCATAGACGCGCCGAGGCTCCCCGGCGAGCACCAGTTCCACCCCGCGACACGAGCAGGTCGCCCGTCGCCTGGTCTTGCCATCACGCATTCGCAGGCTCCCTGCCATGATGCGGCGAACTATTTCCGAACAGGGGCGAGAGAGATGCAAAATCATCATCTGCGCGCCCGCCAGAAAGCGCCTGCTGGAAAATTGCGTCCATGGCGCGCGGCATGGCAGCGTCGAGACCTCGTTCCTGGCATGCTTCGAGCAGATGCCGGAAGGCGCTGTAGTGGGCGCCCAATGACGCGAGCGTTGCGTCGTCGCCGGCAAAACGGCGCGCCTTCGTCCGGTCAACCACATCGAACAAGGCGGCATCGACAACCGGCTTGAATGCAGTCAGATGGCTCCTGAACGTCTCCAGATCGAGACCTTCGGCCTCGGCGACAGCCATGCCCTGGAGCGCGCCAAAGAGCCCGCCCCACATCTGCGTGAGCAGCGCGGTATCAAGCGCGGAGGCCTGGCCCGGCACCTCGCCGACATAACTTGTGCCGCCGCCAAGCGCAAAGAGCAGGGTCTTGTTCGTTTCGTAGACGGCGCGGGAGCCTGAATAAAGCAATGCTGTGTCGGGTTTGCCGATAAAATCCGGGGTCGCCAGGATCGCCCCGTCCAGATAGCTGGCGCCATGCGCTTCTATCCAGCGCGCTTCCTCCCGTGCCAAGCGCGCTGAGCCGGAGGTGAGTTGCACGATGGCTTTGCCGGCCAGTGCCGAAGCAACACTGCGCTGCTTGAGCAGCGCATCGCTAGCGGCATAATCCAGAACATTTATGATCACGACATCGGCCGACCGGATTCCATCCTCGACTGAAGAGGCTACCCTCGCACCAAGAATACCTAGGGGCTGGCACCTGGCCGCAGTACGATTCCACACCGATGTTGGATAATTTCGGTCGAGCAACGTTCGAACAATGGACGAGCCCATGCGGCCCGCGCCGAGCACGCAGACATTGGATTTCATGACGATTTCTCCGATAGCGATAGCTGGTTTGTCTTTGGCGCGCTAATCTGAAGATATATATTCTTCCTGCGTTGAGAAGTACGCACCTTGAGGTAAGTTATTGGAATCATGTCAGGAGTAGTCACATGAGGAGCAAGGAAACAGACAGCTGCGGCTTTGCTGCCGCGATGCAGGCAATCGGCGGAAAGTGGAAAACCTCGTTGTTGTGGGAATTGCACCTGCGGCCTCACCGCTTCGCCGAATTGCACCGGCGGTTGTCGGGGATCAGTGAGAAGATGCTCGCGCAACAATTGCGACAGATGGAGGCCGACGGGCTTGTCAGCCGACGCGCCTATGACCAGGTACCGCCGCGCGTGGAATATTCGGTGACGCCACTGGGCTTCAGCCTGAACGATGCCGTGACCGCAATGTCGGCATGGGGGAAGCGGCACGAGACGTGGAAAGTTCAGCGGAAAGCCGCCTGAAAGCAGGAGCTCGTTTGGTGATCCGCGCGAGCCAAATTACGGTCCGCTTCTCGACGCCGAAGACGGCAATAAACACCGGGCCGCGTCGCCCGGGTGCGTAAGAGAAGCCGTAGCAAGAGCCTCGGTGCCGAAGGCTTTTCAGCCCCCTGTTGGATCCCCCGCTGCTTTGCAGCGTCCCGGCGTTCGCTGGCCTTTCATCATGCGACTGGGCGCAACCGGCCGCTTTACTCCGCCGTGCCCTCTTCATACTCCGCCGACATGGTCAGCCACTTTTCCTCGTGACCGGCAAGCTGCTGTGCCAGTTGCGAGCGCTCCTTGGCCAGCCGGGTCGCCGTCGATGGATCCTTCTCGTATACCGCCGGATTGGCGAGTTCATCCTCGATCAGGTCGATGCGCTTGCGGATGCGGTCCATCAGCGCTTCGGTGGCGCGGATTTCCTTTGCCAGCGGCTCGAAGGCGGCGCGGCGCGCCGCGGCATCGCGGCGGCGATCGGCCTTGGATGCCTTCTCGGCCTCGCGCTTGCCGCGGCGGTCACCCGACACGCCGGTGACCAGCGTCTTGTAGTCCTCCAGGTCGCCGTCATACGGGTTGACCGCACCATCCTTGACCAGCCACAGCCGGTCGGCCGTCGCTTCCAGCAGATGGCGGTCATGCGAGATCAGGATGACGGCGCCGGGAAATTCGTTCAGCGCATGGATCAGCGACTCGCGGCTGTCGATGTCGAGATGGTTGGTCGGCTCGTCGAGGATGAACAGGTTCGGCCCTTCAAAGGCCGACAGGCCCATCAGCAGGCGCGCCTTCTCGCCGCCGGACAGGTCCTTGGCGGCGGTGTTCATCTTCTCGGTGGTGAGACCGAACTGGGCGACGCGGCCACGTACCTTGGATTCCGGCGCCTCCGGCATCAGCCGGCGGACATGCTCGTAGGCGTTTTCATCAGGCCTGAGATCGTCGAGCTGATGCTGCGCGAAGATAGCCACTTTCAGGCCCGGCGCCACCGTCATGGTGCCGCTCTCCTGCTTCAACCGGCCCGACAGAAGCTTTGCGAAGGTCGACTTGCCGTTGCCGTTGGCGCCGAGCAGCGCGATGCGGTCGTCGGCATCGATGCGCAGCGTCATCTTCTTCAGGATCGGCTGGCCCTCGGTGTAGCCGACATTGACGTTGTTCAAGGCAATGATCGGCGACGCCACCGTTTTCACCGGTTCGGGGAAAGAGAACGGCCGCACCGTGTCGTTCACGATCGCGGCAATCGGCTTCATCTTCTCCAGCGCCTTGATGCGCGACTGCGCCTGTCTCGCCTTCGAAGCCTTGGCGCGGAAGCGTTCGACGAAGGACTCCATGTGTTTGCGCGCGGCTTCCTGCTTGACGCGGCCCTTCTCCTGCAATTCCTTCTGCTCGGTGTACTGGCGCTCGAACTGGTCGTAGCCGCCGCGCCAGAAGGTCAGCTTCTTCTGGTCGAGATGAACGATGGAATTGACGGCGCGGTTGAGCAGGTCGCGATCGTGCGAGATCAGAAGCACCGTGTGCGGATATTTCGACACGTAGTTTTCCAGCCACAGCGTGCCTTCGAGATCGAGATAGTTGGTCGGCTCGTCAAGCAGCAGAAGGTCGGGCTCGGCAAACAGCACGGCGGCAAGCGCGACGCGCATGCGCCAGCCGCCGGAGAAGGACGAGGCCGGGCGGCGCTGCGCGGCGTCGTCGAAGCCAAGGCCGGCGAGGATGGTGGCCGCGCGGGATTCCGCCGAATGCGCATCGATATCCGCCAGCCGCATATGGATGTCGGCAATGCGGTGCGCGTCGGTGGCGGTCTTTTCCTCCTCGAGCAATGCGGTGCGCTCGAGGTCGGCCTTGAGCACGATTTCGATCAGCGGCTCCTCGGTGCCGGGCGCTTCCTGCGCCACCTGGCCGATGCGGGTGTTCTTGGGCAGGCTTATCGAGCCGGTCTCGGAGGGAAAGTCGCCGGTGATGGCCTTGAACAGCGTCGTCTTGCCGGTGCCGTTGCGGCCGACGAGGCCGGCCTTGGTGCCGGCCGGCAAGGTCAGCGAGGCATGATCGAGAAGCAAGCGTCCGGCCATGCGGAGCGAAAGATCGTTGATGATAAGCATGCCGGGGCTTTTGCACGGGAGGGCGGCGCTTCGCAAGGGCCTGGGCGCTGGCGGGGGCATAAGGCATGAAGACGGCGCGCCTTTAGCGCGCCGTCCATTGCAAACAGCAGACTGACTTTTCAGAGGCTGCCTGGTTCAGGCTTTGGGTTTGCGCTTCGTCACCTTGGCCGCGGCGGCCGGAACGGCCGGCTTGCGGCCGAGGCCCGAGGACTTGGCCAGTGCCGAACGGGTCGCGGAGTAGTTCGGCGCCACCATCGGATAGTCCGACGGCAAGCCCCATTTGCCACGATATTCCTCCGGGCTGAGACCATGGTCGGTCATCAGGTGGCGTTTCAGCGACTTGAATTTCTTGCCATCTTCCAGACAGACGATGTGGTCGGGAAACACCGACCGCTTCGGATTGACAGCGGGGTTCAGCGCGGGGCTTTCCACGGCGGCAATGCTGCCCAGCTTGCGCACCGATGCGCTGACGCTGGCGATCAGATCCGGCAGGCCGGACGCAGGGAGAGGATTGTTGCCGACATAGGCCGAGACGATGTCAGCAGTCAGTTCAATAGCGGTCTTGCTGTCGATGGTGTGCAATTCTGTTTCTCCCGCCGGTCATGAAGTTGCCGGCTTTTTTTAAGACTTCTCTTGATGTATCGACCTAGCTGCACCCCCCAACGGGTCGCTAAGTCTCAATAAACGATCAAGAATCGGAACAGGAGGATGTTTCCACAACAGGTTGCAACGTTGCAAATTAGAAAATCTAATACTTGGAAACGGCCGACTTCGCGCCAGCAGATTTCAACTGCACGGACCCGGCAGGTTTGGAGTCGGCCAGTATCTCCAGAATGCGCTTCCAGCGGGCGCACCGGCCGAAATCTTTTTGCTCTATCGCCTTTTCGGCCTTCATGGCGGCGTAGAGCGGCGCCTCGGCGCCGAACTCCTTGAGCAGCCAGAATGCTTCCTGTCTGGCGAGGCGTTCATCGTCGTCAAGCATGTTCAGCCTCCGAGCGTTCTATGCCCACCGCAATACAGCTGCCGATGACGAGGACCGCACCGGCTATCGCGGTCAGCGTCAGCCTTTCGCCCGACAGCGTCAGCAGCAGCGTCGATGCGATCGGCGTCAGATAGGCGATGACCGCAACCTTGCCGCCGCCTTCAAGCTTCAAGGCGCGCGACCAGAAATAATATCCCAGCCCCATCGGGCCGGCGCCGAGATAGAGGCCAAGCAGGAGGTGCTCGCTGGATGGCCAGGCTGCGCCGTCGTGAATACACCATAGCAAGGTCAGGCCGACGCCGACCAATGCCGAAGGCAAAAGCAAACGCTCCGACGGTGTGGCCAGGCGGGCGACCGCAATCGAATAGAAGGCCATGCACAGCGCCGAGCCGAAGGCAGCGAGATAGCCGACGATGCTGCCCTGGAGAAAAGGCTGGCCGCGACCACCCGAGATCACCAGCGCCACGCCGACAAAGCCGAACACGGCAGTCAAACCCAGCAGCACGGGGCGTTGCCGCTTGCCCAGCACGATGACCGCCGCCGCGACCATCAGCGGCCAGGTGTAGGCGACGAGATTGGCCTCGATCACCGGCATGGAGGCAAAGGCGATGTATTGCAGCACCATGGTGCCGACCAGGCCAATAAAGCCGACCGCGACCGGCGCCAGGGTGCCGTCAGCACCCTTGGCAAAGGCTGCGTCTTGCGTGTCCCCCTTCCGGCTCGCCAGATGGATGACGGCGAACACCAGAGCCGCTCCACAAAACTGCAGCAACTGCACGAGCGACACCGGATGGCTGGCCAGCAGGGATTTGCCGACCAGCGCGTTGGTCGACCACAGGGCGACCGCGCCGGCGGCGAAGACCAGGGCCGACGGCGAGCCCGATCCACCCCGGAATCGCCGAGACGGTGCCTTGTCCTTATCGCCGACCATGATGTTACCGACGGCCAAACAGGCGTCCACTTCTATGCTCTGGCTACCATGATTCCCTTGATCCGCCCGGGACCGGCGCATCGGTCGCCGCCGCAACCGGACGCTCTTCCTCGAAGCGGCGATAGGCCGGCAGCTGGTTCGTCCAGACGTCTTCGGCCAGTTCGTTGACCCATTCGCGATCGTGATCATTGTCGGCTGCGAGATAGAACATGCGATTGTCGTCGACGTAGGGCTTGGCCACAGAGCGCTGGTTGAGGACCAGCGTGACGCGTGAGCCGAGCTGGATCGGCGCGGTGCGGTGCAGCACACCGAGAAACTGACCGAGTGTGGCGTAGTTCATCTTGTGGTCGATGCGCATGACCTGGTTGCGCGGAATCTCGCGGCCGGATTCAAGGATGGCGCGGCCGGTCTCGGAATCGTCGCAGTAGATTTCGAGATGGCCGCCGACCAGCGGATTGCTGATCGACAGCGGAATGAGTTCGGTGACCGGGACACCGTCGCAATGCCAATCGACGGCGCCGTCCTTGGGATTCATGAAAGTGACGGTCGAGCCGACGATCGACAGCGGATAGGGCTCGAGCTTGGTGCCCATCATGTCGGACAGACGTTCCAGGCGCAGCTTGTCATGCAGCAGTTCCTTGATCTCCGGGATGAAACGGTCGGCGCCGGTGATGAAGGTCAGATCGAGGTGCTTGTGCACGGCGTGGCTGGCCTTGAGCTTCAACGCCGCCTCTTCGATCGCCGCCAGCAGCGCCGGGTCGTAGCCATGCAGATACTGCGCAACGCCGAAACCCGACACTTTCCAGGCCGTCTCATGACCGATAATGGCTTCTCGGCTCATCGCGTAGCGCAGTTCAGGTATGGTATGGGCGTTCATTCTACTTCTCCAGGATGGGGGCATCACTTGGTAAACTGTCGATTAATTTCCCCACCCCTGTAAAATTAGGAATGCTGGTGCTAGTGTAAGCCCAGCTTAAGGTCGAAACGCGTGCGTCTGCTCAGTCAGGTCAACCTCAATTCGCTGAAGATTGTCGAAAGTGCCGCCCGGCACCGTAACTTCACGCGCGCCGGCGAAGAGCAGTTTATTACTGCTTCCGCCGTCAGCCAGCGCGTCAAAAGCCTCGAGGAACAGCTGCGCTTCAAGATCTTCCAGCGCGGCGGCAATGCGGTGTCGCTGACGCCCGAGGGCGAGACCTATGTGTCGCGCGTTCGCGAGGCGCTGGAGCGCATCGTGGCGGCCAGCATGGAGGCGACCGGACAGTCGCAGGCACATGTGCTGAAGATTTCGGTGCTGCCGACGTTCGCGGCGCGCTGGCTGTTTGCCCGCCTGCCGCTGTTCCAGCGGCAATATCCCGAAATCGAAATGCGGGTCTCGACCTCCTACGCCACCAATGAGTTCGCCACCTCCGAGTTCGACCTCGAGATCCGCTATGGCGACGGCAGCTTTCCCGACCTCAAGGCAGACCTGCTGTTCAAGGAGGATTTGACGCCGGTGTGCAGCAGGAAGCTGTTCCACGAGGTTCTCGGCGACAGGCCGCCGTCAAAGGTGACGCCCGACGACCTCAGGCATTTCACGCTGCTGCATTCCGACACCTGCACGCAGAACTGGCAGTCGTGGCTGGGTTTTGCCGGCGCGAGTTCCGTGCTCGGCGAGACCAAGAGCATCTATTTCGATTCCTGCATGATGTCCTATGAGGCGGCCAATGCCGGCATGGGCTTTGCAGTCGCCAACCGCGCCTATATGGCGAGCGAGATCCGCGCAGATAGGCTGGTGGCGCCGTTTGCCGTGCATCACCCCAACACCGCCGGCTGGTATTTCGTCTGCCCGGTCACCGCGCCCTACACGCGCAAGGTGGAACTGTTCAAGCAGTGGATAATGGCCGAGGCGGCGCTGACGCAGTGCCAGTTGGACGCCGGGATTGCCGGCGGCCCGGTGCTGCGGCAGGCGATGGCCTGAGGTCGGATTCTTTCCGCGGCCTTGCGGGATTTGCGGCCGTTTCAGCTGGTTTTGCGCAGACGGCACGAGCAGAACCGGCACGAAAACTGCCACCTCATGACGCAGGCGAGAGACTCAGCTATCTTCGGTTGTTGCGGCGGACCTGATATCCGCCTGGCCGGCGCTATCAGCTCACCTCCCAAGCGGCGCCGGCCTTCTTCTCCTGAAAGCCATTTCTCGTCTCCCGCCGGAAAACGATCATTGCGCCGGCTGATCGCCGCTGGCCGCCGGCTTTGGCGCCGAATCCGTCTGCGGAGTTTGATCGAGCACCGGGGCTTTGGTTGGCTGGATGTCGCCGTCGCAGGCGGCGAGCGCCAAGCTGGCGGCTAGCAGAATCAGAAGCCTCTTCATGGCGACCTCCTAGGTCTGCCCTCTCCTTCGTAAGGCAACGAGGTGGTTCGGCTTTGGTTGCACGCTCGCAAACGACGCCGCGTCGGCTGGAACCAAACGGCGGCTCTGAGGTTGGTTGCCCAAAGGAGATCGCGCCATGATCCGTCTGCTCATTACCGGCCTTTTCGCTTACGCGACCTATCGCATCGCCAAGGAGATCATCAAGGACGTGCCCGACAATTTCGATCCGTTGCCGGTGCCTGGCGACGAACGCGCCGCCTTGCGGCGCCAGTCGGCGGCAACGGGTGTCGCGCCACGGCGGTAAGGGCGACTTCCGCCCGTTGCGAACAAAGCGGAAACGATGCTTGATAGGCGATGACCATCGCCATCAATGATTCGTCCTTGCAGCCCGCCTATCTGGCGAAGCTCAACGCCGAGCAGCGGCTCGCCGTCGAACATGGCGACGGCCAGATCGCCGGGCCGCTGCTGGTGATCGCCGGCGCCGGCTCCGGCAAGACCAACACGCTCGCCCACAGGGTTGCGCATCTGATCGTCAAGGGGGCTGATCCCAGACGCATTCTGCTTATGACATTCTCGCGCCGCGCCGCCACCGAAATGGCTAGGCGGGTCGAACGCATCGCCGGCGAGGTGCTGGGCCGAGACGCGTCCGTCATCGCCGATGCGCTGGCCTGGGCCGGCACGTTTCACGGCATCGGCGCCAGGCTGCTGCGTGACTATGCGCTGACGATCGGCCTCGACCCCGCCTTTACCATCCATGACCGCGAGGATTCCGCCGACCTGATGAATCTTGCCCGGCATGAGCTTGGATTCTCGAAGACCGAAAGCCGGTTTCCGACCAAGGGCACCTGCCTGGCGATTTATTCGCGCGCAGTAAACGCGCAAGCGCCGCTCGGCGAGGTGCTGGGTTCGGCCTTTCCCTGGTGTGCCGGCTGGACCGAACAACTGAAGGCGCTGTTCGCCCGATATGTCGAAGCCAAGCAGGCGCAGAACGTGCTCGATTACGACGACCTCCTGCTCTACTGGGCGCAGATGGCCGCCGAGCCGGAGATCGCGGCGCATCTCGGCTCGCGTTTCGACTATGTGCTGGTCGACGAATACCAGGACACCAACCGGCTGCAGGCCTCGATCCTTTCGGCGCTGAAGCCGGACGGCGCCGGACTGACGGTGGTGGGCGACGACGCGCAGTCGATCTATTCGTTTCGCGCCGCGGACGTGCGCAACATCCTCGATTTCCCGCAACAATTCGCGCGAGCCGCCGATGTCATCATGCTGGAGCGCAACTACCGCTCGACCGAGACCATTTTGGCGGCAGCCAATGCGGTCATCTCGGAGGCATCGGAGCGCTTCACCAAGAAGCTCTGGTCGGAGCGCAAATCCTCGCAAAGGCCGAAACTGGTCAGCGTGCGCGACGAGGCGGAGCAGGCGAACTATGTCTGCCAGGCCATCCTTGCCGAGCGCGAGGCCGGCACGGTGCTGAAATCGCAGGCGGTGCTGTTTCGCGCCTCGCACCACAGCGGCCCGCTGGAGATCGAATTGACGCGCCGCAACATCCCCTTCGTCAAGTTCGGCGGGCTGAAATTCCTCGACGCCGCCCATGTCAAGGATGTGCTTTCGGTGCTGCGTTTTGCCGAGAACCCGCGCGACCGCGTCGCCGGCTTCCGCGTGCTGCAGCTCCTGCCCGGCATCGGCCCTTCGGCGGCGAGCACCATCGTCGAGACCATGGCGACATCGCTCGATGAGGAAATGGGGCTGGCCCGCTACCGGCCGCCGCAACGCGCGGCTGAGGACTGGCCAGCCTTCGTTGCGCTTTATTCCGGCCTGCGCGCCCGGTCGGGGAAATGGCCGGCCGATCTCGAACAGGTCAGGCTGTGGTACGAGCCGCATCTCGAGCGCATGCACGAGGATGCGACGACGCGGCGGGCCGACCTCATGCAGCTCGAGCAGATCGGTTCAGGCTATGCTTCGCGCGAGCGCTTCCTGACCGAGCTGACGCTGGATCCACCGGATGCGACCAGCGACCAGGCCGGGCCGCCGCACCGCGACGAGGACTATCTGATCCTGTCGACCATTCATTCGGCCAAGGGCCAGGAATGGAAGAACGTCTTCGTGCTCAACACCGTCGATGGCTGCATCCCGGCCGATCTCGGCGTCGGCACCAAGGAAGACATCGAGGAGGAGCGCCGGCTGCTTTACGTCGCTATGACGCGGGCCAAGGACGGCCTGCATCTGGTGACGCCGCAGCGCTTCTTCACCCACGGCCAGGCAGCGCGCGGCGACCGCCACGTCTACGCCTCGCGAACCCGTTTCATCCCGGCCTCGATCCTCGGCGCTTTCGAGCAGACCTCTTGGGCGAGCGTCCACGCAAAGGACGATCCGCGCCACAGACCTGAAGTCCGCGTCGACCTCGGCGCCCGCATGCGCGGCATGTGGAAATAGAAGCCGCCGCAACGCGGATGCCGGCCGGGGAGCGACCTCAAGAAGCAAATCGTCCTGTCATGGCATCTCTCAGGGAACCTCGGGCCGCCGGCCGCGTTTTCTGGCGTCCAACCCGCGATCGGAGAGCGGCGACCGTCGCCCTTCCGCCCATCCAGAGAGGCCAGAATGCACGACGCGATGTTCTTCACCCCGGTTGCCGTTAGCGTTGGCGCCGGCCACAAACGCATGCTCGCCTCGCTGTTCGACATGCATGATTTCCTGACCGAATTTCCGCCATCACGCCGGCGCCTGAGCTATGGCGCGGCCGTGAGGGCCTGCGAGGCGGCGCGCGCCGGCGAAATCTCGACTGAGGCCGCACGCGATGCCCTGATCACCTTTGCAGTCACGGCAGGCATCCTCTGGCCCGCGGTCCAGCCGGCCGTCTCGGTCAAGCCGGTCGCACACGGTTATGGCGGCTACGCCGTCTGAGACGGCCGGGACCGGGCCTGCCCAGCAAAAAGATCACTCGGACTTGCCGGCAGACGTCGGCGAGGCCTGTGCCAGCCTTGCCGACGGGGCGGTCTGTTCGGTGTTGCCGACAAAGAGTTGATCGCCAACAAAGGGATAGGCAAGCTGCCGATGATAGAGCGAGGGAACCGGGTCATCGGTGCCGTATTTCTGCGGCATCCTCGGGCATGAACAATGTGCCTCCCAGCATGTCGAGCAAAGGCAGCTGCCCGGCGAAATTCTTGTCCCAGGCTTCGCGCTCATTGGCACGATGCCAGTGATGAAATCGCGGTGACGCCAGCAGCCATTTCAAAGGCCGTTGCGGCCGAAGATCGGCTCGCCAGAGATTAATGCCAAGGGATGAACGAATCGCGGCTGGCCACGGATTGCTGCCATTTGCCGGCAGGGGCCGCATGCCTGGCCAAACCAAGTCTCAGGTTTGGCGAATCGCCAACCGTTCCGACAGCGCAGGCAGCGGCACTGCGGCGACTGGAGAGCTTGCCGCCATCTGCCCGGATCGCGGCGGCCTTTTGAACAGCCCGCCTGCCCACCGCGTGGACGGGCGCTCGATCCATCGATAGCTTGCCCAGCTTACCATCAGGACACAAACGCCTGTGGTAACGATGTAGGAGAGGACACCCGCTGAATGGCTCAACCAGGCACCGAACAACAGCGACACTGCGATCATGGTCGGCCAATGCCACATATAGGTCGAGTATGGAATATCGCCCAGAAATGTGACCCACTTGGCTGGGCGCGAGCCGGCGCCCTCCAATGACAGCGCGCCCCATACGATCAGCGACGCAGCCGTTCCATAGATGGCGAGGCGAAGCAGGCCGGTCGTGGTCCCGAGCATCGGCCCAGCGTAATAACCGGCTACAGCCACAATGACACAGCCCAGAACTATGCAGACTCTCGGAAATGGCAGCGATCGGCGGCTCGCGACATAACCGATCAGCAATCCCGGCAGGAACTCCACTGTGATAGGGGCGGCAAAATACAATCCATGACCCCAGCCGCGCTCTGCTGCAGTCACAGCCACAATATGGGCTACGCCCCAGACAGCGATCACCGCTCCCGACCTTCGACCGAACAGCATGGCCAAACCCGCGACAAGGTAAAATTGAATTTCGAAGCAAAGCGTCCAACTGACCGGATGCAGAAAATTCGTCGTCACCAAGCCGAGGGTTTTCGGCGTCAATTGTGAAAAATCGACGGGATAGAGACCCCCGCTGCTGAGCAGCACGACGATTGTCGCGCCGAGGGAAAGCCAATAGATCGGATAGATCCTGACAAAGCGCCGCATAAGGAATTGCAGGGAATAAAAAGGGTGACCCGCGTTCTGCTGCTGCAGGAGACCTGCGATGATTACGCCACTGACGACGAAAAAAATGTCGACCCCGAACGCTCCGAAATGCAAGAAAAAGTTGTAGGCCGTAGCTCCCCATTGGTTCTTGCCAAATGATGAGACCGTACAAATATGCAAAAAAACAACTAAAGTTGCAGCGATCCCTCTTAACGCTTGTATTGAAAGTGATTTCGAGCGAAGATTCATATCTCACCCAGAAAAAACGATATTTTCTTTGGCATATTGCGGGCATTTCTTGATTAACCTATCATCTCTCTTAAGATTGTCGATTCACTCCTTTCATCGCTCCACAGGCTGATGTCAAAAGCCCGGAAGCTAACTGTTTCCGCGAGTTTAGACAGTGCGAGAGCCACGAACTGTTCCTGGCATTCGGGCCGGCCGACCGGCAAAGCAAGGTGCCGTGGCACTTAGCTGCTCCGCACGGCTACTTCCGCAAAAAACGATATTTTTAGGTTAGCAGGCGAAATTTCGTGATGAATTGGAATTAATGAGCAGATTCGACATCTCGCCCTGCAATCGTAAAATATGATTTTTCTATAAGCATGACACGATATCTGTAAGATTCTTATATTTCTAAGATGATATCGCGGTTCTACTAAAAGTAGGAAACAAAACATGCCGATAACTTTGAATGCATATTGTGGAATGAAGCTCTGACGGCTAACCTACTTGGCAGAGTGGGAAGTGATGCGCTATTTTTTGCAAAAAGCATGTCACGGGGCTAAGTTAAGAAATAATAACGGCATACAGATGGGTGAAATCTTGGTGAATACACGAGATGTATTGTCGAACAGGCCGAGTCACCGGTGGAATAAACCCAACATTGGCGCTCTGTTCGCGACGGTTGGACAATTCGGTATCCAGCAGTTTTTTGACTTCCGCAAAAATCCCGCCGTCGAGAAGGTCAATGCACCATCTTCCAAAGCGCTGATTGACGAAACGCTCACAAAAGAGAAAGCAAGCCAGCTTCCCAAGCTTATGTGCGCACTCGACGTTCCTTCGAGCCGCTCATTTCACGTCGGCAAGGGGCTTGCGCTGTACCTGCAGGGCTGGGCTTTCTGTCCCGGCAACGCGATCAGACGGCTCTATGTCCTGGACGGAACCAGGCAGCATGAAATCAAGAACCATTCCTGGGCTCGGCCCGATGTCGTGCACTGCTTCTATCCCGCGCAGGATTCAACTGGCGGCAGCCTGTTCTCCGAATTCACCACCATATTGCCGATCGAGGAGATTGCGGAACCGGAGACCCGCGAACTGCGACTTCTTGCCGAGCTTAAATCCGGAGACATGATCGAGCAGTCTCTTGCCGCCTTCAGGCTCCAACCTGGGACCAACCGGCGACCGGTGAAGGTGAAATGGCCGGCCACTGGTCCCAAGATTGCCATCTGCATGGCGGCATACAATCCGCCACAGGAACTTCTGGAGCAACAGATCGCGTCAATCATCGGTCAAGACCACAAGAACTGGATCTGCATCATCACTGATGACAGCTCAAATTCCTCTTCCCGTCGCGATATTCTTGATTTGGTAGAGAATGATAAACGATTTATTTACGTTAGAAACAGGGAACGGAAGGGTTTCTACAAGAATTTCGAAGATTGCCTTTCGCTGGTACCGGTCGGTGCAGAGTTCGTCGCGCTGGCAGATCAGGATGATCGTTGGCGTGCGGACAAACTAACCAAGCTCGTCCAGGCTTTGCCGGAGAACAAGAAACTCGCATTCAGCGACTGTCGTATCGTGGCCGCCGATGAGGTCGTCTCCGACACGTATTGGAGCCATCGCAAAAACGAATATACGGATTTTCTTTCGCTATTCCTCGGCAATAGCGTGAGTGGCGCCGCCAGCCTATTTCGCAGCGACATTCTCGACCGGATACTGCCGTTTCCGCAAAGGCTGGTGGATGCCTACCACGATCAGTGGATTGCACTTACTGCCCAGGTTGCGGGCGGGATTTCCTACACCCACGAGCCTCTGTACGATTATCATCAGCATGGAGCCAACGTGGTGGGGCAAGTCGTCGTGCCCTACGCCGGCGTTTCCCATTCAATAGGGTTTCTCCTGAAAGGCGTCGGAAACAAGCGTGCCTTGGTTGAGGCAGGTCGAGCTTTGCTGCACCAGGCACGCAGAGATTTTGTGGGGACGCTGGAAAAGGCCATATTCGCCGAGACGCTTCGGTTGCGAAACCCCGGGATGCCGGGAAGGCTGGGCAAGATAGTCAACCGCATGTCGCGCCTGACCACCAGCTTGGCCGAAGTGATCCTTCTGAGGTTTTCAGCCGCGCTACGGCGCCGTTCGACATTGAACGTCGAAGGACAGATGATGAACGCGGCCTTAGGTGTCAGGGCAAGAAATCTTGCCTATCGGTTGAAGAAAGCCAAATATTTGCAGTATGTCCGCAAGATCGCCACGGGATCCGACGCTCTGCCAAAAGCTGCGGCCTCCGGAGGGATACCGAGCGTCGCGGATACAAATGCCAGCTGGATTATTCACAATATCCAGCCGTTGACGCTGCGGGTGTCGAAGCGCGAGCCAAAGCGCGTCAACATCCTCCTGGCAACGATCGATTTCAAATATATTTTCGGAGGCTATATCGGCATGTTCAGCCTGGCGCTGCGCCTGCGTCGGGAAGGTTTTCTCGTCCGGATCGTGACGTTGGAACATACGGAACTGGACATGGCGCTCGCTCGCGAGCGCATCAAAGGTTATCCCGGCGTCGAACAATTGTTTGACGAGATCGAAATCGAACATCGGTATGATCGCGATGACGAATTGTTCGTTAATCCCAATGATCGCTTCATTGCCACCAATGGCTGGGCGGCCCATGTCGCGCACCACGCCAGCCGGAAACTGGGACAGGACCGTTTCATGTTCATGGTCCAGGAATATGAACCCTATTTCCTACCCATGAACACGATTGCCGCACTGTTCCAGCAATCCTACCGCTTCCCGCAGTTCCAGCTTTTCTCGACACCCTTGCTGCGCGACTTTTTCAAGCTGAACAAGATCGGCGTGTTCTCGCAACCGGGTGCGAAGGAAAACCACGCTGTGTTCCGCAACGCCATCCAAAAATTCAAACCGTCGATAGACGACATGCGCGATCGCGAGCGGCGGATTCTTTTCTACGCCCGCCCGGAAGCACATGCCGCGCGCAATATGTTCGAACTCGGCATAATGGCGCTTGCCGAGCTGGCCCGTTCCCCGGGTTTCGACGCAGACAAGTGGAAGTGCTACGGGATGGGCTCGATCGGCGGCGCCAGCAAGATCAGGCTGGCGAAAAATGTGGTCATGGAGATGCTGCCGAAGACCGATTTGCAGACCTATACCGAACGGCTACCGCACCATGATGTCGGCCTCTCGCTGATGCTGACGCCGCATCCCAGCCTGGTGCCGCTGGAAATGGCTTCGGCCGGTATGTGGACCGTGACCAACACGTTCGAGAACAAGACGGCTAAGAGCCTGCGGGATATCTCGACCAACCTGATCGCTGTGGAGCCGACGCTGGAGGGCGTTGTCGCCGGGCTCAAGGACGCCATCTCGCGCGTCGATCAATACGATAAGCGGCTGCAAGGCTCGCGCTTCGATTGGCCGACCGACTGGAACGACGCCTTCTCCCAGGCGACGATGAAAAAGATCGTCGACTTTCTGTCTGATGCGCCGATCCTTCCCGTCGCGATCCATTCGCCTCGAAAAGGGACGCACAGCATTCGGGCGCCGGCGTTTAAAGCGCGTCGCCTAGCCGCGGGCTCGGCCCGCGGGTAGTAAGGGTTTGAAGAACAAAATCTTGTTAGGGCGCGACCGGCCCGTCAAGGTTTTTTCATGATCATGACCGATTGCCCAAGAGAAGCTCCACCCCATGGCGCTTTCGGGCCATCGACGAACTCCTTGATCGACAGGTTGGCGTGTCCGGCCCACACTTCCCACTGGTTACGCTCGATGAATGTGTTGAGGTAGTACACCCCCAGCGATCCTTCAAAGACCGGCCATTGAGTGGGCTCAGCCAGTTCAAGAAACGATATGACCGCCGTGCCACCCGGCTTCAGCGCGCGGGATACTTCCAAAAGATACGTATAGCATTCTGTCTGCAATAGATGCGTGAAAACGCTGAAGGCGTACACCACGTCAAATTCACCATCGCCGCACGGAAAGCTCAATTGCCGGTGCAGTCTATATTCGAAGTGCTTGGGTGTTTTGGTTTTCGCGTAGTCGAGCATGGATTGGACGATATCGGTTCCCAGATAGCGGCTGATATTAACCCTCTTGGCCAGGGCGTGAGCCACTCTTCCGCTGCCACAGCCAAAGTCGAACACGGCATCTCCATCTCGAATGCCGGCATAGGCCAGAACATCCGCGGCAATCTTGCCGATGCCTTCGTAGTTGCCTCCAACAGCGAGGCTCATCGCCTCGTCAAGCGGGTATTTCGCCAGAAGATCGGCAACGTGGCGCTCATAGTTCTCAACAAAATGATATTCAGCCATGGCTCTTCGTCTTTGTTTTTGGATTGAGCGACAAAAGCAACTTCCAGTCGTCGTTGCCTCTAGGCGGATTTTTGCACGATGTATTGGTCCTGGTATTTCCACCATGCGCCGGCTTCGTAGGATATCAACCGCGATCCCGGCAGCCGGCCGATCTGAAAGCCGACATATTGCGGATGAACGGTCGAACTGCCGTAATCCTGCTTGTCAAGGTCAATTTGTTCCGATTCAGCCTCGAATGCGATGCCATCAGGGCCAGGTGTCGGGATATGCGGATTGATGGCGCGGGCGGATTCGCCGATGGTCGTGAAGATCAGATAACCGCCTGGCGCCAGCAGCGAGTAGAGCGCCGAAAGCCATCTGCCAAAAGTGCGATCCGGAAGATGGGAAAAAAGCGAAATTACGGCGATGACATCGAACTGTCCGGGGATATCGAGGTGCTCAGGATCTTTCGACGACAGGAAGGCCGGGCATCCGAAATGTTTTCTCACGAACTCCACCGCTTCAGGATGGATATCACTGACCGTCAGGTCGCATAATTTCCGTAGATGGCGGGTGACCCGCCCATAGCCGGCGGCGAATTCGAGAACCCTCGGATTGCTCGAATCGGCGCCGAGGCTCCCGATTGTCCGCATCAGTTGTTCCGCGTCAGCCAGGCCGCCCTTGAAGTAGAATTGCAGACCGGTTTCGGCGTTCAATTTCAGGAAATGCGCCAACATCAGATCTTCGGAGTGAAGCGCTGGGCTTACCCCATAGGCCTCCGCAAATCGCTTCGCCGTCGCTTCGAATTCTCCAACAGCTAAGGTTGCCATGTCACCCTTTCCGCTATTCTGTTTCACGAGTGTTTGCTGGCTTCATTTGGCCGCCTCATCATGAGCGGCGCGCCAGCCAAACTCTACATCCCTGAGGGTCGTTTGCTGGCCGGAATCGCCTGGGTCGATACGAATGGAACGCCCAGCCAGATAGTCGGGAAGAACCAGCGCAATCGTGTGGTCGCCAACGTCGAGCGGCACTTGAATCGAGCGACCAGCCACAAAAGCTCCGTCCTGGCCGGAGTGGGGTGAAAAAAAGATTTCGAATGTATCGGGGACTTTCAATGTCAACCGCAGTCGTATGCAGGGGATCTTTCCAACGCCGCCAGAGACGGGCACGGTGGCGACCATTTGGGGATCGGGGGCGGTGGTGAGATAACCGTTTGCGTCCGCAGCCATAGCTTGGAGCCTCGGCGAACCGGATGCGGGTGCAAAATCCCTGCATTCCCTGGCCGCCAGTTCATCACGTGCGACGAGGGCCTTGCCCAGCGTGTTCGGCCAAGAAAGAGGAAAGTTCAACACAGAATTGACGACCGCTCGCTCGACGCGGCTTACCACCAAGCGGTCGCTGGCCTGCACCGCTTTGGTGATCTCTTGGGGATCGGCATCGAAATTCAATTCGGCGCCGTGCCGGAACGGGTCCGTCAACCCGATTACTTTATTGTAGAACGAATCGTGCAAAACGAGGGTGGACTTCGCCTGGTCGAATTCTGCGACTGAAGCCAGTGCCTTTTTTTCCGCAGGAATGTCGATCTCGCTTTCCGGGTAGCCATTGCCAACCAGCAGCATTGTCGTTTCCATATCGGCTGGAGGCTGGGCCAATTTTCCGGTTAGTGCAGGTGGCGACATCGCCCTGGTGTCCCGAAACATCGCCGCGAGCAATTGGCGGAAGGCTATGGCCGCACCAAAGTTGGTCCAGTGGGTGTCCGCCTTGCCATACAGAATGTTGCCGGCGGGATTGCCCTTTTCGCTCCGCAGCGCGGTAAGGTGATCGACGATCTGGGGCGCCTCGACCCTAATCGCCGATCGCAAAAGTTCGGCACTTTGCTGTTTGCAGCCCCAGATCTTTTTGAAATGAGGGTCCAGAAATTCCGGATAAAGTGTGGATTTATCGGGCGCTATTGCAAAATACATATCAATTCCCGAGGCCTTGGCGACATCAAGCATGGCGCCAATGCGGGACACGGCCATTTCCACATCATATTGCTTTTGACATTCCCCCCCGAACCAGTCGTCCTTCCAGAACAGCCAGCCGTCCTTTCCGCTGGCTACATTGTTATGGTCATACTGGCGCACAATTCTCAGCAAGGCGGTGTTTCGAACGGTAATGGCCGTTTTCTTCAGTTGCGAGCGTTCAAGAAGAGCTGAAGCCAGTTGATCGAACGCACCGCTCGAACTGGTGGACAGAGCTTCTACCGGCGGAAATGCGGTGAACGGTATTCGGCCATAAGGTTCAACGGCGCCGCGAACAGCCAGCACCAACAGCGGCGACGCGATGATGACCACGAAGGCTGCGGTGACTATTGCGCTGCATATTTTTTTGGCTGTTTTCATCAGAATTGGAAATACAGGAACGGAGTGTAGCCACCGCTCAGCGCCAACACCTGACATACCATCAGGGCAACAACCGTGTAGCAGGCGCCGGCGACATACAGCTTATCGCCTCTGGTCTCGCTTGTCAGCAACTGGCCGAACGAAAGCCGGCCGGGCAAAACGTAAATTGCCGCACCGGCCACAAGGGCGATCAGGCTGGTCGTGGCTATCGGCGCAGCCGCATCGAGGCTGAATGCACCAGCGGCGACGGGCGAAGCCATCGCCTTCCACAAAGACATTGCCTGTTCAAGCGACGTCGCGCGGAACAGCGGCCAGCTCAGCGTCACGACCGGCAGGAAATAGGCATATCGCAGCCACCCCTTCTCCAGCACTTTCGGCCAGGTGCCGGTGGCCACGCGCTCGACCAGGATGAAAAGCCCGTGGAACATACCCCAGCAGAAAAACGTCCAGGAGGCGCCATGCCAGAGGCCGGTTACCGCGAAGACGATCAACAGGTTTCGATAGGTCGCGATCCTGCCATGCCGGCTTCCCCCCAGCGGGATGTAGAGATAGTCGCGAAACCAGCTTGAAAGCGAGATGTGCCAGCGTCGCCAGAATTCGGTGATCGAACGGCTGGCGTAGGGTCTCTCAAAATTTTCCGCAAAGCGGATGCCGAACATGCGGGCAAGCCCGATGGCCATGTCGGAATAGCCGGAGAAGTCGAAATACAACTGGATGCCGTAGGTCGCGGCCGCCAGCCATGCCGTGGCAAAACCTATGGTGTCGTGGGGTGCGGCGAAAATGGCATCGGGGATCGGCGCAATACCATCGGCTATGATCACCTTTTTCATGAGGCCGTGAGCGAAGCGGGTGGCCCCAGTGGAGAAGTTCTCGAGAGATATTCTCGGCGCTCGAAAATCATCCACGACGTCCCGGAACCGCACAATCGGGCCGGCAATCAGGTGCGGAAAAAATGTGAAGTACGTACTGAAGAGCACGACATTGCGCTCTGCAGGAATTTCACGACGGTAGACGTCGATCAGGTAAGACAATGCCTGAAAGGTAAAAAAGGATATGCCGATCGGGAGGATTATGCCGGCGAATGTCGCCGACAGATTGCTGCCTGAAGTGAGGTCAAGGTTCACCGCTATGAAATCGAGATATTTGAAGAACACGAGAATGCCGACCAGCAGCACGATTGCCGCCCCGACAACTGCATTTCTCAATCTCGCGCTTTTGCAAAGGTCGACAGCCAGCGCGCCGAAATAGGCGAAGACTACATCCGCGATGAGTATGATTACATAGGACCCTGACGACCAGTAGTAGAATGCCAGGCTCAGAACGAGCAGGCTTGGCCGAAAGGCAGAGGGCTTGGCAAAAAGAGCTATGGCAAGTGCGATAGGCAGGAAGAAGAAAAGAAAATTACTTGCCGAAAATACCATCCTGCCTCCAACCACGCCCACGCTCGGTGACCACCTCAGCTATAAGAGCCAAATTTGCCACCTGAGAGCTCACCATCTATATCGAATATAACGCGCATGGATGGCCAAAACACAAAAACAAGTCCCAACAGCGAAAATATCGACAAAAAGGTATAAGCGTTCGGTAATTCTCTCTGAATCATCCCCCGCTTCAGATAGTAGACGCCTCGCCTGATCTGTAAATGCTTATCTCTATGCACAGGTTGTTGATAACGCGCCCAAGCCGCTAGAGCGTTTCATCGTTTAGGGAAACGGCGAAACACTCTATCTCTTGTTCTGACGCAATTCCGAAAGAAAGCGCTAAGCGCTTTCCTGGGAACACACATTTTTCTTGGAATTGCCCTAAGGCGCTACGCCGAGCTGTCGGCGCACCGGTCCCAGCCCTCAATGCAAGGTCGGATCACCGGACAGCAGGCCGCGCGGCCCGGTCGTTTCGAAACTGACCTGGTCGCGGCCGTTGGACTTGGCCTTGTAGAGGTGCCGGTCGGCCGTCAGGAACATGTCGGCATAGGTGGTGGGTCCGCTGAAGGCGACGCCGCCTATGCTTACCGAGAGCGGACAGGGCCGCCCATCCGGGGCAAACTCGACCTCGCGGATGCGCCGCCGGATCCCCTCGGCAACCAGCCAGGACTGCGACGGGTCGGCGCCGGGCAGGAAGATGGCGAACTCCTCGCCGCCGATGCGTCCGACGATGTCGGCGCCGCGCAGCTGGGCCTTGATCGTCTGCGCAATAAGCTTGAGCGCCTGATCGCCGCAATCGTGGCCCAATCGATCGTTGATGGTCTTGAAATGATCGGCGTCGACGATCAGCAGGGCGCCGGCATCGACGACGGCCTGGCTGCGCGCCTGTTCGAGATAGGCCTCTACCAGCATCGAAAACGCGCCGCGGTTGAACACCGCGGTCAGGCTGTCGGTCGCCGCGACGATGCTCAGATTCTTCTGGGCGATCGCCAGCTGGCGCATCTTGTACATCAGGAAAGAGAAGAACGATCCACCCAGCACGAGCGGCAGCAACAAGTCGGTGAGCTGCGCCCAGCGCAACGCTTCGGGCGACAGCGACGGAAAATTGTAGGAATCGACAAGGAAGGCCGCCGCGATACAGATCGCCGTGCCGACAACCGTGACTGCTATGACCCTGCCCAAGCTCGTGGGCGAAAGATCGACCCGCATGCCATTTCTCCCACTGTGTTCGCCATTTTGCAGCGGGAACACAAATGAAACCCTAAAATCTTACCTGCAATTCGAATGTGGTTAACCAGAACAATTCCAGGAAAGTGTGAGCAGCTTTCCCGGGAGAAGCGCGTGGGCGCTTTCCCTGAGAATTACCAAGACAAAGGGATAGCGCGTTTCACCGTTTCCGTTAAACGATAAAACGCTCCGGCAGTCGAAAGGCGCGATCGGTTGCCTTGTGAGTGGCGACAAAAAGCCCGCCACTTGCGCGGCGGGCTTTCCGACTGGCCGGAGGCTTCTCGTCAGCGCATGTCCCTCGGGAAGTCTGGGCCATGCGGTAGGAGAGTGCCGTAAAGCCTCACGGCTGGCTCGACACTCCCGGCGAAACCTGTCTCAGCGACGCGAGATCATAAGGCATAGCTGCCGCAGATCGCTGTCGTAGGTGCCCTCGCTGGCGAGCACATCGACGCAGCGCTTCTTCATACGTGTCAGCTGGCTGTTCGACATGCTGGCGACGACACCGGGTATCCCAGGGGTGCCTGGTGTTCCAGGAGTTCCTGGCGTGCCGGGGGTACCGGGCGTACCGGGCGTGCCCGGCGTTCCGCCAATGCCGACGCCGACACCGACGTTGATGCCGCTGCCGACGTTGACGCCGACACCGGCATTGATACCTCCGCTGCCGCCGACCGTGGCCCCAACACCGGCCTTGATGCCACCGGCTCCGCCGACCGTCGCGCCAGCGCCGGCCTTGATGCCGCTGCTACCGCCGACTGAGGCGCCGAGGCCCGCAGTAACGCCGCTATTGCCGCCGACCGTTGCGCCAGCACCCGCCTTGATACCGCCGCTGCCGCCAACCGAGGCGCCGGCACCGGCCTTGACCCCGCCGCTGCCGCCGATCGAAGCGCCAACACCGGCATTGATGCCGCCAGCACCGCCGATAGATGCGCCGACACCGACGCCAATTCCGCCGCCTGCATTCGCGGGAGCGGCAAAAATGACGATAATTGCACCCGCCGCCAGTGTTCTAGCGATTTTTTGAGTGATATTAACCATGACACTCTCCTTGTTGCCGTTCTGCTTTGTGCATTGCAACATGCCAGCAAACCAAAGCAGACATATGCTTATGCACTCACAGCTACGCACGAGTCTTCCTTATAGTTTCTTTATTTTTTCCAAGAATAAGGATTGTAGTTCTCAAGGCGTGCACTGGTCTGCTAAAAAAAAATATGTTTTTGCTTCAATATTTAAACTCTGTTTAATTCTCTCGACAGAAATTCCACCGGAGTTGGAGCGGGTTGTGGCTGCGGCGGCCTGGAGCCGAAGGCCCACAAAAGGCGGGCCACTGACAGCCCAGCCATCTGGCCCAGTCACCGGGCAGCGTTGTGCCGACAGGGTCCTCAAAACCCGGCTTGGATCCAGAGCTGGTGCCGGGCATCGACGGCCGCGCAAATGCACCGGTTAACGCTCCCGTGCGTTTAAACGGGAAGCGCGGTCAGGAGATCAGGCGTAGGCGCGGCCTTCGTCGGTGCGTTGGAAAAACGCCAGGTCGAGCTGCACCGAAGGCCGGCCGAGAATGGTCAGGATGGTATGCGCCTGGCCGCGGTGATGGGTCTGGTGGTTGAAGACGTGTCCCAGCGCCGGCGCCAGCCGCTGCGAGACGGTGCGCATGTCGGAAACGGTCATGTAGGAGAAGCGGCCGGACAAAGCCTTTTCGGTCAAACCGCCGACCCAGTCGACGATCCGCCTGTCCTCGGCCTCACGCGCCAGCTTTAGGCCAGGCAATGCGCGGTGCAGGATGGCGTCGAGTTTTACCGGCGCGTCGCCCTCGCCGGTGAAGCGTTTCATCCAGATGCGGTCGGTGGCCAGCAGATGGTTGAGCGTGCCCATCATCGAGCCGAAAAATGCGCCGACATCGCGGTTGAACTCTTCTTCGTCAAGTGCGGCGACGGCATCGTAGATGCGGCCATTGGCCCATTGATTGTATGCCGCGAACATCATGAAATGCTGTTTCATCTTTTTCCCGCCGACGAGTTCCGCTTCAGCCGCAGGCGCCTAATTAGACCGCGAGGACGCAGCCGCCAATGACCATTCTGTTCTATGAACTCGCCGGACACGACGCGACCCGTCCGTTCAGCCCGCCTTGCTGGAAGGAGGCGGCGGCCGCAGCTTAGCGAATAGGCAGTAGGCAATAGGGTCTGAGGGCTGTACTGCCTACTGCCTACTGCCTACTGCCTACTGCCTACTGCCTACTGCCTACTGCCTACTGCCTACTGCCTACTGCCTACTGCCTACTGCCCACACAAGTCTCCTGATCGCCATGCCACCACCCCCCGATTTCACCGATGATTTTCGCGCCGGGCTGGTCACGCTGCTGCGCTGGCGCCGGGATGTGCGGCGCTTCGAGCGGACGGCTTTGCCCGAGGGTACGCTGGAGCGGCTGCTGGAGCTTGCCAGCATCGCGCCGTCCGTCGGTCTCAGCCAGCCGTGGCGCTTCGTGGTGGTCGAGAGCGCCGAGCGGCGGGGCGCGGTGAGAGACTGTTTCGAGCGGTGCAATGCCGAAGCTCTTGAATGCTTTTCAGGCGAGCGCGCCGCTCTCTATGCCCGGCTGAAGCTCGCCGGTCTCAATGAAGCGCCCTGCCAGTTCGCGGTTTTCGCCGACCGCACGACGCAACAGGGCCATGGGCTCGGCCGCATGACGATGCCGGCAACCATCGACTATTCGGCCGTCATGGCGGTGCACACGCTGTGGCTGGCGGCGCGGGCGGAAGGCATCGGCATGGGCTGGGTGTCGATCCTCGACGCCGCCGAGATGGCCGCAATCCTGGACACCCCGCCTGAGTGGACGCTGATCGGCTATTTCTGCCTCGGCTATGCCAGCGAGGAGCATGATCTGCCGACACTGGAACGCGAAGGCTGGGAGCGGCGGCGGCAGCCGGTGGTGATCAGGCGGTAAAGCTGCCCATCACTTCGTCTCTTCCTTGGCGATGAGCTTGACGCAGATCGGGTCGCCCTTCGGCATCGGAGTGCACTGCCATCCAGGCCCGAAACCGAAATTCGTATCTGTGCGGCGACCCGAAAAGAGCAGCAGAACAAGGCCCACGGCAGCCAAGATGCCGATAATCCAAAGGCTCCCTTTTATGTCGCCCGGTCTGAGGTGGAGGTGGGGCCAGCGCGTCCCGTCAAACATGGTCCGATGTCTTTCCGTTCCGCTGATTTCCGTTCGAAACCGTGCGTGCCTGCGCAATCACCATTTTCCCGCAAGCCTTGCCTTTGACCAGAGCGTTGCGAACAGCCATGCGGGCGGTCGCGGCCGAATAACGCTGCCGGGGCGCGTCCCCTTGGCAATGGGCCGGGCGGCTTGTATAGAGCCCGCCACTCCACATTCCGATCTCAAGACTTTCCATCTCAAGACAAGGACGACCCCATGGCGCTCGAACGCACCTTTTCCATGATCAAGCCGGACGCGACCCGGCGCAATCTTACCGGCGCCATCACCAGGATGCTGGAAGAGGCCGGCCTGCGCGTCGTCGCCTCACGTCGCGTGTGGATGAGCCGCCGCGAGGCCGAAGGCTTTTACGCCGTCCACAAGGATCGTCCGTTCTTCGGCGAACTGGTGGAATTCATGTCGTCGGCGCCGACCATCGTGCAAGTTCTGGAAGGCGAAAACGCCATTGCCAGGAACCGCGAAGTTATGGGCGCGACCAACCCCGCCAACGCCGCCGAAGGCACCATCCGCAAGGTCCACGCGCTGTCGATCGGCGAGAATTCCGTGCACGGCTCCGACGCGCCGGAAACCGCTGCTGAAGAGATCAAGTACTGGTTCTCGGACACCGAGATCGTCGGCTGAGCCGACGCGAACCAATGTATGCAAGAGGCCGGCACTTCGCCGGCCTTTTTCTTTGGTCAGGTCCCGGCTTCGGCTTCATGCCGCTTTCAACGGATGAGCGGCGTATCCCAGAGGTCGCCGAGCAGCGTTTTCAGCTCCGTGAAACGCTTCTCGCCCAGTTCCTCGGCCCATTCCCGTTCGACGTCGAGCAGGATGTCGGCCATCTTCTGGTATGCGGCGCGCCCGCGGTCGGTGAAGTGGACGACGGTCCCGCCGCTCTCATCGGGTGCCGCCGAGCGAGTGATATAACCCATCGCTTCCAGCGTCTTCAGCAGTTGATTCATGGCCTGCTTGCTCATCGCGGCGCGCTCGGCGAGCGCGCTCGGCCGAAGGCCATCCGGGCCGGGATATTGGATCACCGCCATATGCGGCGGGCTGAGGTCCTCGAAACCCGACGCCCTGAGATCCCTGATCAGCTTGCGGTGAATGGCCATGGCCGGAACGCGCAGCAGTGCACCGATCAGCGGTGGCTTCTTTGGCGGTTCTTCCGCGGATAATGGCATTGACACTCTGGTAAATTGAGTTTACTCATTTCGGTAAATTCAATTTACCACATGGGAGGATGAAATGCTAGACAGAGCTAGCCAGATCAGCGTCAATCCGGCCGACGAGACAATCAGCCATGGCGGCCTTGCCGTGCGCTTCCTGCTGACCGGCGACCAGTCGAACGGCAGCATCGCCGCCTTCGAACTGACGGTCGCCGGCTCGCAGCGCCTGCTCGCCCCGGCACACAGCCACGATCACTATGAGGAGACGATGTACGGGATCGAAGGCGTACTGACGCTGACCGTCGACGGACAACGGCACGATATCGGACCCGGCCAAGCACTGTGCATACCGCGCGGCGCGGTCCACCGCTTCGACAACGACACCGCCGAGACCGCCAAGGTGCTGTGCGTGGTGACGCCGGCGGCGATCGGTCCGGACTATTTTCGCGAGGCCTTCGCCATCTTCAGCACCGGCGGCCCGCCCGACCGCGCCAGGCTTATGGACCTGATGCGCCGGTTCGGCCTGACGCCGGCGCCCCCGCCGCCGCAGTCTTGATTCTTAGCTCGCTGCGTTGAAGCGCAAGATATCGTGGCCGTCCTTGTCGGCGATGATCAGCTTGCCGCCATCGACACGGTATGACGCCGCCTTGGCGAGCGCCTCGAACAGCGCCTTTTCCTCGGCCATGATCTCCGGCGCGCAGGCCTTGTAGGTCGAGCCGATGTCGCTGATGACGATGGTCTCGCCATCGACCTTGGCGGTGGCGAAATAGGCGTTGCACGGGCCGCTGCCGCCCGCCTTGCCGGCTTCGCTGACCCGGAACGTCGCCTGCGGCTCCGAAATCACGCCGATACCGTCGATATATTCGACTAGCCAGCTCTGGCCGAACAGCGAGGCCGAGGTCGGCTTGTCGCTCGACGCCACCATTTTCAGCACAATGGCCTGCGGCGCCTCGCTGAGCGGATCGACCTGATAGCGCGAGTCCGTGACGAACAGCAGCTTGTCGTCGGCGGTGATGCGCGCCTGCAGCGCATAGGTCATGTTGGGCCGGATCACCGTTGGATCGAAGCTGATCTCGAACTTGATCGGCACCTGGCCGGCCGGCGCTACCTTGCGCTCGCCGACAATGGCGGCCGGCGCATCGGCCAGCGATACATCGGCAAGTTGAACCGACAGCACGGCGTTGGGCGGCAGCGCGATGCGCTCGCGATACATCACCTCGCCCTTCAGGGTTTTCTCGGCGGCGACGGAAGGCTCGGGAACGGCCAGAACGCCGATAACCAGCGGCACAAAACCGAAGACGAAGAATTCGGCGATCCTGTCCAGCATGCCCTTGCTCCCTTTTTGCCGATGCGATTTGGCCAAGGGAATGCGGTCAATACATGGCTGCCGAGATTTATTCGGGCCGCGCCTTCCAGCGCGCCGCAGCCTGGTCGTCGGCGTCCTTGGCCTCGACCCAGCCGCCATCGGTGCCGTCCACGCGGTGCTCCTTCTTCCAGAAGGGTGCACGCGATTTCAGGAAATCCATCAGGAAATTGGCCGCTTCGAACGCCGCCTGCCGGTGCGAGGACGCCGCCACCACCAGCACGATGTTTTCGCCCGGTGCGATCTTGCCGTGGCGATGGATGACGGTCAGCCCTTGCAGCGGCCAGCGCTGAAGTGCCTCGCGGGCGATGCGGGTGATTTCGGCCTCGGCCATGCCGGGATAGTGCTCGAGTTCCAGGGCCGACAGCTGGCCCTGCTCGTCGCGGCAAAGTCCTGAGAAGGACACCACGGCGCCGATGTCGGCGCGACCCTCGGTCAGTTTCGCGATCTCGGCGGCAACGTCGAAATCGTCGCGCTGGATGCGCACCGTCGGCGCGCCGGACATGGTGTCAGCCCCCGGTCATCGGCGGAAACAGCGCGATCTCGCGCGCGCCGGCTATCTTCTCGCGATGCTCGACATGTTCCTGGTTGATGGCGACGCGGATCACATCAGGATATTGCAGCGCGTGCTCATATTCCTCGCCACGCGATTTCAGCCAGCGCAGGAGGTCGGCCACCGTCTCGATACCGGCGGGCAGTTCGACATCCTCTTCCGGCTTGCCGATCCGTTCGCGCACCCAGGCGAAATAAATGAGCCGGGTGATCATCTCACTCGTCCATGATGTGCTTGAGGCCGGCGCGGAAATAGTCGTAGCCGGTGTAGAGCGTGACGAGGGCTGCGATCCACAGCAGCACCAGTCCGGTCTGCGTGGTCAGCGGGAAGATCTTGTCGCCGGCAGGCCCAGCCAGCAGGAAGGCGATGGCGACCATCTGGATGGCGGTCTTCCATTTGGCGAGCTGCGTCACCGGCACCGAGACTTTCAATGCCGCCAAATATTCGCGCAGCCCCGAAACCAGGATTTCGCGGCACAGGATGATGATTGCCGCCCACAACGACCAGCCTGCGATGCCGGCATGGCGGTCGGTGTCGGCGGCGAGCAGCAGCAGGCAGGTGGCGACCAGCAGTTTATCGGCGATCGGATCCAGCATCTTGCCGATGTTGGACGTCTGCTGCCAGGCGCGCGCCAGATAGCCGTCGAGATAGTCGGTGATCGAAGCCAGCAGGAAGATGATCAACGCCGACCAGCGGGCGAAGTCGCTCGATTTCAGATGCCCCTCGAGAAAAAAGCACAGCACCACCAGCGGCACCGCGACGATGCGGGCATAGGTAAGCATGTTAGGCAGGTTGAACGCGCGCTTGGCCATATCTCAGGGACTCTTTCTGCCTGCGTACTCAAATCAGAACCGGATGTAGGGGGTCAACAGGCGAGATTCGATTGGCCAGACGAAAATAGCGCGCGATTGCCGGGATTCGAGTGGCCTGCGAGAAAAGAACGGCTGCTGCCATTTGATCGGGACAGCGGCGTCACCGGCGCTCAGCTCTCATGGAAATGATTGTAGACGAGCTTGGCGACCTGCTCTGAAATACCGTCGACCTTGACCAGATCCTCGACTGCCGCGCGGCTGACCGCCTTCGCAGTGCCGAAGGCCAGCAGCAGCGCGCGCTTGCGGCCGGGACCGATGCCGGCGATCTCGTCGAGCGGGCTCTTGACCAATTCCTTCTTGCGCCGCGCGCGGTGCGAACCGATGGCGAAGCGATGCACCTCGTCGCGCAGCCGCTGGACGAAATAGAGCACGGGATCGCGGACGGGCAGCGAAAACGAGTCCCTGCCTCTGACGAAGAAACGCTCGCGGCCGGCATCGCGGTCCTGGCCCTTGGCGATGCCGATGGCCGCCACGCGATCCTCGATGCCGAGGTCGGCGAGGATCTTGCGCACCGCGCTCATCTGGCCCTGGCCGCCATCGATCAGGATGACGTCGGGCCAGGCCGGGAAGCTGCCGGAGATGTCTTCTTCGATATCGTCGCCTGCTCCACCGGCTGCCGCGTCGTCGGGAACGACATCGCCATGTTCCTTCAGCAGCCGCGAAAAGCGCCGTTCCATCACCTCGCGCATCATGCCGAAATCGTCACCGGGCGTGATCTCGGTCGAGCGGATGTTGAATTTGCGGTACTGGTTCTTCACAAACCCTTCCGGCCCCGCGACGACCATGGCCCCAACGGCGTTGGTGCCCATAATGTGCGAATTGTCGTAGACCTCGATGCGCACCGGCGGCTTCGGCAGGCCGAAGGTCTCGGCAAAGCCGGCGAGCAGCCGGCCTTGCGTGGAGGTTTCGGCCAGGCGGCGGCCGAGCGCCTCGCGGGCATTCTGCAGCGCGTTGTCGGTCAAATCCTTCTTCTCGCCGCGCTGCGGCACCGAGATCGACACTTTACGGCCGGCGCGGGTGGACAGCGCTTCGGCCAACAGTTCCTGATCCTGGACGCCTCGCGACAGAAGGATGTTCCGTGGCGTCGGCTTGTCGTCATAGAACTGCGCCAGGAACGAGCCCAGCACTTCCGCCCCCTCCAGTGCCGGATCGGCCTTGGGGAAATAGGCGCGGTTGCCCCAGTTCTGGCCGGTGCGGAAGAAAAACACCTGGATACAGACCTGGCCGCCCTCCTGATGGATGGCAAAGACATCGGCCTCGTCGACCGTGGCCGGGTTGATGCCCTGATGGCTCTGCACATGGGACAGTGCAGCCAACCGGTCGCGATAAATGGCGGCGCGCTCGAAATCGAGCTCCTGCGAGGCCTGCTGCATGGCGGCAGAGATTTCGGTCTTCACCTTCTGGCTGCGGCCGGACAGAAAATCCTTCGCCTCGCTGACCAGCTCGGCATAGTCGCCATGCGAGATTTCGCCGGTGCAGGGACCGGCACAGCGCTTGATCTGGTAGAGCAGGCACGGCCGGGTGCGGTTTTCGTAAAAGGAGTTGGTGCAGCTCCTGAGCAGGAACGCGCGCTGTAGCGAATTGATGGTGCGCCCGACCGCGCCGGCCGACGCAAAAGGTCCGAAATAGTCGCCCTTGCGCGAGCGCGCACCGCGATGCTTGTAGATGCCGGGCGAGACGTGATCGCCGGTCAACAGGATGTAAGGGAACGACTTGTCGTCCCGCATCAGCACATTGAAACGCGGCCGCAAGCGCTTGATGAGATTGGCCTCGAGCAGCAGCGCTTCGATTTCGGTGCGGGTGACGACGAACTCCATCGTCGATGTCTCGCGCACCATGCGGCCGATGCGGGCGGTGTGGAACCGGCCTTGCGCGTAGTTGGTCACCCGCTTCTTCAGGCTGCGCGCCTTGCCGACATAAAGCACGTCGCCGGCGGCGTTCATCATGCGGTAGACGCCGGGCGCATTGGGCAGCCGCTTGACCAGTGTCTGGATGACCTCGGCGCCGACCATGCCGTCGGCGTCGCCGGCATGCGGCGCCCAGTCTATCGCGGTGAAGGCGACATCGGGCCCGGTGGCCTCGGGCTCGACGATCTCCTCGACCGCCTCCTCCTCAAGGTCGATGTCGGGCGGCATATCGTCAGCGGCGCCGGCGCTCGTCTTGTGTTTCTGGTCTGCGGGACTCATTCCACCATGCCTGTCACATCCGGCGTCTGCCATGCAAGATGCTGGCCGCCGTCAAGCGCGATCATCTGGCCGGTCACCGAGCGCGCATCCCAGAGATAGCGGATGGTGGCGCCGAATTCGGCCAATTGCGGGCCGCGCTCCAGAATCAGGCCATCGACCTGCTTCTGGAAATCATCATCGTCCTGGCGCGTATTCTTCAGCGTCGGACCGGGACCGATGGCGTTGACGCGGATGCGCGGACCGAGCGCCTGTGCCAGCATTTCGGTCTGCGTCCACAAGGCCGACTTCGACAGCGCATAAGAGAAATAGCGCGGCGTCGGCCGCCAGACGCGCTGGTCGATGATGTTGACGATCAGCCCCTCCTGCCCTAGCGGCAAGGCGCGGGCGAAGTTTTGCGCCAACAGCGCCGGCGTCTTCACATGGATGGCGAAGTGAAGGTCCCATGCCGCCCAGTCGAAGTCCTCGACGCTATCGTCGACGAACAGCGACGCATTGTTGACAAGAAGCGTGACCGGGCCGAGCGCTGCCGCGGCGCGGCCGACGAGATCGCCAACCGCATCCATGTCGGTCAGATCGGCGGCTACCACGCCGGCGCGGCCGCCTCCGTCCCTGATGCTCGCAGCCAGCGCGTCGGCCTCGGCGGTCGAGCGGTTGGCGTGGATGGCGACGGCAAAACCGTGCGCGGCCAGATCCTCGACGATCGCCTTGCCGATCCGCTTCGCCCCGCCCGTCACCAGCGCCGTTCCGGCGGCTTCGATCATCTGTCAATCCTCAATCTGCGCCTCAATTCGGCTAGCGGCACATTGTGACGCGTCCAGGGGTTAAATGCCGTTTCCACCTGGGGCAGGAATGTGGCGAAACGGCTTTTTCGCCGCCGGCACCGCCCCGGATTCGGGTCGGCAGGACCGCAATATAGGACGCTGAACCCGTTGCACCAAGCCGAGTGCAGTGCAGCATCGCCTGCGTACTGACATTTCGCTGTTGCGAAGATGCAACGTCAAGCTTCGGCCTCATTCGTGCCGGGGAATGACCCATTTTCAGGTTCGCTGCCGCCGCATTTTGACACGACATTCGGAACCGTTGAGTGCCAGATCCGTTTCACCCCCCGGACGGGTTGATGGCGCTCAGGACAAACAAGCCTACGTGTCTTGTGGCTTAAGGAGTAAACAACAATGCAAACCAATCTCAAATTCGCGCCGCTCGCGGTTGCGCTCGGGCTCTTCGCCCTCAGCGGTACCGCTTTTGCTGCCGATGTCGTCTCGGAAGAGCCCCCGGCGCCAGCCCCGATCGCCGAGCTCCCCGTCGCTTCCTGGGCCGGCCCGTATGCCGGTCTCAGCGCCGGCTACGGCTTCAGCGGTCATGCCAAAGTCCAGGACGGCGGCCCCGACATCAAGACCAAGGGCTTTGTCGGCGGCGTTTTCGGCGGCTACCAGTGGCAGCAGGAAAACTTCGTGTACGGTGCTGAAGCCGATCTCGGCTACAACGGCGTCAAGGGTGACAGCGGCGGCGTCAATTCCAAGGGCGGCTTCGAAGGCTCGCTGCGCGCCCGTCTGGGTTACGCCGTGACCCCGGAAATCCTGCTCTACGGCACCGGCGGCGGCGCCCTGAAGAACCAGAAGATCTCGGTCCCCGGCGACAGCGACAGCAACACCATGCTCGGTTGGACGGCCGGCGTCGGCACCGACATCAAGATCACCGACAATGTGTTCGGCCGTGTCGAGTACCGCTACACCGACTTCGGTTCCAAGAGCTTCGACAGTGTCGGCACCAAGGTCAAAGAGAGCGACAACCGCGTCACCTTCGGCGTCGGTATGAAGTTCTAACTGTCGTTCAAGCCACGACACAAGAAAGCCGGGCCTCGCGCCCGGCTTTTTTTGTTTCGCCCGTCAGGCCGGCACAGCCACCTTCAGCCCCGGAAACTTCTCATCGAAACGCGCTGCCCAGCGGGTCAGGCGGCCGCGGCCCTTTTCCCATTTGCCGGCGAAGCGCAGAGAGAGGTAGCCGAGGCAGGCACGCAACGCCAGCTGGCCAAGCGTGATCTTCTTCGGCAGCTTCGGCGGATTGGCGTTGAGGAAATCGAGTGCGGCGGTGATCTTGGTCCACTGGCGATCGAGCCAGGGTTGATAGACCATCTCCTCCGGACGCGTGCGCCGCTCATAGACCATCGACAGCGCGCAGTCGCATATGCCGTCGGCCAGCGCCTCCAGCACTTCGGCCTCGAGGCGCTTGTCGGCATTGCGCGGCAACAACAGGCTCTTCGAAGCGCGGTTGAGATGCCGAGTGATCGCGCGGCTGTCATGGATCGAGCGGCCGTCGTCGAGCACCAGCACCGGAATCTTGCCGAGAGGATTGGCTGACATCAGTTCAGCAGGCTTGTCCTCGGTCTTGACCGGCACCAGCTCGACGGCAATGCCGGCATGGAGTGCTGCCATGCGCACCTTGGAACTGTAGGGGGATGAGGACGCGTAGAGCAGCTTCGGCATGATCGGTTTCCTGTTTTCGGACGGCCAGTGCATGTCGCTCAAAAATGCGGTTCCGGTCTTGAGAACGACGCGCGTAAAACAAAGGTCTAGAGCGCGTCGCCTGAACCCCATCGGATGCGACCGCCTTAGTGTTGGCCGATCTTCCCTGAGGGGCAACTGCCAGAAGGGCAAAACCAGGCGGCCAATCCGCCGACAATGAAGTCGCCAATGCATGTCGCATAGAATTGGCGTCGATTGCGAGAGAACGACGTGGATCAAAACGAGACCTAAATCACAACAAAAAAGCTCCCGGGAATCTGCCAGTCGGCAAAGTTCCCGGGAGCTTTGAGATGGTCCGCTGTTACTTCTTCTTGGCGGCTGGCTTCTTGGCCGGTGCAGCCTTCTTCACAGCTGCCGTCGACTTGGCGGCGGCGGCCTTCATCGGAGCCTTGGCGGCGGGTTTTGCCGCTGCCTTGGCTGCCGGCTTCTTGGCGGCGGGCTTGGCTGCTGCCTTCGCAGCAGGCTTCGCCACAGCCTTGGCGGCCGGCTTCTTGGCGGCGGGTTTCGCTGCTGCCTTGGCGGCGGGTTTTGCTACTGCCTTAGCTGCCGGCTTTGCCGCTGCCTTGGCAGCCGGCTTTGCCGCTGCCTTCGGTGCTGCCTTCTTTACTGCTGCAGGTTTCGCGGCAGCTTTCGGTGCCGCTTTCTTTGCCGGCGCTTTCGCCGCCGGCGCCTTCATCGTGATCTTTGCCATGCGATGCCCCTTGCGTTTGTGCCGATGGCCGTGAGTGACCCGGCGAGCTAATGCATATCTGACTCGTGCGTATCTAGCCAGCGAAGCATTACATAGAATTTCGCAGATTAAGTTTCGGTTACGCTGAGAGCATGATCGCAATGATCGGCACAGAAATCGGCAAAGAATCTTCCCGCTTCGCAGCGAACTATTGCGAGAGAAATCTCTGATATCGCGACTCACACGATCTTCTCGTCAAGCTCACATTCTCTTGCAACGCCGTCGATCTCACGCGGTCATCGGCGGCCTATCAGATGGCAACAATCATCGCACAGCAGAGGCTGATCTTGCTTCATCCCAACGGTTGCAGGAACAGCACTAAACTAGACGCGAGCTTTTTACTCGTATATCGAAAGTGGTTGGATGAAAGCCAGGAAAGACAGCACTTGAAGGACAGCCTGTTGTGTGTCGGACGTCTCCCAGACGAGAAGGGGGATCGCCAGCTTCGGCGCAAGAGATGCCTAACGGAAATGGGAAACGAAGATCGGGGAATCCTCCTCCCAGGAAGCCGCGATCCCTTGGAAGCCAAGGGGTGCAGGCCCCTAAGCGCCAACCCGCTCGCGCACCTGCAGCCGGCGCGAAGGCTCGGCGTGGTGGAGGTGGACGGCAAACGTATCCCACGGCGGCGCAATTCCGATCTGCATCAGGATCCGCCCGATCTCGCCGCGGTGATAGCCGCCATGCGTGACGACATGTGTCAGCATTTCCTGGCGTGACATCATCGCCCTGTCGCCGTCGGTGAAGGTGAAAGGCACAGACTCTGACATGAGCTTTGGCGAGACGGCTTCGATATAGTCGAGATACCAACGATCCATCGCAGCGACATCAGCGCTCAATTCATCGAGTGCCGGTGTGTCCTCGGTGTTGTCGGACGCATAGCCATGACGCGTGCCGGAAAGATGCGCGGCGAATATCTTCGATACGACAAGGTTGTGGTTGATGAGACGGGTCGCCGTGTGGCGCTGATCGATATGCTCCTGCTGGTCGAGGCCCGCAAGCTTCTCCAGCAATTCACCATTCGCCCAGGCTTGATAAACGAAGAGGTTGCGGAGCAAATCCAGCGCGTCCATGGTCTATATCCTTTGCAAAAAATGTGAGTATGTTATCTATATTCTTGGCTGCTGGAGCAGACATGTCTACTCGCATTGCAAAGCCGCGCTCACGCATGCGCAAGCAGCCGCGCCAGGCGCGTTCGAGAGCGACGGTCGAGGCGCTCATCGAAGCCGGTGCTCATGTTCTGAGCGCGCTCGGCTGGGCCGGCTTCACCACCAACAAGGTGGCCGATGCGGCCGGCGTCAGCATCGGCTCGCTCTATCAATATTTTCCCGACAAGCTGTCGCTGGTCGAAGCAATTCGCCGGCGACATTTCGATCAGGTGCTGTCGGTGATCGCCGAATCAGCAGAAGGCGACAAGCCGCTCAAGCGATTCGCGCAGGAGCTGGTGCGCGGCATGATCGATGCGCACAGCATCCATCCGACGCTGCATCAGGTGCTGCTCGACGAGGCGCCGGGCGATCGCGGCTCACGCGCCGCCCATGCCTCGTTCCAGTCGCGCTATCTGGATCACTACACGGCGGCGGTGGCGCAATATCGCAGGCGCAGAAAGGACAATGAGACCGTGGCCCGGGTGCTGTCCTCAGCGGTCGAGGGCGTCATCCACAATGCCGCGCGGCGAGACATGCTCGACGCGCCGGAACTGCAGAAGCAGTTGGTCGAGCTGATCTGCGCTTACGTATCTGGTGGGAAGGCGATGTGAGGCAGCGGCAGCAGTTCGGAGATTGGCGAAACCGGAGCGACATCAGATCTCCCCCTTGCAGGAGATGGCAGGTGCAACGGCGGTTCTTATCCGACCTTAGCGCAGGACGCGGCAGCGGCCGTTGTAGACCATCCAGCGGTCGAAGCCCGAGACGCAGAATTCGACATTGTCGCCGATCGAGGCAAAACCCTGGCCTTCCTCGATCAAGTACCAGATGGTGCGGGCGCGGCCATCGGAAAGGCTGACAGTGGCGCCGCAATAGCGGCGGCCGATCGGCCATTCTTCGCTGGCCGGGAGATAGCGATGCTGGTGGATGCGTTGGAAATCGGTGATCGAAACATCCGGCAGATGCGGCACGTGATGCACCTGGTAGGAGAAGCGGCTGGAGATTTTGCTTAGCACCCAGGCCTCGCCGCAAACGCCGCTGTCCTCGTCGGAATAGACGGAAAGATCGGCGGCCTGCGCTGGCTGGCCAAAGGGTGCAGCCAGCGGCGTGCAAAGCGAAATCAGGGCAGCAAGAGCGGATTTGGCAAAGCGAGTCATGGCAGCCTCTCAAAGGTCGACTGCGCCCACTTTGCGGATTCGGCGGCGCGCGGTCAAGCGGTCGCGCTGCCGATGGTTTCCCGCTCCGCAACCGGTTTTTCCGGTGCGAAGCTGCGAAACCACGTCCTGAGCCTTTGAAAAAGCTCGCCTCGCCCATTTAGGAAAAGCGGCCTGCCATGGCCGGCGGGGTGCCGAAACCCGGTTCAGCCTTGCTTGGCGTCGCCCTGCGGTATCGCGGCCGGGTCCATCCACATCGCTTCCCAGACGTGGCCGTCAGGATCGGCCAGGCTGCGATTGTACATGAAGCCATAATCCTGTTGGGCGTTAATGTCGGCGGCGCCGCCATTTTTAGCCGCCGCCTCATTCATCGCATCGACCGCCGCGCGGCTGTCGCAGGACACGGCAAGCATGACCTCGCTCGAGGTGGCCGGTGGGATGGGGCGATCGGTGAACTGACGCCATTTGGCATGGGTGAGCAGCATGACGTTGATCGTTTCGCTCAGCACCATGCAGGCTGCGGTGTCGTCGGTGAAGTGCGGGTTGTTGTCGAAATCGAGAGCTTTGTAGAAGGCCATCGACGCAGCGAGGTCGGCGACGGGCAGGTTGACGAAGATCATGCGGGGCATAGGGTCTCCTTGACAGTACACACTTGAAACCGGACCGGCGTTTCGCCGGACCATCCTCCGATGCCTTCTCTCAACGCACCGGTTTTGCTTTGCCGCGCACCCTCTCGGTCTGCGCCTTCTGCATCGCTTCGACCTCTTGATAAGCCGAGCAAAAACTGCATCTCGGCCGCCGAATAATCTCCAGCAATGCGGCGCCCGCCTCCAGGATCGGATGGTAGCAGCGCCGGACGAGTTCCTCGGTCTTCTTGCCCGCCGCGACCATGACCTTGCGCCTGTCATCGGGATCCGGCTGACGGCTGACGAAGCCGCGCTTTTCCAGCCGGTCGATCAACGTCGTGACCGCCGCCGGCGTGAGATTTGTCTCCCTCGCTACGAGGTTTGCCGGCCCCGCCGACCGTGATTGATCGCACCGAGACAGCGGCGCTCGGCAGCGCTCAGCACATAGATTTCGGCGACGGTCCCATCGAACGTTTCGACGGCATCCTGCCAGCGCGACATCGCGAAGCCTATCGCGTTGACCAGTTCCTCTTCTGTCGATCTTGGCATTCGATTCGAAATCTAATAATTAGATATCTATCTATCTGATTCTGGGATTAGCGTCAACGCCGAGCCGATTAGATGTGCATCTCCATGGTTTCGGTTCGTTGAACACAGCTGAGCATTCGCGGATGGCGCCACCGTCAAAACCTCTAGCGACTTTGTGTCTTTGCCGCGGGCGTCGCCCGCTGCGAAGCGTCGCTACTCCCCGGCCAGCCATTCCAGCGACCAGTGCGCCGGCTTTTCGACCGCCAGCAATCTGTGCAGGACCGGCAGCACGATGCGCAGTTCGCGCTCCAGCGTGAAGGGCGGGTTGACCACCACCATGCCGCTGCCGTCGAGGCTTGGTTCACGCGAAGCCGGCCGGATCTCGAACTCGATGTCGAGCAATTTTGGGACGCCGGATTGCTTGAGCGCCTTGCGGAAGGCGATGATCGCTTTGCGATCCTTGATCGGATACCACAGCGCGTAGATGCCACCCGGCCAGCGCCTGTGCGCTTTCTGCATGCCGTCGACCAGGCGGTCGAATTCGCCGGCTTCCTCGAACGGCGGATCGATCAGCACCAGGCCGCGCTTTTCCTTTGGCGGCAGATGCGCGCCAAGCGCCAGCCAGCCGTCGAGTTCGATCACCCTTGTCTGGAAATCGCCGGCAAACAGCGTCTTCAGCCTGGCGACATCTGCGCCGTGCAGTTCGATCGCCGACAACCGGTCCTGCTTTCGCATGAGGTGCCTGGCGATCAATGGCGAGCCCGGATATTTCTTCACCCCGCCATCGGGATTGAGCGAACGCACCGCTTCAAGATAGGGGGCAAGCAGCGCAGCCGCCGATTTTTCGATCGGGGCGTCGATGAGGCGGCCGATGCCGCCTTGCCATTCGCCGGTCTTTTGCGCTTCCGCCGACGAAAGATCGTAGCGGCCAATGCCGGCATGAGTGTCGACGACACGGAACGCCTTGTCCTTCTGCTTCAGATAGTCGAGCAGAAGGCTGAGCACGACATGCTTGACGACGTCGGCGAAATTGCCGGCGTGATAGGCGTGACGGTAGTTCATGCCGCGCTCATGTCGAGGAGCCTCTGCCCCAACGCGGCGGTGGCGGCTTCGAGTTCGGGTTCTCCGGCCGGCGACCGCCGAAAGCCAGAGTAAGCAGGAAGCCGATCAGGCCGACGGCCATCAGCCCATAGCCAACCGGCCGTGCGCGTTGATCGATCTCACCGGCGCCGGAGCGCAGTATCAGATCCACTGCGCGTATCGGGATATCGTCGGCGTCGCCCGGGCCGGCGGTGAAGAGATAGGCGCCGGGACTGACGGTTTCGATCACGCCGGCCTCGTCGCGAAAGATCTTGTCGGGCAGTTGCGGGCTGACCTGGCGCGGATTGTCGGCGTGGTTGAATTGCAGCGTCGAGGCAAGCACCGTGCGCCCGGCTGTGGCGGCAGTCAGCGTCAGCACGGTGCGCTGCTGCGAGACAATGCGCTCGGCCTTTGCCTTCAGGTCGACCAGCACTCTGACCGGCGCGTCGCCAGCTTTCAGCGTCACCGTCACAGGCCTAAACCGTCCCTGGTCGTAGACGCGCCAGGTGCCGATCTCGTGGCCGGAGAAATTGCTCATGGCCCAGGGATACACGAAGCCAATGGCGGCGCCGGCAAGCAGTATCAGGACAAACAGAAAGCGCATTGAGGAGATCCGGGTGTTCGACAGATTGCCAATAACGCCCTGAAGGCCAAAAAGCGATGGCTGACGCAGCGGAGCCACCTTTGTGGAGTCCGTTGGCGGCACGCAAGCCATGTGGCACTTATGGCGAATGAAGCCTTCCGCAGAAGCATTGACTCGTCTTTTCCAACCGATGCCGGTGGCTCATGCCCAATAGCACCGTGCTGATCACCGGTGCCCGCGCGCCGGTGGCGCTGCACCTGGCGCGGCTGCTGCATGGCGCCGGTTGCCGGGTGATCCTGGCCGACAGCCCGGCCCGGCCGATCGCCGCAGCGAGCACGGCCTGCGCCGCCTACCATCGCCTGCCGCCGCCGCGCTTTGCCGCCGACGCCTATGCCAAGGCGGTGGAAGCGCTTGTCGGCGCGGAAGGCATCGAACTCGTTATCCCGACCTGCGAGGAAGTCTTTTATCTCGGTCGTCTCTGGCAGCACCGCGCCATGCCGGCCCGCCTCTTCGCACCCGAGATGGCGATGCTCGCCCGCGTTCACGACAAGCATGCCTTCATCCGGCTGGCGCAGAGCCTTGGGCTCGACGTGCCGGAAACGATACTGCTGCAAAGCGAGGCCGATCTCGACGGCGTTCGTGGCCAATCGCGCGAATTGGTGTTCAAACCTGTGTGGTCACGTTTTGCCCGTGACGTACTGCTGCGGCCATCGCCGGACGAACTCGACGCCGTCCGCCCCTCGCCCGCCGCTCCTTGGGTGGCGCAGCGCTACGTCGCCGGTGAAGAGATCAGCGCCTATGCGGTGGCGATCGAGGGTGAACTCAAAGCGCTGGCGCTCTACCGTTCGCTCTATCGCGCCGGCAAGGGCGCCGGCATCTGTTTCGAGCCGGTCGAGGATATCGCGGCGCGGCGCTTCGTCGAAACCTTCGTCGCCGGCGCCGGCTGGACCGGCCAGATATCCTTCGACCTGATGCGCGAGAACAACGGCAGGGTGCTGCCACTGGAGTGCAATCCGCGCGCCGTGAGCGGCCTGCACTTCTTTCGCGATCCGCGGCGCTTCGCCGACGCGGTCCTGGAGGATGGCGCCGAGGTGAAGCCCGACGTGACGGCGCCGCAGACGGTGAGGCTTGCGATGTGGATCTACGGGATGCCGGCGGCACTGCGCTCCGGTGGTCTCGGCCGCTTCCGTCAGGCGATGCACAATGCCAGCGAGTTGCTCGACTGGCCGGGCGACCCCGCGCCGAAGCGGGCGCAGTGGCGCACACTGGCCGAGATCGCCGGCACAGCACTGCGCCAGCGCATCAGCCTGCAGGCTGCGTCGACGCGCGATATCGAGTGGAATGGGCCGGAGCAGGACTAGTCGAGTTGAAACGGAACTTCCGGTTTTCAGCTGAGTGCGTAAGTCCTGCTAAGGTTGCCTAAACGGGATTAACTGGCTTTGCGGACAATTGCAGGCCAAGCGCCTTGGTTACGCCCAGCAATGTACTGAGGCGCGGATCGCCCTTTTCGCTCAGCGCCTTGTAGAGTGCCTCTCGGGTCACGCCGGCGTCCTTCGCTATACTTGTCATGCCGCGGGCGCGCGCGACAATGCCGAGGGCGTGCGCAATATAAGTCGCGTCCCCGGTCTCGAACGCATCAGCGAGCAGTTCGGCTTGAGACTCAGCATCATCAAGATATTCGGCGGCGTCGAATGGTGTGGTTCTGAGGGTCATATCAAACTTCCTTTGCCATTTTCCTGGCTTTTCCGATGTCCCTGTCCTGCGAGCCTTTGTCACCGCCGCAGAGCAGGATAATGACCGTGTTGCCGCGCCGGACGAAGTACACGCGGTATCCCGGACCGTAATCTACGCGCAATTCTCCTATGCCATCGAAGAACTTGGCGTCTCCCAACAGCCCAGCCTGAACGCGGACAATCCGTTGGGTGATCTTCTTTACGGCGCGAATGTCCGTGAGCCCTCTGAGCCATTTTCGGAATTCGTCAGTGGATCGAACTTCGATCATCCGTGAACTATAATTTACAGCATAACTGGAATCAAGTGCCGTGAACTTTAGATTACAGCTCGATTTGGTGCACCCGCGGCTCTGCCGCCGCCGGTGGCATCTTGCCGTCGATGATCGCCGCTATGTCGCGGCGCAGGAAATCCAGCGGGCCGATCGCCGGCTGAACCTGCGGCGATATACGGGCGTTGTCGCTGGCCGATTTCAGCACACGGCGATCCTGCTGCAGGGCAAAGGCAAAGAGCGGCCGGAAAGCAAGCGCCTTGAGTTCGCCGAACAGGCCCTGTCGCGGGCCGATCAGCCAGCCGACGCCTTCGACGGTCCGTTCGTCCGCCTGACGCAAATGGAAAGTGGTCGCCAGCGCCAAGCCGCCCCTGCCCCAATATTCGAGTTCGACGATGCCGGGATGGCGGTAGCGGCCGATGGTCCTGGCGCGCTCGCCTTCCAGCAGCCGGCTGACCAGCCCCTGTTGGCGGTCCTCGCCGGTGTAGCAGCTTTCGACCCAGCCCTTGCCGCCGGTCACCTCGACGCGCACGAGATGGCGCTTTGCGGTCAGGCCGCGCAGCACACCCTTGTGGGTGAAGTGGGTGTGAGTGGCGTCGAGAATGTTCTCGGCGGCGTCGAGCACCGTCGATCGCGCCGAGCTTCGCACCCGCTTCACGACGACATCCTTGCCTTGCATGCAATGGAGATAGGGCTCGCCCTCAGGCGTGCCTGCCGAGACGAAGACGACGCCGTCGCGCTCGATCGCGCTGTAGCGGCGGACACGGTAATGCGGGACGTCGCCGACATGGCCGGGAATGGCGGTGCAGCGCCCTTCCCCATTGTAGCGCCAGCCATGATAGGGACATTCGATCTCGCCACCGACGACCTTGCCGGTCGAGAGTTCGACCAGGCGGTGAGCGCAGCGGTCGAAGAGGGCTGCAATCCCCTGCGCCGAGCGGAACAGCACCAGCGGCGTGCCATCGAACAGGATGCGCTTCGGCTTGCCTTTGATATCGACTGACCGCACTACCGCCTGCCAATAGTCTTTGTCTTTTTGCTGCCGGGCTTCGCTCAAAGTTCAAATCTCCTGAGCAGAGGGATGCCGATCTTCGCGAGCACAGATTCCATGATACGCACTGCAGCGCGCTGGCGGCGCCGAAGATGGCCGGCATAGACGGCGTTGTACTCCTCCGTTGCCACGGCGCCGCGCAAGCGTTTGAAGGCGGCGGCACCGGCGCTCATGTTGAAGAACAGGCCGTGCACCATCGCATGATCCTGAGCCAGCGCCATCATCATGCGGTAAAGGCCTTCGCTCACCGGGAGGCCGGTGTCGTAGCCGACGATGGGCTGCGTCAGTGTCCTGCCGTTCTGAGACAAAGCGGCGACGGCGACCAGTTCACCGCCGGGACGACGCAGGCCTGCCAGTTGCAGGATGCCGCGACGGTGCGTCTCGCCGATATAGCGGGCGGTGTAGTGCGGGTTGAGCGGCGTGTATTTGTCGAGATAGAGCATCCGGTAGAGCGCTTCGGCGCGCGCATAGTCGGCCTCGGTGAAGTCGCCATTGCCGACCCGCTCGAACGGCGTCGTGCGCAGCCGCTTGCGGTCGCGCTTCATGTCGTTGGTCATGGCCGAACCGTCGCCTGCGAAGATGTAGATCTGCCGCGCCGCCAGCATTCGAAAACCCTCCGCCTTCAGCGCTGCGATTGTCGACGGATCGGCGATCTCGTTCAGGGAGCGGATGAGAACAGCGCGATCGGGAAAACGCGCGGTGAGATCGTCGCGCATCGCCGCGACCGCGTTGCGATCGAGCAGCGGCACCGGATTGGTCGAATAGAGCCAGTTGTTGACCTGAACCTGATGGTCAAGGCCGCTCATCCTGACCAGCGGCGCGCACAGGCCGATCAGCATCCGCATCGTTTTTTGCAGCAAGGGCGAGGAGACGAAATTGCGGGTCTCGTCGATGGCATAGTCGACATAGGCGCTGGACGGGCAGCAGATGTAGCAGTTCGGCGCTTCGCTTCTGTCGTTCAGCGTCAGCGGAAAGGAGCGGCCGGCGATCTCGAAGGTTTCGACAGCCACTGTCAGATTGCGCACGAGGTCGCGCACCGGCACCTCGTTGAAAAGCTGAACGAAGGCTTCGACCTCACGCGGGTTGTTTTCTACCCGGTTCGTCTGATCGAGTGGCAACATAGCGAGCCGGTTCATGATGCCGCTCCCAGGTGGCATTCGACCCGACGCAGTTTGCGGCCGGTCTCCAACGGCAGGTCCCTGCGAACAAGGCTGACCGAAGCTGTCGCCTGGCGCGCCGCCAGCAAATTGCGCACGGACTGATGGGCGGCGGTGGCGGCTTCGTCGGCAAGCCCGGGGGCGAGGCTGAGTTCGATTGCATCTTCAGCGGTCTGGACCAGGCGGAAATCGTCGATGCGCCGGTCGGCCTTGAGCACCGCATTGCGTAGTATGTCGGGCGTGACGAGGAGCTGCCCGTGCGGCGAGGCTAGCCGGAAAGCGTCGTCCATGCGGCCGACGATCTCGTCCAGCGTGCGCAGCGGCGAGCCGCAGCGGCATGGCTTTTCGGACAGCCGCAGCAAGTCGTTCATCCGGTAGCGCGCCATGATCTGGGTCCGGCGGCGAAAGGCGGTGATCAGCGGCATGACCAGGCCGTCGCCGGCCGGTTCGAACTCGAAGAACACCGAATCCTCGGCCAGATGCAGCCCGCCCTGGCGGCAGGTGACGGCGAACAGCCCTTCGGTCGCCATGTAGATCTGGTCGACCTGACCACCAAAGAATGCCTCGATGACCGGCCGGTCAACCGGGTCGAGCGTTTCGGCGGCGCTGAAGACACGCTGCGGCTTGAGCCGAAAGCCCTCGGCCGCGAAGTGCCGCAGTATCTTCGGTGGCGCGATGATCACCGTCGGCGCGAAATCTTCGAGAGCGCCGCGCCAGCTCTCCGGACCGCGCGTCAGATCGAAGAAGCGCAGGTCGATACGCCGCGATTTGCGCGCGCTATCGTAGAGCCCGGTGTTTTGCGGCAGGATCACCGCAACGCGCTGCCGGCGCCAGAGCAGATCGGGCACGGCTTTGGCCAGGATGGTGCCCAGCCAGCGGTATTTTTCCGCCTCGGAAATGACGAACAGGCCACGATTGCCCGACGTGCCGGTGCTTGCGCCGACTGTCAGTTCACCAATGCGGCCATCGCCGGCCTGCGCCTTCCAGGCCTCGGCGGCCGAGACGCCGCGGATGTTGAAGCGCTCGAAATTGCCCATCACCGTCGCCTTGTCGGTCACCGGCAGATCGCCGAGATGACGCGGCGCCTTGCCGTAGAACGGCGCGCGCGGCAGGTCGCGGTCGAGAAAGCGGCGCAAGGCTTGCGCCTGCCAGCGCTCGAAACTCTCGCGGCTTTTGCGCGAAACCCATTGCGTCAGCGCAAACGAGCGGATCGCTTCGGCCGGCCCGTTCACGCGCTCTCTCCGGCCACATCGTAGGCCGTCACGGCCGGATCATGACAAAGAACAACCTCGCCGCCGGTCGCCAGAAACCGACGCAACATTACGCTGGTCGGCTCGATCGCGGCGGCATCCTCGGCCAGCAGGGTTGCAGGCAGACCGGGAGTTCGGTTTTCGACAAGGGCCGCGATCAACCATTGCGCGTCGACGGCATAGAGCAGCGGCCGCTCCTGATTTGGGAACAAAAGGCCGAACTGGCCATCGGCATGGCCGGGCAGACCGACGGCGACGACGCTGCCGTCGCCGAACAGATCGGCGCCGCCGGGTACGCCGCCACGCGGCTCGACCTGCCGCTTCGACGACAGCCCGTCGAGTCGGGCCTCGAAGTCAGACGGGAACAGTTCCTTGAAGACGCCATGGCGCAGATTCTGCAGGGACGTCTTGGCCTTCGCCCGCGCCCACGCGGTGTCATTGGCGATAAGCCGAGCGTTGGGAAACAGCGACAGGCCCGACATGTGGTCGGCATGGAAATGCGTGACAATGACGGTGCGCACGTCCTGCGGCGAGAGGCCGAAGCGCGCCAGTACCGCCAGCGGCTGCTCGGCTTCGTTGAGCTGGGGCCGGAGGATCGCACCGTAAAAACGCAGCGCCGTGCTGCGCTCGCTGCCTTGTGTCACATGCGGCGTGTAGCCGGTATCGATCAGTACGGGGCCGGCCTGCGGATGCATGATCAGGCCGTAGCGGACACGTAGCCTGACCTTCGCCCAGCTGCCGCCGCGCAGGATCAGGCGCTCGACTGCGCCGACAGAGGCGCTGTTGGCGAAGACGATCTTCACGCAGCTTCCCTGCTTTCCGTCGCCTTGCCGAATGTGCGATCGAGCCCTTCCTCGAACGACACTTTCGGCGCCCAGCCGAGGATGCGGCCTGACTTGGAAAGATCGAGGCTCTGCGCATAGGCGAACAGGCCAAGACCGTAGCGCGTCACCGGCGGTTCCGGGCGGCCGGGCAATATATTCGCTACCGTCTCCGCTATCACGGCCGCCAGCATGGCGGGCCAGAGCGGCATTCTGCGCCAGCGCGGCTGCACGCCGGCGCGGGCGCAGGCCGCCTCGGCAATGCGGCGGACCGGCACCACTTCGCCGCCGGAGATGTTGAATATCTGTCCCTCGGCAGCGCTGCCGGCGGAGAGCGCGGCAAGCACCGCATCGACGACATCCTCTATATAAGTGAGATCGATGCGCGCCTTGCCGTCGCGAAACAGCGGCAGCGGGCGCTGCCGTGCCACCTGCAGCAGACGCGGCAGCAGCGTGCGATCGCCGGGACCGTAGAGGCCGCGCGGCCGCAGCACCACCGGGCTGATCTCAGGCGCCGCCAGCACGATCTCCTCAGCCTGCCGCTTGGTGCGGGCATAGTGATTGACCGGAGGGGGCAAGGCCGCATTCTCGGAAACTCCGAGCTGGTCGCGATAGGCGAAACAGACCGTCGGGCTGGAGATATGGACGAAGCGGCGCACGCCTTGCCCGCGCGCGAAATCGCTGAGGTTGCGGGTAGCTGTGACATTTGCCGTCTGGAAATCCGCCAACCTGCCGAAGGGCGCGGAAAGTGCCGCGCAGTGGATGATCGCATCGACGCCGTCGAGAGCGCGCGCGGCAGCTGCATCGAATGGTTGAGACAAATCGAGCCGAACGACCCGATGACCAGCGGCTTCGAGCGCCGCGCAGCGTTTGGCGTCCCTGCCAAGACCCAGCGCCGGTGTACCCAGTGCAGCCAGCCGCGCCATGACATGCGCGCCGAGGAAGCCGCTGGCGCCGGTGACGAGGACGCGTCCCACGGTCATGCTTCCAGCGCCATGCCGCCGAACGACACGCCGGCCGAGGTGCCGAGGAACAGCACTTTGGCGCCGGGCACAATGCGTTGTTCGCGGCGCGCGACGTCGAGCGCAAACGGGATGGAAGCGGCGATCTGATTGCCGTAGCGCGCCGCGATGTCGACGAGCTTTTCCCTGGCGAAGCCGGTCTGGCGCGCCATGTGGGCGAGCGCCAAAGGGCTCGCCTGATGCGGCACGACGAGGTCGACATCGTCGTGCCGCCAGCCGGCGCGATCGAGCAACTCCGCTACAAAGCCGTTGAAATGGCGTGACGTGACGCGAAACAGTTCCTTACCCTCCATGTGGAACAGGCTGTGGCGGGCGAATTCCTCAGGCTCACGATGAAAGTCGAACCGGGTGCCGCCGGAGCCGATGCTGCAGGCCTCATAGGCGGAAGGGTAGGTGCGCATCAGGTTGGCCGCGACTCGACCCTCGGCAGGGGCTGCCTGTTGCAGCACGGCGGCCGCCGCGCCATCGCCGAAGAGGGCCGCAATTTCCGGCTGGTCCTGCCACGGCAGCGCGCGCGAGGCGATTTCAGACGAGAACACCAGCGCCGTCCGGCATTGCCCGGCCTCGATCAGGCGCGACGCGGTCTCGAAGGCTGTGAGGAAGCCCAGGCAGGTGCTGTTGACGTCGAAAGCGGCCGCCGACCCATCGGCAAGGCCGAGGCGCTGCATGACCAGCGGCGCCGTCGACGGCAACGGCTGGTAAGGCACGCCGCAACCGCCGATGACCAGATCGACACTGCCTGCCTCAAGTTCGGCATCGGCAAGCGCCAGACGGGCTGCGGCACAAGCAAGGTCGACCTGCGATTCGGCGTCGCAGACATAGCGTTCGATGACGCCGGTCGCGGCCTCGAAATGTCCATCGCCAAACCCCAGCCGCGCATCGAGGGCGCGCGACGTCACGCATCGAGCCGGCACGGCCCGCCCGGTTCCGATGATCCTGATCCGCATTCTCAGCCCGCCCAATGAGCCTGCATCCAGTCAATCCATAAAACGGATCCAATGTGATGGCCATCATCAAGACGAATGCGTGGGAACTATGGAGCCTTCAGTGGATTGCGGCTAGAATCTCTCGCAAGTATAAAGACCCGTACGGGGGCGATTATGGCCAGATCTTTTTTCCGCTTTATTTCTTCAATTTTTGGCGCGTCCGACGCCAGACAGGAAGGAAAAGCCGAGGCCAACAGAGCCAATACAGGGGGCTTGATCAGAGCCGAATGGCCCCATGACTATCAGTTCCTCTTTATCGAACCACCTGCGAACGAAGTCGCGGAAGCGTTGGACGGCTGGAAGTGGATCGGACTGGATGGCCTTGAACCAGCTGCGGTGTCAGCTTTCGGCGACATATTTTTCCGTGCCGGCGACGGGTCGGTTCGTCATCTCGATATGCTCGACGGGAAATTGACCAGAATTGCGGGTCATTGGGCGGAATTTCAGGCCGACTTGCAGAATGAAGCGCGCCGCGACGAGTTGCTGCTGGCGGGCCTTGTCGTTGCCGCCCGAAAGAACCGACTGATTCCGGCAGCCGGCCAATGCTATGATTTCAAGAAGCCGCCGGTGCTTGGCGGCGAAATGAGTCTGCGAGAGATGGAAACGACGTTTTTCGTTGTGAAGGTGCATATCGCCGGCCAAATCCATCGGCAGGTGAAAGATCTCCCGCAGGGCGCGAAGATAAACAAGGTTACGATCAGCGACCGATAACGCGACTTACGCCTTGCGCTCCCAGCGACGGTCGGGCGTCTGCTGCCAGTAGGTGACAGCGTGGCCCGCTTCTTTCAACACCTTCCAATGCGTCCGCGCCCCTTCGACCTGGGCCGCGTCATGGCCGTCGAACAGGAACACGGCGCGTTCGTAGCCGGCGAGATCGGCGGGTGCGGCGCCATCGACGAGGAAGCGTATCTGCGCCTGGTTGGGGTTGGCGTCGCTCGTGGTGAGCAGGATTGGCTGTTCGGCCGGATGGGCTTCACGGTCGGTCGCGTGCGCGAGGAACGAATCGTCCCTGAATGTCCACAGATGCAGGTCGAGCGCATCGCGCCGCTCCTCGGTCCCGGTCTGCACCACGGCGCGCCAGCCGCGATCGACGCTGCGCTCGAGCAGGCCGGGAAGCGCATCCTCCAGCGTCGATTCGGTCAGGTGGTAGAACAGGACATCGGCCATTCCCTGCCTTATCCCTCGTAATTGTCGCGCACCAGCCGGTCGAGCAGCCTGACGCCGAAACCCGAGCCCCAGGACTGGTTGATCTCGCTCGGCGGAGAGCCCATCGCGGTGCCGGCGATGTCGAGATGCGCCCACGGCGTTTCCTTGACGAAGCGCTGCAGGAACTGCGCGGCGATGATGGCGCCGCCATAGCGGCCGCCGATGTTCTTCATGTCGGCGTTCTTGGAATCGATCAGCTTGTCGTATTCGGGCCCAAGCGGCATGCGCCACAGCCGCTCCTGACTCGCCTGGCCGGCCGCCGTCAACCTGTCCGAAAGTTCGTCATTGTTGGAGAACAGGCCGGCATAATGCTGGCCGAGCGCGACCATGATGGCGCCGGTCAGCGTCGCCAGATTGACCATGAATTTCGGCTGGAAGCGGTCGTTGCAATACCACAGCGCGTCGGCCAGAACGAGGCGTCCTTCGGCATCGGTGTTGAGCACCTCGATGGTCTGACCCGACATCGAGGTGACGATGTCGCCGGGGCGCTGGGCATGGCCGTCGACGGCATTTTCCACCAGCCCGACGATGCCGACGACATTGGCCTTGGCCTTGCGCGCGGCTAGCGCCTGAATGAGCCCGATGACGGCCGCGGCGCCGCCCATGTCGCCCTTCATGTCTTCCATGCCGGAGGCCGGTTTCATCGAATTGCCGCCGGTGTCGAAGGTGACGCCCTTGCCGACGAAGGCGACCGGTGCGTCCTTGGCCTTGCCGCCCTTCCATTGCATGACAGCCATCCGGGCGCCGCGTGGCGAGCCTTGCGCGACACCGAGGAGCGAGCCCATGCCGAGCTTCTTCATTTCCTTCTCGGTGAGGATCTCGACCTCGACGCCGAGCGCTTCCAGTTCCTTGGCGCGGGCGGCGAATTCGATCGGGCCGAGCGTATTGGCCGGTTCGTTGACAAGGTCGCGCGCCAGAAGCACGCCGTCGATGACCGCAACCTCGTCGGCGAAGGCCTTTTTCGCCGCGGCAGGATCGGCGGTGTGGATGGTCACCTTGACCGGTTTCTTCGGCTCGGCATCGTCCTTGTCTTTCCTGGTCTTGTATTTGTCGAAGGAGTAGCTGCGCAGAATGATGCCGGCGGCAAGGTTCGCCGCTTGCCTGCCGCCAATCTTTGCGCCCGGCACATCGAGGATGACGGCCACCTCCGCTGCCTTGCGCAGGGACGCGGCGACGGTGCCGCCAAGCTTCAGCCAGGCAAAGTCATCGAGGCCGGCGACCTTGCCGGCGCCGACCGCCACCAGTCGGTCGAGCGATGTTCCCTGCGGCGCCAGCACTTCGACGACACCGGCGAATTTTCCGGAAAACTCCGCCACCGGAAACGCCCGCGCCAGCGTTCCTGAGGGGTCGCAGGCCTTTGCCGGTTCGCCAAGACCACCATCGTCGGCCGCCAGCACGAAGATGCTGCCCTTTTTGGGTGCGGCAAATTTGGCGAAGGCGATCAATGGTCTCAAAGTCATCAGGTCCTGCTTTCGGGAAACGGCTCAGATTTTCAGGAAAAATGCATTCTCAGGGAAGATGCGCGACATTTGGTCGTTTTCCTTGATTTGGCAAGACTTTGCCGGAATCAGGGCTCATATGCGCAGCGGAATCGATAACGATTCGTCGCGGCACGGCTCCGCTTTCCTGCCGCAACCTGTTGTTAACCATCGATGTTCTCCCTTTCTTATCCATTGCCGCCGACACTCCGGCCTGCGGGACGGGCGATGTGGGACGGAGAATCGGATCGAACCGCCTGAAAGAAATGGCCAAACGCACCCAGTTGTACAGCCGCAGCCGGACGACTACCTTGTCGGCGGGCATGATGCCGTTCGGCAAATCGAGAAAAGCCTTACATGAAGGTCGTTGAACGCTACATCATGCGTCGCGCACTGGCGGTGTTTCTCGCTGCGCTGATCTGGACGCTGGCCATTGTCTGGACGACGCAGGTGCTTGCCCGCATCGACCTGGTCACCGACAGTGGCCAATCGGCGCTGACTTTTTTCGAGGTCGCGGGCCTCATCATCCCCACCATCATCCCGATCGTGGTGCCATTCGCCCTGGTGGTGGCGGTGGCCCAGACGCTCAGCGTCATGAACTCCGATTCGGAATTGGCCGTCATCAACGCCGCCGGCGCCTCGCGCTGGACGATTGTGCGGCCGGTCCTGCTGATCGCGCTGGCGGCCAGCGTCTTTTCCTTCGCGGTCGACAATGGCGTCGAACCCTATGCCAGGCAGAAGAACCGCCAGCTGATAGCATCCTCGCGCGCCGATCTCTTGTCGCTGATCATCCAGGAAGGCACGTTCCGCAAGATCGACGACGGGCTGTTCCTGCAGATAGGCGAGCGGCTGCCGGACAACCGGCTCGGCGGCATCTTCGTGGCCGATTCGCGCGAAGAAGGCGCCAATCTGATCTATTATGCCAAGAGCGGCAGCGTCGTCGAAAAGGGTGACGAGAAGGTGCTGATGATGAATGACGGCATCATTCATCGCAAGACGCTGACCGGCGACCTGTCGGTCATCCGCTTCACGTCCTACGCCTTCGACCTTTCCGCCTTCATGTCGGCGGCGAACGATATCATGCTCCTGCCCAAGGACCGAACGACGCAATACCTGCTCAACCCGGATCCGAACGACAAGATCTTCCAGCGCAGGCCCGGCGCCTACAAGGCCGAGCTCGACCAGCGCTTTTCCGAATGGTCCTATTCGCTGGTGTTCGCGCTGATCGCGCTGGCCGTGGCAGGCGATGCGCGCTCACACCGCGAGGCGCGCATCCACCCGCTGATCACAGCCATCGCCATTGCGCTGTTCGTGCGCTGGCTGGGCTTCTTTGCCGCCGGCAAGGCGGACAAGATCCCGCAATACGCCTATATGGTCTATGGCGTGCCGGTCATCGCCTCGGCGGTCGCCATCTGGTTCATCGTCACCTCGCGAAGCATGGAACTGCCCGGCAGCTGGGCCGACTGGATGACGAATTTCGCCGGCCGCGTCAGCGATGGCTGGACGGCGCTCAAGCTGCGCCTCAATCGGCGCTACACATCCGGCCAGGGAGCCTGACGATGGGCTGGACCCTGGGCCGCTACTTCTTCTTTCGCTACGTGTCGATCACGATCTGGTTCTTCATCGGCCTTCTGGCGCTGGTGTTCCTGATCGACTTCACCGAGCTGTCCGGCCGCATCACCGGCCTGCCGGGCTTCACCTACGGCACGGCGGTCGCGATCTCGGCGCTGAGGATGCCGATGATCATGCTGCAGACGGTGCCGTTCGTCGGCCTGTTCTCGGCGATGGCGACGCTGGTCTCGCTCAACCGAAAATACGAGCTGGTGATTGCGCGCTCGGCCGGAGTGTCGGCCTGGCAGTTTCTGTTGCCCTGCTGCATCGGTGCGCTGTTATTCGGCATATTGTCGGTCGGCGTGCTCAATCCGATCGCCGCGCATGGCTTCTCATGGTCGGAGCAGATGGAAAACCAGCTGCGATCCGGCAATTCGAACGTGGTGGCGGCCGATGCCACGCCGTGGATCCGCCAGAAAACCAACTCCGGCGACACCATCATCGGCGCCCGCGCCATCCTGAACCAGGGCCTGGAAATGGCCGACACCGTGTTCTTCGTCCTCGATCCGCAGGGCAATATCGTCGAGCGCAAGGACGCGGCGCGGGCCTTTCTGCGCGACGGCTACTGGGAATTGCAGGACGTCAAGGTGTTCAAGGACGGCAACATCCGTTCCGAAACGACCGACCAGTTGCCGACCAACCTCAAGCCGGAATTCGTGCAGGAACGGCTGGCGCGCCCCGAAACCATCCCGTTTTACGACCTTCCCGGCAAGATTGAGGTTGCCCGCTCCTTCGGCCTCAAGGCAAATGCCTTCGCCATGCAGTTCGATTCGCTGGTGGCGTTACCGTTCCTGCTTGTGGCCATGACGCTGATTGCGGCAACAGTTTCAATGCGATTTGCGAGGATGGGGCAGTCGGCAACGATGATTCTGGGTGGCGTCCTCGCCGGCTTTCTGCTTTATGTCGTTTCGGTATTGGTCAAGGCATTCGGCGTTGCGGGATTCGTGCCCACAGCCGTGGCTGCATGGGTTCCGGTTGTCGTGGCTATGTTCTTTGGGGTGACATTCCTGCTATACAAGGAAGACGGCTAGTGAGGGAGGCGGCTTTGCGCAGCCATAGGCAGGCCGGTTTGGCGCGCCTCTATTCGGCGAGCGCCTTGGCATGCCTGCTCGCCTGCGGCGTGCTGACGGCCCCTGCGCTGGCGCAGGACGTTACCGACGTGGCAACGAAGGTTCCCTCCGGCTCCCAGATGCTGCTGGCGGCCGACACGCTCGTCTATAACAATGACAACCAGACGGTCACCGCCATCGGCGGCGTCCAGATCGACTATGGCGGCAACAAGCTCGTCGCCCAGCGCGTCGTCTATGATCGAAACACCAAGCGGCTGGTTGCCAGCGGCAATGTGGAGATCGTCAACAGCGACGGCACCAAGATCAACTCGCAGCATATCGATATTACCGACGATTTCGCTGACGGTTTCGTTAATGCGCTGCGCGTCGAAACGCCCGAAAAAGCCTATTTCGCCGCCGAAAGCGCCGAGCGCATGGGCGGCGTGCTGACAACGTTCCACAACGGCGTCTATACGGCCTGCGAGCCTTGCGAAGACAAGCCGGACAAGGCGCCGACCTGGCGGATCAAAGCCAGGAAGATCATCTGGAACGGCGAAAAGAAAACGGTTCGCTTCGAGAATGCGAATTTCGAATTCTTCGGTTTCCCGCTGGCTTACCTGCCGGCGTTCGAGATCGCCGACCCTACGGTCAAGCGCAAAAGCGGCTTCCTGATCCCCAGCATCGGCTACAACAACCGTCTCGGCGTCGGCGTCAAAGTCCCCTACTATTTTGCCCTGTCGCCGACCTACGACCTCACCATTACCGGCAGCGGCTACACCAAGCAGGGTTTCCTCGGCGAGGCCGAGTGGCGCCAGCGCTTCAACAATGGCCAGTACACGCTGAAGCTTGCCGGAATCAACCAGCAGGACCCTGGCGCTTTCCGTGATTTCGCGGCTTTCCCCGGCGGCTACAATGTCAATTCGGGGCCAGCAGGCGATCCGAACAAGTTCCGCGGCATGATGGGCACCAAGGGCCAGTTCGCCATCAATCCGCGCTGGGACTTCGGCTGGGATATCCTGCTTCAGACCGACAAGAATTTTTCGCGTACCTATACGATCGAAGGCTACAACGACGCCGTGCATCAATCGTCGGTCTACCTGACCGGCCTAAACGACCGCAATTATTTCGATGTGCGCGCCATGCGCTTCCAGGTTCAGGAGAACACACCGGACGGCAACGTCGCATCGCGCAGCGACAAGCAGCCCTGGGTGTTGCCGTCGCTCGACTATGCCTACATCCCCGACATGTCGGTGGCCGGCGGCCAGCTGTCGTTCAACGTCAATGCACGAGTCATTCGCCGCGACGATCTCGATCAGGCCTATTTTACCCCCTATGTGCCGGGCTCAGGCGTCCAGCGCGTGCGCGGCATCGAGGGCGAATCCGGTCGCCTCACCGCCGAAGCCGAATGGAAGCGTACCTTCACCACGGACGGCGGATTGCAGTTGACGCCCCTTCTGGCTCTGCAGGGCGACGTCGACTATCTCAACGCTTCTTCGGCTTCGCTGACTGCGGTAAACCAGATGGCAACGAATGTCGGTGCCGCCGACGACATGCGGTCTTCCTTCGCCCGGTACATGGCGACCGCCGGACTTGAAATGCGCTGGCCGGTGCTGTTCTCGATGACCGGCTCCAGCCATATCGTCGAGCCGATGGCGCAGGTCTTCATGCGCCCGAATGAGCAGTATGTCGGCGGGCTCGCCGTTCCCAACGAGGATGCACAGAGCTTCGTCTTCGACGCCACGACGCTGTTCGAGCGCGACAAGTTCTCCGGCTACGACCGCGTCGAAGGCGGCAGCCGCGCCAATGTCGGGTTCCGCTATTCCGGCGCCTACGACAATGGCTGGGGCACCAACGCGATCTTCGGCCAATCCTACCAGTTGGGCGGGCGCAACTCGTTCGATTCACCGGATCTGGTCAATGCGGGCGCCGATTCCGGCTTGGAGACTTCGACCTCCGACTATGTCGGCCTTGTCGGCTTCAGCAGCCCGAGCGGCTTCTCCGGTTCGCTCAGCGGCCGCTTCGACGAGCAGACCTTCGAAGTTCGCCGTGCCGAGGTGAAGGCCGCCTATTCCGGGCTGCCGGTTTCGCTGAGCGCCAAATACGCCTTCATCCAGGCGCAGCCGCTCTATGGTTTCACCACCGACCGCCACGAAGTCACGCTCGGCGCCTCGACACACCTGGCCGAAAACTGGCGCGTCTTCGGCACCGGCACCTACGACCTGCAACAAAGCGTGCTGGTCAAGGACGGCGTCGGCTTTGCCTACAATGATTCCTGCTTCACCTACCTGATGACGTACTCGGAATCACGCGACATCAACACCAAGGAAGTGTCGCAGAATGTCGGCTTCAACCTGTCGTTCCGCACGCTCGGCGATTTCGGCTCGTCCCAAAGCTCGATCGACTCCATCCAGTAGAGCCGGCTGACGACATCGTTTTGCCGCATAAAGCGGGCACGGATTTCGCCAATATCGGGCTGGAATCGGCCAAAACCGGGTAGAATTGGGATGCTTTCGATGAGGAAATACCTGTTTTCGGCAGGATTCGCGCTCCTGTTGGCGGCGACCTCGGTCTCTGTCACCATGATGGTACCGCCGGCCTTCGCCAGTGAAATCAAGTATGTCGTCAACAACATGCCGATCACCACCGGCGACATCGCGCACCGGGCTGCCTTCCTGAAACTGCAGCGCAAGAAGGGTGACGCGGGTCAGGAAATGATCGACCAGACGCTGCGCATGGCGGAGGCCAGGCGTCTCGGCATCCGCATCTCCGACGCCCAGGTAGAGGCTGCCTATCAGCGCTTTGCCTCGAGCAACAAGATGCAGCTCAAGCAGCTCGACGGTGTCATGGCGCAGTCCGGCGTGACCAAGGAGCATTTCAAGGAATTCATCCGCTCCCAGATGGCGTGGAACCAGGCGCTGAGCGCACGCTACAGCGGCGGCGGCGGGGAGGTGAGCGAACAGGATCTGGTCAAGCGCATGCTCGAAAAAGGCGGCGCCAAGCCAAGCGCCACCGAGTACATGCTGCAGCAGGTGATCTTCGTGGTGCCGAAGGCCGAGCGCAGTGCCACACTCGCCAAACGCAAGCGCGAGGCTGAAGCCATGCGCGCCCGCTTCAATGGCTGCAACACCACGCGTGAATTCGCCAAGGGCCTGATCGACGTCACCGTTCGCGACCTCCCCCGATTGCTGGCGCCGCAACTGCCGCCGGACTGGGCCGAGCAGATCAAGGCCACCAAGCTGGGCGGCGCCACGGCCGTGCGCGAGACCGATCGCGGCATTGAATTCATCGGCATCTGCTCGTCGCGAGAGGTTTCCGACGACAAGGCGGCCCAGATGGTGTTCCAGAGCGAAGGCAGCGGCGACAAGAACGCCGACGAGCTCTCGGCCAAATATGTCGAAGAGCTGAAGGCGAAAGCCAAGATCGTTACGCGCTGAACCGGCCCAGCCGTGCGTGAGACAGAGCTTCCGCTGGCGCTGAGCGTCGGCGATCCATCCGGCGTCGGTCCGGAAATCGCCATTGCCGCGTGGCAGAGCGCCCGCGGTTCCGGTGCCGCGCCCTTCTACCTTCTCGCCGATCCGGCGCTGATTGCCGCGCGGGCGCGCCGGCTCGGCGCGGCGGTGGCAATCGCCGAGACGGTGCCGGCCCAAGCAGCTGGTGTCTTTCAACACGCCTTGCCCGTGGTGCCGCTGGCGGCCCACTTCACCGACGATCCCGGCCGGCCCGACCCGGCCAATGCCGCCGGCATCATCGAGGCCATCGATCGCGCCGTCGCCGACTGCCTTGCCGGTCACGCGGCCGCGGTCGTCACCTGTCCGATCGCGAAGAAGCCGCTCTACGATGCCGGCTTCGGCTTTCCCGGCCACACCGAGTATCTGGCGCATCTGGCCTCGCTCCACACCGGCGGCACGGTGACGCCGGTGATGCTGATCGCCGGCCCCGAATTGCGCACCGTTCCTGTCACCATCCACATCGCGCTGGCCGAGGTGCCGAAGACGCTGACGACGGAGCTGATCGTTGCCATCGCGCGCATCACCGCCGGCGATCTTGCACGCCGTTTCGGCATCGCCAGGCCGAGGCTCGCGCTTGCCGGCCTCAATCCGCATGCCGGCGAAAGCGGCGCCATGGGGACAGAGGACGAGCACATCATTCGTCCTGCGGTCGACATGTTGCGGGCGCAAGGCATCGATGCCTTCGGACCGCTGCCGGCCGATACGATGTTTCATGCGCGCGCCCGCGCCGGCTACGACGTGGCGGTCTGCATGTATCATGACCAGGCGTTGATCCCGGCCAAGGCGCTGGCCTTCGACCAGGCCGTCAACGTCACGCTTGGCCTGCCGTTCATCCGCACCTCGCCCGATCACGGCACAGCCTTCGACATCGCCGGCAAGGGCATCGCACGTCCCGACAGCCTGATCGCGGCGCTAAAGCTGGCCCGCCGGCTGGCCGATACCGGCGCAAAGCCCGCAGCTGCATGAGCCACAAATCATGAGCCCAAATCATGAGCCCAAAATTCATGAGCATTGACGGGCTGCCGCCGCTGCGCGAGGTGATCGAGCGCCATGGACTGCAGGCAAAGAAGGCGCTTGGCCAGAATTTCCTGCTCGACCTCAATTTGACCGGCAAGATCGCGCGCGTCGCCGGGGACCTTAGCGACAGTACGGTAATCGAGGTCGGCCCCGGCCCCGGCGGGCTGACCAGGGCGCTGCTCGCTGCCGGTGCCCGCCGCGTCGTCGCCATCGAGCGCGACGAACGCTGCCTTGCGGCCTTGGCCGAGGTCTCCAACCACTATCCGGGCCGGCTCGAGGTGATCAGCGGCGATGCGCTGAAGACGGATTTTGCCGCTCTTGCCAAGACCGCGTCACAAGGCGGCCCGGTGAGGATTGCCGCCAACCTGCCCTACAATATCGGCACCGAGCTGTTGATCCGTTGGCTGACCGTGGCGGACTGGCCACCCTTCTATCAATCGATGACGCTGATGTTCCAGCGCGAGGTGGCCGAGCGCATTGTCGCCGGTGCCGGCAGCGATGCTTATGGCCGGCTCGGCGTGCTGGCGGGCTGGCGGACCGAGGCGAGGATCGCCTTCGACGTGCCGCCGCAAGCGTTCACGCCGCCACCCAAGGTAACGTCCTCGGTGGTGCATCTGGTGCCGCGCGCCAGCCCTTTGTCAACCGACGTGAAAAAACTCGGTCGCGTCACCGAAGCCGCTTTCGGCCAGCGCCGGAAAATGCTGCGGCAGAGCGTGAAGAGCCTGGGTGGCGAGGCACTGCTGACGCGCGCCGGCATCGATCCGACCCGGCGTGCGGAGACGCTCAGCGTCGAGGAATTCGTGCGGCTGACAAACGCGGTTTGACCGGCGGCGCTAGTCGGCCGTGGACCCAAATCGCATCCTGTGTGACAGCGACGACAAGCAGCATATAGCGGCATGCAGTTGCCGGTGAGTCGCCGAGCGTGATATTGTCGTCATATGAAAAAGAGTACCTCAAGCCTCCGCCCGACCCAAAATGGCCAGTTTGTCCTGACCAGCGGCAGGGGCGAAAAAATCAGCGCGATTGAAGGCTTGAAGCTATCGCAACGTATGGGCTTCATTCTGAAGGAAAGCCGTGAGCGCGGCCTGAGCGGGGATGAGCGCAGGGCGCTTATCAAGGACCAAGTAACCCGCAAGAAGTAGGATCGGCAGGTGGTCTATGCCGCTGAACATGATCCGCTGTGCTACCCAGGCACGACCGTTCTCCGCAACAGGCTGAATATCAAAGACCAGGCCCAACTCGATGAATTCGAGTTGGCACTTTTCCTGACCAGGGCCGACGAACATATCCCCGCAGGCCGTCTGGATTTCGAGCACTACAAGGCGTCGATCATCACCTGTTCCAGGACGTTTATGAATGGGCGGGAGAGGTTCGCGCCATCCCCATCGGCAAGGGGGGCAACTGGTTCTGCTATCCTGAGTATATCAACCAGGAAATGCATAGAATTTTCGGCGAACTCGCCGACGGTGATTATCTCTGCGAACTCGACCTCGACGCCTTCGCCGTTCGGGCCGCGCATGTTTTGGCCGAAATCAATGCCGTCCACCCGTTTCGCGAAGGCAACGGCCGCACGCAGCTTACCTTTCTGGCAATGCTGATGGAGAATGCAGGATTCCCATTCAATGCCGATATGCTCGGTCGCGAAAACGTCCTGAATGCGATGATTGAGAGCTTTGCCGGCGAGGAAACCCCATTGGCAGAACTCATAAAAGATATCGCCAGCCAGTAACAGATGTCCACAGCGTCATATTGCCAGATCGTTTGCCAAAGACGCCCTTCATGGGGACAGCCGGCCATCGGGGAACGACAGCTGCCTATTCCGTCTTCTCGTCCAGCAACCCCGAGACGAAATCGAACAGCCCGGGCCGGCGGTCGCGCCGCAGCCTTTCCGCCGTCACGATGCCACGCACTTCGGCGAAGGCGCGGTCGAGATCGTCGTTGACGATGACAAAGTCATATTCCTTCCAGTGCTCGATCTCGTTGCGGGCGTTCTTCAGCCTGGTCTCGATCACGTGCTCCTGGTCCTCGGCGCGGCGCTTGAGGCGCGACTTCAATTCCTTCATCGACGGCGGCAGGATGAAGATCGAGACGATGTCGGCGCGCATCTTCTCCTTGAGCTGCTGGGCGCCTTGCCAGTCGATGTCGAAGAGCATGTCACGGCCCTGCGCCAGCGCCAGTTCGGCCGGCTCGCGCGGCGTCGCGTAGCAATTGCCGTGCACCTCGGCCCATTCGAGCAACGCGTCGGAATCGCGCAGCCGCTCGAACTCGCGCGTGGTGCGGAAGTGATAGTGGACGCCCTCGATCTCCGAGCCGCGGCGTGGCCTGGTGGTGACCGAGACCGATAATTCCAGGCTGCCGTCGCTTTCCAGCAGGTTGCGCGCGATCGTCGACTTGCCGGCGCCCGACGGCGACGACAGGACCAGCATCAGCCCGCGGCGGCGAATGCGGGATCCGAGATCCCTGGCAACCATCGGCTTCTTGCCACCCATTCGGGTTTACTCCAGATTCTGGACCTGTTCGCGAAACTGGTCGACCACCGCCTTCAGTTCCAGCCCGATGGCGGTGACAGTGGCGGCGTTCGACTTGGAACACAGCGTATTCGATTCGCGGTTGAATTCCTGCGCCAGAAAATCGAGCTTGCGGCCGATGGCGCCGCCATTTGCCAGCAGCGCTCTGCCCGACGCCACATGCGTCTTCAGCCGATCGATCTCTTCACGGATATCGGCCTTGGTGGCCAGGAACGCCGCTTCCATGTGCAGCCGGCCGGCATCGAGATTGGCCGACGCATCCATCAGCAGCCGCACCTGTTCGGCGATCCGCTCGCGGATCGCCGCCGGTTCGCGCGACGGGTCGGCCTCGGCTTGAAGCGTCAGCGCCTCAATGGCGTCGATATGGCCGGAAAGCAGCGAACGCAGCGCTTCGCCCTCGTTCTGGCGTGCCTGCTCGAGACCTGTAAGCGCCGTTTCCAGCGCGGACAGGATTGACGCGTCGAGTGCTGCCCGCACCTCCTCGGTTTCGCTGGTTTCAGGGATATCGAGCACGCCGCGCAGGGAAAGCAGACCGTCGGCAGTTGCCGGACCAACACCGAACTGGTCCTGCAGCCGCTTGGCCAAGCCCGCCAGATCCCTGAGGAAGGCTTCGTTGACCACTGGCTGCGCCTGCTGGCCGGCGGCGCGACCGACGGTCAGCGTCGCCTGGAAATTGCCACGCGAAAAGCGCTTCTGCAGCGTCTGCCGCACAGTCGGTTCGAGCCGCTCGAAACCTTGCGGCAGCCGCAACCTGACCTCGACGCTCTTGCCGTTGACCGACTTGACCTCCCAGGCGATCGAGGCGCCGTCATGTTCGGCAACAGTGCGTGCAAATCCGGTCATGCTCTGCAAATTCATGATGCGGCTCGTGTCTCCCTGATGGTCCGATTCTAACAATTGCGCATGCGTTCGATATCACGGGCAGCGCGAATGTCAGAATCGCAATACCGGCAAGATCTTGATTTCCGCTGTCGTTTCGATCTCGCTGGGCTGAAATCGAGAAGCAGAGGCACCCGAGCAAGACCGAAAACGCTTCGAACCCCGCTGTTCGTTCAAAGCAGCAGCGCGTCCGCCTCTGTCCGCATCGCTTAAGGTCGATCCGTCTGAAAGCGCCGGCCTGCTACTGGGCGGCACCCGTATCGCCGGCATCACCGCTGTCACCGGCGGCATCGCCACTTGCGTCACCGTTGTCGTCGCCATCCGCCGGCGCATCGGTCTGGCCCGGAGTCTTGGCGCCCTTGGCGGCGTCTTCAGCCTGCTTCTTCTGCAGTGCCCGATAGCGGGCAACGTTCTCATTGTGCTCGGCAAGCGTGGTGGCAAAGACGTGGCCGCCGGTGCCGTCGGCGACGAAATAGAGATCATCGGTCTTCGACGGGTTGGCGACGGCTTCGAGCGCGGCGCGGCCGGGATTGGCGATCGGCGTCGGCGGCAGGCCATTGATCAGATAGGTGTTGTAAGGCGTCTGTTTCTGGATGTCAGATTGATAAATCGGCCGGTCGGCGGGTTTGCCCTTGCCGCCGAACAGGCCGTAAATGATGGTCGGATCGGATTGCAGCCGCATGCCCTTGGCCAGACGGTTGAGGAAGACGGCGGCAACGCGCGAGCGCTCGTCGCCCCGGCCGGTTTCCTTTTCGACGATCGAGGCCAAGGTGACGAAGTCGTCGACATTGGCCAGAGGCAGGTCGGGCGCGCGCCGCTGCCAGACCTCGTCGACCAGCTTCTTCTGGTCGGCGAGCAGCTTGTCGACCATCTGTTGGCGCGTGGCGCCGCGGGTAAAGCGCAGCGTGTCGGTGGCGAGGCTGCCCTCAGCCGGCTTGGCGGCCGGCATGTCGCCGGTCAGCGCATCCTGCTCGGCGATGCGCTGCAGCGCCTGCTCGACCGTCAGGCCCTCGGGAATGGTCAGCGAATACATCACCGACTTGCCGCTCTTCAGAAGCTCCATGATGTCGCGCATGGAGGCGCGCGGCTTTATCTCGTATTCGCCTGCCTTCAGCGCTGAATCATTGCCATAGACCCGCACGGCGATGCGGAAGATGCGGGCATCGCTGATCAGCCCACGCCGTTCGAGCTGGTCGGCAATATCCTGGACGCCGGTGCTCGGCTTGACCAGGAAGGTGTCGCCGGCCGCCGACGGGCCCGGTTCGTTGAATGCCTGCTTGCCGAAATAGAGCGAAACGCCGGCGGCGAGGATCATCAACATCACCGCGGAGATGACGAAGTTCATGAACACGACGACTTGGCTGCGCGAGGCGCGCGAGCGCTTTGGTGGTGGTGTGCCGGCTTCCGGGCGCAAAGCTTCGGCCGCGGTCTTCGGCACGATCGGGCCGGTCTGCTGGTTTTGTCCGAATTGTCCGCTGCCGCCCGGATTGGTGTTCATTAGCGCCCTACCATCTGATCTCTTAGAGCGACCATGCGCCCGATTGGACGCACAGCGTGCCCTAACATTTCAAGCCTACGCATCGTGCTTTTAAAAAAAGCGCCTTCGGTTTCAGGCCGATGCGACGAATCCCCAGCGGCAGAGTAGGCTTGAATATGGCAAAATTGACGACAGACCGCTGGCGCGCCGGTCGATACCGCAATCAGCCTGTATAACGCTGGAATACCAGCGAAGCGTTGGTGCCGCCGAAGCCGAAGGAGTTGGACAGCGCCACGTCGACCTGGCGATGCCGTGGCGTGTTCGGAACAAGATCGATCGCGGTTTCGCGTTCCGGGTTGTCAAGATTGATGGTGGCTGGCGCGATGTTGTCTCTGATAGCGAGGATCGAAAAGATCGCCTCGGCGGCGCCCGCGGCACCCAGGAGATGGCCGATCGACGACTTGGTCGATGACATCGAGATTTTCGAGGCGGCGTTGCCGACCAGCCGCTCGACGGCGCCGAGTTCGATCGTGTCGGCCATGGTCGAGGTGCCGTGCGCGTTGATGTAGTCGACGTCGGCGGGCGTCAGCTTGGCCCGGTTCAGCGCCGCCGTCATGCAGCGGAAGGCGCCGTCGCCGTCTTCGGCCGGTGCAGTGATGTGATAGGCATCGCCGGTCAGGCCGTAGCCGGTGACCTCGGCATAGATCTTGGCGCCGCGCGCCTTGGCGTGTTCGAGTTCTTCCAGCACGACGACCCCGGCGCCCTCGCCCATGACGAAGCCGTCACGGTCGCGGTCATAGGGACGCGAGGCCTTCTCAGGCGTGTCGTTGCGGTCGGTGGACAGTGCCCGGCAAGCAGCGAAGCCGGCAAGCGATAGTCTGGTCACCGGCGATTCCGCGCCGCCGGCCAGCATCACGTCGGCATCGCCGAAGATGATCAGCCGGGCGGCATCGCCAATGGCGTGCGCGCCGGTCGAGCAGGCGGTGACGACGGCGTGGTTGGGGCCTTTCAGCCCATGCCGGATCGATACCTGGCCAGATACCAGGTTGATAATGTTGCCGGGAATGAAGAATGGACTGATACGGCGCGGTCCGCGCTCTTTCAGGATGATAGCGTTCTCGGCGATGCCCTCGAGGCCGCCAATGCCGGAGCCGATCATGACGCCGGTGGCGCAGCGCTCGGCTTCGGTGCTGGGCTCCCAGCCGGAATCCTTCAGCGCTTCGTCGGCGGCCGCAATCCCGTAAAGGATGAAGTCGCCGATCTTGCGCAGTTCCTTGGGCTCGAGCACGGCTTCGGGATTGAGCGTGCCGTTGGTGCCGTCACCGCGCGGAATGACGTGGGCGATCTTGCAGGCAAGATCTTCCACTTCGAACTCGGTGACGCGCTTGGCGGCGCTGCGGCCGGTCAGCAGTTCCTTCCAGCTGTGCTCGAAGCCCATGCCGAACGGTGAAACCAGGCCGAGGCCCGTGACGACGACACGCCTCATCGCAGGTCCTCCCCGGTGATGACTGCGGATAGCGTCAGGCCGAAGCCTTGTCGATGTACTTCACGGCATCGCCGACGGTCAGGATGGTCTCGGCCGCATCGTCCGGAATCTCGACGCCGAACTCTTCTTCGAACGCCATGACGAGTTCGACCGTGTCGAGGCTGTCCGCGCCCAGATCATCGATGAAGCTCGCCTGCTCCGTCACCTTGTCGGCATCGACGCCAAGATGTTCGATGACGATCTTCTTGACGCGCTCTGCGGTGTCACTCATTTGGGCATCCTCGTCTTTTGTTTGTCTGTCTTCGTTAGCGGGCAGAATGCCGCTAATCAAGCTGAAAGATGGTCCTGCCGGAAACGCAACGGTGCCGGACCGGTTTTTGCCCGAACCGCCGGGTTGCGGGCCGCATTACACGAAAATTGGCTAAGGTCCAAGGCGAAATGGTCTCTTTTCACAAGCCGACCCTGTCCCGTCAAATCATCGCCATGCCGCCGTTGACGTGGATGGTCTGGCCGGTGACGTAGGCGGCTTCGTTGGAGGCGAGATAGGCGACGGCCGACGCCACTTCAACACTCGTGCCCATGCGGCGCGTCGGGATCGCCGCCATGATCGCGTCTTTCTGCTTGTCGTTGAGCTTGTCGGTCATGGCCGATTCGATGAAGCCCGGGGCGACGCAGTTGACGGTGATGTTGCGGGTGGCGATCTCCTGCGCCAGCGACTTGGAAAAGCCGATCATGCCGGCCTTGGAGGCGCAATAATTGGTCTGGCCTGGGTTGCCGGTGACGCCGACCACCGAGGTGATGTTGATGATGCGGCCATAGCGGCGGCGCATCATCGGATGGGTCAGCTCGCGGGTCAGCCGGAACACGGCGGTGAGGTTCACCTCCAGCACGCTGTCCCAATCCGCGTCCGCCATGCGCACGAACAGGCCGTCCTTGGTGATGCCGGCATTGTTGACCAGTATGTCGACGCCTTCGAGTTCGGCTTCGGCCTTCTGGCCAAGCGCCTTGACCTCGTCACGGTCGGCAAGATTGGCCGGGAACAGCTTTACCCGGTCGCCGAGTTCGCCGGCCAGGGTCTCCAGTTTCTCGACGCGGGTGCCGTGCAAGCCGACAATGGCGCCTTGCGCATGCAGCACCCGGGCAATCGCCTCGCCAATGCCGCCCGATGCGCCGGTGACGAGCGCCTTGCGGCCGGTCAGTTCGAACATTTTCGTCTCCTGATCTTAAGAGAACACCCTTCCCACGGGAGGGGTTGAATCGCCAGTGGATTATGCAAGCGCGGCCAGCGCCGCCTCGACATCGGCCGGCGTGCCGACGGCCGATGTGGCGATGTCGCGGCTGATCCGCCGCGCCAGGCCGGAAAGCACCTTGCCGGCGCCGATCTCAAAGAGCGTGGCGACGCCATTGGCGCCGAACCACTCCACCGTTTCGCGCCAGCGCACGCGGCCGGTGATCTGCTCGACCAGGCGGCGCGCGATCTCGTCGGGGTCGCTGGTCGGGACTACAGTGACGTTGGAGACGACGGGCACCACCGGTGCATTCTTGGTCACGCCGGCCAGCGCCTCGCGCATGACATCGGCCGCCGGCGCCATCAGCGCCGAATGGAAGGGTGCGGAGACCTGCAGCATCAGCGCCCGCTTGGCGCCCTTTTCGGTGCACAGTTTCGCGGCGAGTTCCACCGCCGCCCTGGCGCCGGAGATCACCAGCTGGCCGCCGCCATTGTCGTTGGCGATCTGGCAGACCTTGCCGGATCCCGTTGCGGCCTCGGTGCAAGCGGCTTCGACGTCGGGCTGTTCCAGTCCGATGATCGCCGCCATGGCGCCCTCGCCGGCCGGCACCGCCGCCTGCATGGCGTTGCCGCGGATGCGCAGCAGCCGGGCGGCATCGGCGACCGAAACGAAACCGGCCGCGGCAAGGGCGGAATATTCGCCGAGCGAATGACCGGCAACGTAGGCAACCTTGTCCTTCAGCGAAAAGCCGCGCGCTTCCAGCGAGCGGATTCCCGCCAGCGAGACCGCCATCAGCGCCGGCTGGGCATTGGCAGTCAGGGTCAGCGCCTCTTCCGGGCCTTCCCAGATCAGTTTCGACAGCTTTTCGCCCAGCGCATCATCGACTTCCTCGAACACCCTGCGTGCCTCGGGGAAGGCGTCGGCGAGGTCCTTGCCCATGCCGACAGCCTGGCTGCCCTGTCCCGGAAAGGTGAATGCGACGGCCATTTGGGCGCTCTCCAGCGGCTGATTTTTCCTGCCTGTGACGCAAGGCGGACCGCCAAGTCAAGCCCGAAGGCGGCATTTCGGCTCTCGCTTGAACCGGAGCTGACCTCGAGTCCCTGTTCCCAAAGGCTTTTTGCCGATCACACCTGATGAAAACCGCTCACGAATCGTTTGCTGGCTCTTCTTATTTTCGCCACAGGCGCTAGCTTTTGCATGACAGTTCTATGACAGAACGGTGGCGCGAGTGGAAATGCGCGTTGCTTGGGCCGGGGGAAGAGACGTGGCTAGGATCAGGAAGGGCGCGACCGTACCCGCGCCACAGTTCTTGGAAGACGATCCGTCCACCGGCTACCTGCCGGGGCGCAGATGGCCGGTCATCCGCTACGGTCTGGTCACGCTGCTTGCCTCCGCCATCCTGGTGTTCGCCATCGAATGGATCGTGCGCGGCGACTTCTTCGGCACGGTCGACTTCTTCCTGCAGCCATTCAAGCCGGGCTGGACCACCATCATTGTCTTTGCATTGGTGCTGATGGGACTGGACGCCGTGCTTGGCCGCAGTCACCAGAGCCTGATGATCGTGGCGCCGCTGACGCTGGCGCTGGCCTTTGTCGGGCATCAGAAGTCGCATTATCTCGGCGATCCGCTCTACCCAACCGATTTTCTTTATTCGCGCCAGATCATGGCACTGATGCCGCTCCTGGTGCGCGAACGGCCCTGGACGGCGCTCGCCATGGCGGTCGGCATCGTCGCCGGCCTGTCGCTGCTGATCTATGGCTGGCGGTTGTGGCGCCGCAAGGTTCCGATCCTCAGCCGCAAAGGGCGGCTGGCGCGGCTGACGCTGGCAGTGCCGCTGCTCGCCTTCTTCGTCTCGATCATGGACTACGCCACCTTCTCGTGGACCCGCGACCGGCTGCAGATCATCCCGATCATGTGGGACCAGAAGGAGAACTACGCCTCCAACGGGTTTGCGCTGGCCTTCGCGCTCAACGTGCCGATGGCGCATGTCTCGGCGCCGGCGGGCTATTCCGACAAGGCGATCGACGCGATCGACAGGCCTGCTGTGGCGGCCTCGGTACCGGATGAGAAACCCGACATCATCGTGGTGATGAGCGAATCTTTCTGGGATCCGACCAAGCTGCCCGGCGTCACAATCACGCCTGACCCGATCCCCAATGTGAGGGCGCTGCGTTCCGGCTATATGTTTTCGCCGGAATTCGGCGGCATGACCGCCAACATCGAATTCGAGGCGCTGACCGGCTTTTCCAATGCCTTCCTGCCGGCGGGCTCGATCCCCTACCAGCAATATGTGCGCACGCCGACGCCGTCGCTGGCGACCTTCCTGAAAAGCGAGGGCTACCGGGCGCGCGCCATCCATCCGGGCACCAACTGGTTCTGGAACAGGGGCGCCGTCTATGCCGATTTCGGCTTCAACGATTTCCGCTCGGAAGAGACGCTGCCGCCACTGGAAAAGCGCGGGCCGCTGGCTTCCGATGCCTCGATGACCGACGAGATCATCGCAGAGGCCGACGCCAGCGAGCGGCCGGTGTTCTTCTTCGCCGTCAGCCTGCAGAACCACGGTCCCTACGAGCCGTACCGCTATTACAATCCGACCCACAAGGTCGCGGCGCCGATCAGCACATGGGCGCGGGAATCGCTGCTCAGCTATGCCGAAGGCTCCGCCGATGCCGATCGCGGCCTCGAGCGGCTGATCGAATGGGCGAAGAAGCGCGACCGGCCGACGGTCATCGCCTTCTTCGGCGACCATCTGCCGCCGCTCGGCCCCGTCTATGTCGAAACCGGTTACCTGAAGGACAATGTCGCGCCGCGCAAGGAACCGACGCCGGCGGCGGCACTGGAGCATCATCAGACGCCGCTGGTCATCTGGTCTAACCGCACCGGTCCGGCGCAGGATATGGGCGCCGTGAGCCCGGCCTTCCTGCCCTACCACATCCTGACAACGGCCGGGATCACGCACCCCTACTACACCGGCTTCCTGGGCGCGCTGCGCGAACGCTATCGCGTCGTCGACCGCAATCTGCTTTTGACACCGTCAGGTGAGGCCACGCCGGACTGGGCGCGGCAGAAGGACGTTGATCCGGCGATCAACGATTACCGCTTGCTGCAATACGACATGATGTTCGGCAAGCGTAAGGCGGCTCCGGACTTCTTCCCCGAAACGATCAACGGTGGTACCCCGCATACGAGTTGATGCCTGGTCTTTATCCAACCCTGCGACGCCAGGACGCTGTCCGGAGCATGCGTTACCCTTGCCTTCCAGCCAAATTGCTATATAGACGCCCGCAATCTGCCGGTCCTTGCTGGGGGCTGAACGGAGGGCCGGAGGTTTTACCCAAAACCTTCGTGTGAAGCCAGAAGCGCTTCCGCCTCCCGTGTCTCCGCTCTCGACCGTCTCGAAATGCTCCTTTCTTCCCCGCCCCTTCGGGATCAGCGGGTCAGAGAAGTTGCAGAGGCTTTTGCCGCGAGGATCCGGGAGAGAAACGAAGAAAGGCACTGAACCACTATGGCTCTATACGAACATGTGTTCCTTGCCCGGCAGGACCTCTCGCAGCAGCAGGTCGATGCGCTTGTCGAACAGTACAAGGGCGTCATCTCCGCAAATGGCGGGTCCGTCGGCCGGGTCGAGAACTGGGGACTGAAGTCCCTCACCTACCGGGTCAACAAGAACCGGAAGGCTTACTACACGCTTATGGACCTCAACTGCCCGCCGGCAGCGCTCAACGAGATGGAGCGCCAGATGGGCCTGTCCGAGGACGTGCTGCGTTTCCTGACCGTCAAGGTCGAGGCGCATGAGGAAGGCCCGTCGGCCATGATGCAGAAGCGCGAAGAGCGCTCGGAACGCGGCGGCTTCGGCGACCGCGACCGTGGTGATCGTGGTCCGCGCTCGTTCGGCGACCGTGATCGCGGCGACCGTGGCGATCGTCCGCCGCGCTCATTTGGCGACGCCGGTGGCGATCGTGGTCCGCGCCGTCCGCGCGAAGGCGTTGAAGGAGGTGCAGAATAATGGTCGACATCAATCAGATCCCGACCCGGCGCCCGTTCCATCGCCGCCGCAAGACCTGCCCGTTCTCCGGCGCCAACGCGCCCAAGATCGACTACAAGGACGTGCGTCTTCTGCAGCGCTACATTTCCGAGCGCGGCAAGATCGTGCCGTCGCGCATCACCGCCGTCAGCCAGAAGAAGCAGCGCGAACTCGCCAAGGCGATCAAGCGCGCCCGCTTCCTCGGCCTGCTGCCCTACGTGGTTCGCTAAGACTTTCGAGCGGGCGGTTCGCCGCCTGCTTCCTTCTCCCACGGCGACGGGCGCCGCAGGGGTAATTTGATGATGCATGTCGTTGTCCCAAAACCGGGACCACTTTTGGCGACATGCATTGAAATCCCGAGTTGAGCTGAAAAGCCTCTAACTGCCGCGACAGGCAGGACAGCGACACCGGCGCCAAGGCGCTCAGAGCTTCCTGACCTGTTCCATTCAATTCGGCGCCGATCCCGCGGTCGGTGCCAGACGAAGGAACAAGACCATGCAAGTGATTCTTCTCGAACGCGTTTCCCGCCTCGGCCAGATGGGTGATACCGTCAAGGTCAAGGACGGCTTTGCCCGCAACTTCCTCTTGCCGCAGGGCAAGGCGCTGCGCGCCAACGAAGCCAACAAGAAGAAGTTCGAAGGGCAGCGCGCGCAGCTCGAAGCCCGCAACCTCGAGCGCAAGTCGGAAGCCAGCCAGGTTGCCGAAAAGCTCGACGGCAAGAGCTTCATCGCCGTACGTTCGGCCGGCGAGACAGGCCAGCTCTACGGTTCGGTGTCGACCCGCGACATCGCCGACCTGCTGACCGCCGAAGGGTTCTCGGTCAACCGCAACCAGATCCAGCTCAACCAGCCGATCAAGACTATCGGCGTCACCAATGTGGCGATTGCGCTGCATCCGGAAGTCGAGGTCACCATCAGCCTCAACATCGCCCGCACGGCCGACGAAGCCGAGCGCCAGGCCAAGGGCGAGACGCTGACCACCGCCGAAGCCATCTATGGCGATGACATCAACGACAACGCACGGCCGGAGAACTTCTTCGACCCGAACACCGAGTTCGAAGGCGGCGAAGAAGACAACGCCTGATCCCGCACGGGGCCTGATCGGGAAGCAAGGGGAGCAGCGCTCCAATCACTTCCTCGTGATCCAGCCTTTCTGGACCAATGCCCGGGCCTCTCGCCCGGGCATTTTTGTGCCAAATGGAACTTTTCGAACCCCTATATATTGTTGCAGAATTGGTCCGCCAGTCTGACCGTGAGGGGACATTTGGTGATGAATATTCTGTTGAAGCGCGTTCTCGACCGCCTAGTGCGTACGGGCAATCTGAAAGTCACCGGCCCGAAGGGCTCGACAGTGGTTTTCGGCGACGGCAGCGGCGAGCCGGTGCATATGCACATCAAGACCGCGCATGCCGAGCGCGCCATTACCTTCGATCCGATGCTGGCCGTGCCGGAAGCCTATATGGACGGCGAACTCGACATCATCGAGGGCGGCGTACTGGGTATGATGCGCATCGCCTTCCAGAACATGGGCAGTGGCGGTATCGACGCCACCTGGTCGAAGGCCATCGAGGGTCTGCGCCACGCCTTTCGCCGCCTGCAGCAGATCAACACCGCATCACGGGCGCGCCGCAACGTGCAGCGCCACTATGATTTGTCGGGTGACCTCTACCGGCTCTTCCTCGACGACGACATGCAGTATTCCTGCGCCTACTTCGAACAGCCGGACATGACGCTCGACGAGGCGCAGATGGCCAAGAAACGCCATATCGCCGCCAAGCTCAGGCTGAAGGCCGGCCAGACCGTGCTCGATATCGGCTCCGGCTGGGGTGGGCTCGGCCTCTATCTCGCCAAGGCTTTCGATGTCGACGTGCAAGGCGTGACGCTGTCGACCGAGCAGCACGGCGTCGCCACCGACCGGGCGCATGCGCAAGGCTTGCAGGACCGCGTGCATTTCGACCTCAAGGACTACCGCGAACTCAACGAACGCTTCGACCGCATCGTCTCGGTCGGCATGTTCGAGCATGTCGGCGTCAACCACTTCCGAACCTTCTTCGACAAGTCGGCGACGCTGTTGAAGCCCGACGGCGTCATGCTCTTGCACACGATCGGCCGCTCCGGCGTGCCGTGGGCGACCAGCGCCTTTATCCGCAAGTACATTTTTCCGGGCGGCTACATTCCCTCGCTGTCGGAGGTGATGCCGGCGATCGAGAAGTCGGGGCTTGTGGTCACCGACATCGAGATTCTGCGGCTGCACTATGCCGATACGCTGAAGCATTGGGGCCAGCGCTTTGCCGCCAACCGCGACAAGGCCAAGGCCATCTATGACGAGCGCTTCTGCAGGATGTGGGAGTTCTATCTGGCGGCTTCGGAAGCCGCCTTCCGCTGGCAGGATCTGGTCATCTTCCAGATCCAGATCGCCAAGAAGAACGACACGCTGCCGATGACGCGCGACTACATGGCCAAATGTGAAAAGGCGCTCGAAATGCGCGAAATGGGGCATCGTCAGGAGGCGGCGGCCGCCGAGCCTGCTGTCGCCAGGTCTGTGCCTGCCAGGTCCGTTGCTGTCAGGTCCGTTGCGGCCAAGCCAGCGCGCCGTCGCAAGGTGGCGGATCGCGAATAACGCCTCGATTGCGATTGCCGCTTGCCATTGACGGCTCTGACACTGAAAAAGGTCTCGTTCTCGCGAGACCTTTTTTAATGACCTGCCTGCCCACCATCGCCACCACCCTTGTCGAGTTCGCCGGCGCCTCGGTGCTCGCGCCACGCGGAGCCTGAGCGTGGAACTCCCCGCCTCGCTGCGACAAGGCGTCCAGCGCCTGTTCGAAACGATACCGCTGGCGGTGCTGCGCCAGGCGGCGAAGACGCTGTCTGACCGCTACCGCGCCGAATTGCGCGACGGCCGCCTGCACATGGCCGAAGAGATGGCGGTAAAAGCCTATCTGGCGACGCGGCTGCCGGCGACCTACGCGGCGGTACGGGCCGGTCTCGACGAACTCGCCTATGCGCGGCCCGATTTCCAGCCAACGAGCTTGCTCGATGTCGGCGCCGGTCCTGGCACGGTGCTTTGGGCCGCTACAGACCTGTGGCCCGACCTCGAAGAGGCGGTTCTGGTTGAAGCAAGCGCCGCGGTGCGCAAGGTTGGCCAGTCGCTCGCCCTTGATACCATCGCCACCAGGATGGACTGGCGCGCCGGCGACGTGACCATCGACCTTGCCGATCTCAAGCCTGCCGACCTCGTCACCTGCGCCTATGTGCTGGACGAGATCGCGCCGGCATCGCTGCCGAAGCTTGTCGGCCGGCTCTGGCATTTGACCGGCGACACACTGCTGATCGTCGAGCCCGGCACACCGGCAGGCTGGCAGCGCATCCTGGCAGTGCGCAGGCAATTGCTGGAGGCCGGGGCGCATGTGCTGGCGCCTTGTCCGCATGAGGCGCCCTGCCCGCTTGAGCCGCCCGACTGGTGCCATTTTTCGCGCCGCGTCGCCCGCTCGCGCCTTCATCGCCTGGCCAAAGACGCGGACGTGCCGTGGGAGGACGAGAAATTCATCTACGTCGCGGCGTCGCGGCAACCCGCGCCTGTACATCCGCCCCGCGTGATTGCGCCGCCGAAATCGGGCTCCGGCAAGGTGCTGCTCAAACTGTGCCAGCCGGATGGCGGCGCCGGCGAGACACTTTTCACCAAGCGCGAGGGCGAGCTGTTCAAGGCAGCGCGGCGGCTGGACTGGGGCGATACACTGGACGGAAGAAGCGGATAATCACCGAGATTGTTCTTGCTCTGTTCCAACGACTCGGATAAAAGTCAGCGCCTTTCTGAGTCAACCGGAATCGGGGCGCGGAAACACTCTTCTGTGGACGGTTTGCCGCCCCTGTGAACAACGGGCATCGAGGTTGATTGGTCGTGCGGTGATGCAGAAAGGTCAGCACCGATTTATCTCGTTCTGATATCGAGAAGCCGGGATCAAAATCGGGGACATCATGGCAGAGGCAGCGCGAAAATTCGGCGTGGCGGAGCAGCAACCGCTTTATCGTGAAGCGCCGAACAACATCGAGGCCGAGCAGGCGCTGCTCGGCGCCATCCTCGTCAACAACGATGCCTTCTACCGCGTCTCCGACTTCCTCAAGGCCGGCCATTTCTACGAGCCGCTGCACCGGAAAATCTTCGAGGTCGCGGCCGAGCTCATCCGCATGGGCAAGGTGGCGACGCCGATCACACTGAAAACCTTCCTGCCGGCCGACGAGAAGGTCGGCGACATGACGGTGGCGCAATATGTGGTTCGTCTGGCGGTCGAAGCCGTCACCGTCGTCAACGCCACCGACTATGGCCGCGCCATCTACGATCTGGCCACGCGCCGCGCGCTGATCACCGTCGGCGAGGACATGGTCAACATCGCCTATGACGCGCCGGTCGACATGGCGCCGTCCGAACAGATCGAGGATGCCGAGCGGCGGCTGTTCGAACTGGCCGAAACCGGCCGTTACGATGGCGGCTTCGAAAGCTTCACCGATGCGGTCAAGACCGCCGTCGACATGGCCAACGCCGCCTATATGCGCGACGGCCATTTGTCGGGCCTCGCCACCGGCATGCGCGACCTCGACCGCCGCATGGGTGGCCTGCAGGCGTCGGATCTGATCATCATTGCCGGCCGTCCGGGCATGGGCAAGACATCGCTCGCCACCAACATCGCCTTCAACATCGCCGAGATGTATGAGCCGGCGCAGCAGGCCGACGGCTCGTTCAAGGCAGCCAATGGCGGCGTCGTCGGCTTCTTCTCGCTGGAAATGTCGTCCGAGCAGCTCGCCACCCGCATCATTTCCGAACAGACGGAAATTTCGTCGTCAAAAATCCGCCGCGGCGAGATTTCAGAGATGGATTTCGAAAAGCTGGTCGCCTGCTCGCAGACCATGCAGAAGATCCCGCTGTTCATCGACCAGACCGGCGGTATCTCGATCGCGCAGCTGTCGGCGCGGGCGCGGCGGCTGAAGCGTCAGCGCGGCCTCGACCTCATCGTCATCGACTATATCCAGCTGATGCAGGGGTCGAGCGCGAAATCGTCGCAGAACCGGGTGCAGGAAATCACCGAGATCACCACCGGCCTCAAGGCGCTGGCCAAGGAACTCTCCGTTCCGATCATCGCGCTGTCGCAGCTGTCGCGTCAGGTCGAAAGCCGCGAAGACAAACGCCCCCAGCTGTCCGATCTTCGCGAATCCGGCTCGATCGAGCAGGACGCCGACGTGGTGATGTTCGTCTACCGCGAGGAATATTATCTGAAGAACCGCGAACCGAAGCCCGGCACCGACGAATACATCAAGTGGGAACACGAGATGAACGAGATGCGCGGCAAGGCCGAAGTCATCGTCGCCAAGCAGCGCCACGGCCCGACAGGTTCGGTGAGCCTCGCCTTCCATGGCGAGTTCACACGGTTTTCCGACCTCGCCGAAGAGCATCATATTGCGGAGAGGTTCGAGTAGCTTTTTGGCCTACCGCAGCGCTCCGTCACACCCCCCTCTGGCCTGCCGGCCATCTCCCCCGCAAGGGGGCAGATCAGCAGCTTTGCGGATGGCGCTCATCTTGCGACGTTGGCGATTGGCGAAAGCAGCGACGATAGCCAATCTCCCCCCTTGCGGGGGAGATGTCCGGCAGGACAGAGAGGGGTGTGCAGGATCACCCTCCTTCGGTCATTTGCAGGCAGCATCACTCCATGGCTAAATCGCGCGTCCAGTTCATCTGCCAGAATTGCGGGTCGGTGCATCAGCGCTGGGCCGGTAAATGCGATGCCTGCGGCGAGTGGAACACACTCGTCGAGGAAGGCACGTCCGGCGGCATCGGCTCGGGACCGGCCAACACGCGAAATGCGCGCAAGGGCCGCGCCGTGGTGCTGACCAGCCTGTCCGGTGACATCGAGGATGCGCCTCGGATCATCTCCGGCATTGGCGAACTCGACCGCGCCACCGGCGGCGGTTTCGTGCGCGGCTCGGCGCTGCTGGTCGGCGGCGATCCCGGCATCGGCAAGTCGACGCTGCTTACCCAGGCCGCAGCAGCATTGGCATCAAAAGGCCACCGCATCGTCTATGTCTCGGGCGAAGAGGCTGTCGCGCAGATCCGGCTGCGGGCGCAGCGGCTTGGCGTCGCCGACACGCCGGTCGAACTTGCCGCCGAGACCAATGTCGAGGATATCCTGGCAACAATAGCCGATGGCAGAAGGCCGGACCTCGTCATCCTCGATTCCATCCAGACGCTGTGGACCGACATGGCCGACTCGGCGCCCGGCACCGTCACCCAGGTGCGCGCCTCGGCGCAAGCGATGATCCGCTACGCCAAATCCACCGGTGCTGCCATCGTGCTGGTCGGCCATGTCACCAAGGAAGGCCAGATCGCCGGTCCGCGCGTCGTCGAGCACATGGTCGACGCCGTTCTCTATTTCGAAGGCGAAGGCGGCCATCACTACCGCATCCTGCGCACGGTGAAGAACCGTTTTGGGCCGACCGACGAGATCGGCGTCTTCGAGATGTCGGACAAGGGCTTGCGCGAGGTCGCCAATCCGTCGGAGCTGTTCCTCGGCGAACGCCACGCAAAATCGCCGGGTGCCGCGGTATTTGCCGGCATGGAAGGCACACGTCCGGTGCTGGTCGAGATCCAGGCGCTGGTGGCGCCGTCCACATTGGGCACGCCGCGCCGTGCCGTCGTCGGCTGGGACGGCGCACGGCTGTCGATGATCCTTGCCGTGCTCGAAGCCCATTGCGGCGTGCGCTTCGGCACCCACGATGTCTACCTCAACGTCGCCGGCGGCTACCGGATTTCCGAGCCGGCGGCCGATCTGGCGGTTGCCGCTGCACTGGTTTCGTCGCTCACCGGTCTTGCCCTTCCCGCCGATTGCGTCTATTTCGGCGAAATCAGCCTGTCGGGCGCAGTGAGGCCGGTTGCGCATGCGCAGCAGCGCCTTAAAGAGGCCGAAAAGCTGGGTTTTGGAAGTGCGGTTCTGCCCTTGGGCAGCGAGGAGGTTGTCGGGGGGATCGGGGCCGGCGCTTTCCAGCCGACCGAACTTGCCGATCTCGTCGCACGCATAGCCGGCTCACGGCGCAGCCGTGTCGACGTGGAAGATTGACGCGGCTCGCCCGAGCCGTGAAAAGACAATCTGAGTGGGGCGAAAGACATGCCGATTACGCTGCTGGACGGAATTCTCGTCGGCTTCACCCTGGTCTCGGCGATGCTCGCCATGGTTCGCGGCCTGTCACGCGAAATCCTGTCCGTCGTGTCCTGGGCGGCTGCCGCCGCGGCGGCATTCTTCTTCTACAAGCCGGTGCTGCCTTACGTTCAGCCCTATGTCGAAAGCGACAAGATCGCCATGGCGGCATCCGCCGGCATCGTCTTCCTCATCGCGCTGATCGTCGTTTCCGTCATCACCATGAAGCTTGCCGACTGGATCATCGATTCCAGGATCGGCGCGCTCGACCGTACGCTGGGCTTCCTCTATGGCGCCGCGCGCGGCGTCCTCGTCGTCGCCGTGGCGCTGCTGTTCTTCAACTGGCTGGCCGGCGCCAAGGCCCCTGCCTGGATCGCCAACGCCAAGTCGAAGCCGCTGCTCGAGACCATCGGCGCCAAGCTGGAAAGCCTGCTGCCCGAAGATCCGGAAAACGCCATCCTGAAGAAGCTCAATCCGAATCAGCCGGCAGCCGAGACGCCTCCGGCGGCCGATGCACCGGCGGCGGATGCTCCGGCAACCGGTGACGATACGCCGGCGCCCGACGACGAGACCGACGCTCCGGCCGATAACGCACCCGCGCCCGCTGCTCCGGCTCCGGCTCCGGCCGCGCCGGCAAACTGATACGGACGGATGGTGCCGGACAGGCGCCATCCCGGCAGTTCCGGCCTGACTACGTTGCTTTCGCGGCGCTATCGCACTATATGGCCATTTTAGCGGAGCTTGAGCCCCATGGCAGTTTCGAAGGCAGACGCGGACGACGTGCTTTCCGCCGAAGCAGACGATCATTTCCACGACGAATGCGGGGTGTTCGGCATTTTCGGCCGGCAGGACGCTGCGGCCATCGTAACGCTAGGCCTGCATGCGCTGCAGCATCGCGGCCAGGAAGCGGCCGGCATCGTCTCCTATGACGGCACGCAGTTCCATGTCGAACGCCATGTCGGCCTGATCGGCGACACCTTCACCAAGCAGCACGTCATCGACAGCCTGCAAGGCAACCGTGCCATCGGCCACACGCGCTATGCCACGACCGGCGGCGCCGGCATGCGCAACATCCAGCCCTTCTTCGCCGAACTCGCCGATGGCGGCTTTGCCGTCGCCCATAACGGCAATCTCACCAACGCCATGACCGTGCAGCGCGCGCTGCAGAAGCAGGGCGCGATCTTCTCGTCGACCTCCGACACCGAGACGCTGCTGCATCTCGTTGCCACCAGTAAGGAACGCGATTTGAATTCGCGCTTCATCGACGCCGTGCGTCAGGTCGAAGGCGCTTTCTCGCTGGTCGCGATGACCTCCAAGAAGATGATCGGCTGCCGCGATCCGCTCGGCATCCGCCCGCTGGTGCTCGGCGACCTCGACGGCGCCTGGATCCTGGCCTCCGAAACCTGCGCGCTCGACATTATCGGCGCCCGCTTCGTGCGCGACCTGAAGCCCGGCGAAATGGTCGTGGTGACCTCGAAGGGCATCGAGAGCCTGTTCCCCTTCGAGCCGCAGAAGACCCGCTTCTGCATCTTCGAATATGTCTATTTCGCCCGCCCGGACTCCTCGGTCGAAGGCCGCAATGTCTACGAAGTGCGCAAGCGTATCGGCGCCGAATTGGCGCAGGAAAGCCCGGTCGAGGCCGATATCGTCGTGCCGGTGCCGGATTCCGGCACGCCGGCGGCAATCGGCTTCTCCCAGGCGGCAGGCATCCCCTTCGAACTCGGTATCATCCGCAACCACTATGTCGGCCGAACCTTCATCCAGCCCGGCGATTCGATCCGCCATATGGGCGTCAAGCTCAAGCACAACGCCAACCGCCGGATGATCGAGGGCAAGCGCGTGGTGTTGGTCGACGATTCGATCGTGCGCGGCACCACCAGCCAGAAAATCGTGCAGATGGTGCGCGACGCCGGCGCCAAGGAAGTGCATATGCGCATCGCCTCGCCGCCGACCAGCGCGTCGTGCTTCTACGGCGTCGACACGCCGGAGAAGTCGAAGCTTTTGGCATCGCGCATGTCGATCGAGGAAATGGCCGAGTTCATCCGTGTCGATTCGCTCGGCTTCCTCACCATTGACGGGCTCTACCGCGCCGTCGGCGAAGCCAGCCGCGACAATGAGCAGCCGCAATTCTGCGACGCCTGTTTCACCGGCCAGTACCCGACCCGCCTGCTCGACTTCGAAGGCCACGACAATGTGCGCACGCTGTCGCTGCTGGCGAACAGCGGGGCGTAAAGCCCAACTGCTATCCTTGAAAGCGCTCGCATGACCCTCGACCTCTCCGGCCGCGTCGCGGTCGTTACCGGCGCCTCGCGCGGCATCGGCTACTTCATCGCCAGGGAACTTGCCGCCGCTGGCGCCCATGTCATTGCGGTTGCCCGGACCGTCGGCGGGCTGGAAGAACTCGATGACCAGATCAAGGCCGAACGTGTGAAAACCGGCAAGGGCGAAGCGACGCTGGTGCCTCTCGACCTCTCAGACATGGCCGGCATCGACCGGTTGGGCGGGGCCATTCACGAGCGTTGGGGCAAGCTCGACATTCTGGTGGCCAATGCCGGCGTGCTCGGCGTCATCTCGCCGATCGGCCATGTCGAGGCCAAAACCTTCGAGAAGGTAATGACCATCAATGTCACCTCGACCTGGCGGCTGATCCGCTCGGTCGACCCGCTGCTCAGGCTGTCCGACGCCGGCCGCGCCATTCTCATGTCCTCCAGCTCCGCGCATTCGGCGCGCGCCTTCTGGGCGCCCTATGCGGCGTCGAAGGCGGCGGTGGAAGCCATGACGCGTTCCTGGGCGCATGAGACGCAGAGCCTGCCGCTCCGCGTCAATGCCGTCGACCCCGGCGCCACCCGCACCGCCATGCGTGCGCAGGCCGCGCCCGGCGAGGATCCGGAAACGCTGCCGCACCCGTCAGAGGTGGCAAAACGCATCGTGCCGCTGGCGAGCCCCGAGATGAAAGAGACGGGGCTGATCTTCCAGGTCAAGAACAACCGCTTCGTCGCCTACCGGCAGCCGGAATAAACCGGGTTGTAGCGGGATTAAACAGGCCTCCAGTTACGTTTCTTCGAATGTAGGACATTCGAAACCGGAGGACCGACATGCGTAGACTTCTTCTCGTTGCCGCCGCCGCGATTGCCGCCACAGCCGGGGTGGCGCTGGCGCAAGACGCCAAGATGAGTTTCTTCGTCACCAGCGTCGGTTCCGGCAAGGGCGCCGATCTCGGCGGTCTCAAGGGTGCCGACGCGCATTGCGCCTCGCTGGCGGAAGCGGCTGGGGTTACCGGCAAGGAATGGCACGCCTATCTCTCGAGCGCCAATGTCGATGCGCGCGACCGTATCGGCAAGGGTCCCTGGGTCAACGCCAAGGGCGAGAAGATTGCCGATGACGTCGCCTCGCTGCACAGCAACGCCAACGCCATCAACAAGCAGACGGCGCTGACCGAGAAGGGCCAAGTGGTCAATGGCCGCGGCGACAAGCCGAACCGGCACGACATATTGACCGGCTCGAAGCCTGACGGCACCAAGCTCGCCGACCAGACCTGCGGCGACTGGACCTTGAGCGGCGCGGAGGGCGCGGCGATGATGGGCCATCACGACCGCACCGGCCTTGATGAGTCGGCGGCGGCGAAATCCTGGAACTCCTCGCATGCCTCGCGCGGCGGCTGCAGCCAGGAGGCGCTGAAAGGCACCGGCGGCGACGGCCTGTTCTACTGCTTTGCGACGAACTGAGAGACGTCTGGGAGCGGTTCGTTCACGGGTCTGTGATGATCCGGCAGGTCCCTCCCCGCTCGCCCTGCTTTCGCCATCAGCCGGGAGTTGCTAGGGTCGACCCGACTCCGACACTCAGCAAAGCGAGGAATTCCCATGGCTGCTCCCAGCGTAGCATTGGTCTGGTACCTGGTGATCGCCGGCCCGCAAGGCGGCATGGTGGTGCTGCCCAGCACCTTCGACACCCGCGAACAGTGCACAAACGCGATTACCGAATATCAGAAGCAGCCGACGCCGGCCGGCTGGGCGGTCAACTGCGTGCCGAGCGCCTCGCCGTTTACCGATGAGGGCGACGCGGAAGAGCCTGCTGCGCAGTAGCGCAATCTCCCCCCTCGAGGGGGAGATGGCCGGCAGGCCAGAGGGGGTCGCCTCGCGTAGAGTGCCAACCTCCTTCCGCACAAAGGGCGTCGCGTCCAGTCGGCCCGACCCCCTCTGTCGCCTTCGGCGACATCTCCCCCTCAAGGGGGGAGATCAGGCGCGCGCACTCACCGTCAGCTCCGGCTTGCTGTTGATGGTCTGGAACACCACGCAATAGCGTTCGGTCAGCTTGATGAGCGAATCGATGCGCGCCTGCGGCTCATCCGTGTCGAGGTTGAAATTCAGCCGGATGGCGCGAAAGCCCACGGGGGCGTCCTTGGCCACGCCCAGCGTGCCGCGAAAGTCGAGATCGCCTTCGGCCTCGACGGTGGCTGCGCCAAGCCTGAATTCCAGCGCCGTCGCCACTGCCTTCAGCGTCACGCCGGCGCACGCCACCAGCGCCTCCAAAAGCATATCGCCCGAACACAATTCGAGCCCGGAACCGCCGGTCGCCGGATGCAGGCCGGCGACCGCCAGCGCCCTGCCCGTCTCGACCTTGCAGGCAATCGACTGGTCGTCGATGGAGCCTTTGGCGCGAAGCGTGATCAGCGCTCGCGAGGAATCGTCGCGATAAGCCTCCTTGATCGGTGCCTGCATGGCCTTGAGTGCGGTGGCGTCCATGTTGCATTCCTTTTCGAGTCCGTCGCGCTTTGATAGCACTGATATGCCGGCGAGACAGCGCCCCCCTCTGCCTGCCGGCCACCTCCCCACAGGGGGGAGATCTGCAGCTTCGCCGATGGCGCTTTCTACGCCGGCGATTAGCGAAGGCGGTCGCGACATCCAATCTCCATCCCTGTGGGGGATGTCCGGCAGGACAGAGGGGGCGTGAAGGAACGCTAGCTCGCGAAGAGTTACTTTGACTTCGACCGCCCGAGCCATACCTAAGCAGAGTCATTCCCGCGGAGGCATCATGCCGTTCAAGCTGAAACTGATCTCGCTTACCCTGTTGGTGCTTGCAGCCTTCGCGCAGCCAGTCGTCGCCGAAACGCCCGAGCGCCCCGCACCGGCAGGCGGCGTGCTGTCGCTGCTGCCGGCACCGCAGACGACCAGCCATTCAATCACCATTGCCGGGCGCAAGCTGGACTATCAGGCTAAGGCCGGCACGCTGTCACTGCTATCCGGCAAGGGCGAGGTCACCGCGGAAATCTTCTATGTCGCCTATACGCTGCCGCCACTGGCGGGCGCGGAGAAGGCTCGCCCCATCACCTTCGTCTTCAATGGCGGCCCGGGCGCGGCATCCGCCTATCTGCATCTCGGCGCACTCGGCCCGCGTGTCGTCGCGACCGGCGCCGATGGCCAATTCCTGCCGCCGCCGCAAAAGCTGATCGACAATCCCGACAGCTGGCTCGACATGACCGACCTCGTCTTCGTCGATCCGGTCGGCACCGGCTACAGCCGCGAGGCCCCCGGCCAGGACACAAAAGATTTTTGGGGCGTCAGCCAGGACGCCAGTTCGATCGGCGCTTTCATCCGGCTCTATCTCGCCCAGAACGGCCGCACCGGATCGCCGCTCTTCCTTGCCGGCGAAAGCTATGGCGGGTTCCGCGCGGCACTTCTCGCCAGGACCCTGCAGGAAGATGTCGGCCTGAGCCCCAACGGCATCGTGCTGATCTCGCCTGCACTGGAGTTCACGCTGGTGCTGCCCGACGAATTCCAGCCACTGCATTGGGCGCTGGAACTGCCCTCGCTGGCGGCGGTGCGCCTGCGCAGCGAAGGCCTCAGCGGCGAGGCGCTGCGCGAAAAGCTCGCCGAGGTCGAACACTATGCTATGGGTGACTACCTCACCGCTCTGGCCGGCGGGCTGGAACAGGGTGGGCGGCTGGCCAGCCAGCGCGTGGCCGAGATCACCGGCCTGCCGCTCGACCTCGTGCAACGCAATTTCGCCCGCATCCCGACCGCCCTGTTCGCGCGCGAATTCCAGCGCCCCAGTGGCAAAGTGCTCAGCCCGTATGACGGCACCATCGCCACCAGCGACATCGCCCCGGAGAGCGCCCGCAGCGCCGGCCCAGATCCGGTGCTCGACCGCAGCGTGCCGGCGCTGACCTCGGCCTTTGTCGGTTATGCGCGCGACGAGCTGAATTTTCGCACCGATGTCAGCTACAGGTTGCTCAATGGCGATGTGACCCACGCCTGGGACTATGGCGGCTCGCGGCAAGGCTATGCCGGGGTGATGGACGATCTGCAGCGGGCGCGCTCGCTCAACCCGGGGCTCGGCGTGGTGATCGTCAACGGCGACACCGATCTGGTCACTCCCTATCTGGCCTCACGCTATCTGGTGAGCCAAATCCCGACGCTCGGCGGGGCAAAACCCATCCGTCTCGACGTCATCGAGGGCGGCCACATGATGTATCTCAGGCCGGGCGGCCGGCGCGCCCTGAAGGAGGCCGCTTCGGAGCTCTACCAGGCAACACAGTGAACGGCGTGCCCACGCTGTCGGCCAGGCTGCGCCAACGCAAGCTTGCCACTGGCGTAGCGCCCCGCAGGCTTTCGCCCGTGTAGCCTGCAATGGGAGCCTGATTGGGGCAGGCTTCTTCTTCGTCCTCTTGACAGCGCCGGACACGCCGCATGGCCGATATTGCCATTCTGGAAACCCGCGAAAGGGTGCTTGCCGGCATCCTGTTCACCGGCTGCGCCTATTTCCTGTTTTCGACGCAGGACGCCGCGATCAAGCTTCTGGTCGTCGGCATCAGCGTCTGGCAGATCATGTTCTTCCGCTCGATCGCTGTGCTTATCGGCTGTGCTGCAATCGGCGGACCGCCCATCTTTGCCGACACAATGCGCTCGCCCATCGTGCGGCCGATGCTGGTGCGCAGCGCCTTCACGCTCGGCGCCTGGCTCTGCTACTACAACGCGGCCCGCTCCCTGCAGCTGGCCGAACTCACCACCATCTATTACGCCGCCCCGATCATCGTCACCGTGCTGTCGGTGGTGATGCTTGGCGAAAAGGTGCCGCTGTTGCGCTGGCTGGCGGTGTTCATCGGCTTCGTCGGCGTCTTCATCGCCTGTGATCCCACTCGTCTCGGCTTGTCCGTGCCGATGCTCTTGGTACTGGCTGCGGCAGTGCTGTGGGGCATTGCCGTGGTGCTGTTGCGCAAGACGGCGCTGGCCGAGCGCACGCTGATCCAGCTTGTGCTCAACAATTTCTACTTCCTGGTGTTTTCCACGGTGCCGGCGCTGTTGGTCTGGCAGATGCCGGACTGGCGCCAGTTGCTGCTTTTGATCAGCGTCGGCGCGCTCGGCGGCGTGGCGCAATTTATGCTGTTCGAAGGCATGAAGCGGGCGCCGGTGTCGATCGTGGCGCCGTTCGAATACACCTCATTGGTCTGGGCCTTCGGGCTCGGCTTTGCGATCTGGGGCGACGTGCCGCGTCGCGAGGTGTTTCTGGGGGCGGCGTTGATCGTCGGCGCCGGCCTGCTGATCATCGGCAACGAGCATTTCCGCAAGCGGCTATGAGTACCCCGTGCTGACAGCATGGTGGCAGGAGAAGACGGATAGGCTGCTGAGATGACGGAAGCGCTCGACGGCCCAGGCACCACAGATACCGCTGCCGATCGTACGCTCGGCATCATGCTGGTGGCGGCCTCGGCGGCTTTCTTCGCCCTGACCGGCGTGCTGACCAAATCGATCCACGCCGACCCGCTGACCATCACTTGCTGGCGCGGCTTTGTCGGCGCGATCCTGATCACCTTCTATGTGCTGTGGCGCCGGCGCCGCTCCGGCGGGCGGGAAAGCTTGCGGCTTGGCTGGCGCGGCTGGTTGCTGGCCCTCGAGGGCGCCGCGGCCAGCATCGCCTTCATCTCGGCGTTCAAATTCACCTATGTCGCCAATGTCGCGGTCATCTACGCCACCGCGCCCTTCATCACCGCGCTGCTCGCCTTCGTGCTGGTGCGCGAGCCGTTCCGGGCGCAGACGCTTGCCGCCGCCGCCGTTTCGCTGTGCGGCGTGGCGATGATGGTCGGCTCCGGCTTCGGCAGCGGTCATCTGTTTGGCGATGGGCTCGCGCTGCTGATGACCGCCGGCAGCGCGCTCTACATGATCATGGTGCGCGCCTTCCGCGACACGCCGGTGGTGTGGGCGGGCGCAGTCTCGGCGCTTCTGCTGTTCGTGCTCGGCTGGTTCGTCACCGACCCCCTGGCGATTTCTGCTCGCGACGCCGTGCTGCTCGTCGCCTTCGGAGGATCGTTTGCGGCGGCGTCGATCCTGTGGACGGAAGGCTCGCGGCTGATCCCTGCGCCCGAGTCCGGCCTTCTCGGTGCCGCCGAAGTGCCGTTTGCGATCCTGTTCGCCTTCCTGTTCCTCGGCGAGATCGCGCCGGCCGCCAGCCTGATCGGCGGCGCCATAGTACTGTGCGCGGTTTTCGCCCATGCGGGGCGCGACTGGCTGGCCGCGAGAAAAAGTGCGGCAACCCAATAATTATTTTCCAAGTCATGGAACCATCATGCGGATCAGGCAGTTTTATGGTGCGACGGGTCACCCCCCAAGTCCCCCCAAACCCCTCGACCCGTCCTCCTCAAAGCCGACCGTAAAGGTCGGCTTTTTCTTTGGACATCAGCCGGCAAAGCCGGGCAAGGCGAGGTTGTCGCTGAGCAGGATGGCAAGATCGCGCGCCGGCCGCTCGGCGCCCTGGCCGAGTTTTATCGCGAATTGCGCTGTCGGCACCGGCGGCAGGGCGAATTCGCGCGGTGCTTCGGCAATGCCTGAATGGGCAAAGCGGGCGGTGCGCAAGGTCAGCGCGATGCCGGCATTGACCGCCGTGCGCAAGCCGGCAAGGCTGGCGCTGCCGGCGGCAATGCGGTAGCGGCGGCCGGCAGCATCGAGGGCCGCGAGTGCTGCTTCGCGAAAGCCGCAATAGGGGTCGAGCAGCGCCAGCGGCAATTCCTCTTCCCGCACGGCAAGCCCTTTTTTGCGAGCACAGCCACAGCATCGGCTCACTGAACAGCCCGACTTCGTCATTGGCCGGCGTCTTGCGCATGACAATGGCCAGATCGAGCTGCCCGGCCTGCAGCGCCTCGCCAAGCTCGGCCGAACGGCCAACGCGGAGTTCGACCCTGACGCGCGGATGGCTGGTCGCGAAGGCGCGCAGCAGCTCCGGCAGGCCGCTATCGGCGAAATCCTGTGTCGTGCCGATGGCGACGCGACCAGCGGCACGCGCGCCCTTGAGCGCCAGCCAGGCCTCGCTGTGCACGGCAAGAATGCGGCGGGCATGACCGACAAGATCCTCGCCGGCCGGCGTCAGCCCGCGCCCGCGCCCCTGCGCCACCAGCAGCGGTTCGCCGACGATCTCCTCCAGACGCTGCATCTGCGCGGTCACCGCCGAGGGCGAGCGGCCGACAGCAGACGCAGCCTGAGCCAGCGAGCCGCCATCGACAAAGGCAAGGAAGGTTTTGAGCAGATCGGGATCGAGCGCCTGCATAATTCGATAATACAGAACCTTTTGTTCGAAACAATTCGATTTTTTTGATTCCAAGATGATGGCATTGTCTCTCCAACGGCAAACAGACGCCGCTCAAACGAAGGAGAGAAAAATGCCCATCATCAACATCAGCGTCACTGGTAAGCCCGACGCCAAGCTGTCCGCCACAATCGCCAAGGAAATCACCGGCCTGACCGCAACCCATCTGCGCAAGGACCCGACGATCACCGCCGTCGCTGTCACCTATATCGACCCGCAGCACTGGTTCGCCGGCGGCAAGTCGCTGGCAGAGCATGGCGCCAATACTTTCTGGCTCGACATCAAGGTGGTCGACGGCACCAACACCAAGCTGGAGCTGGAAGCCTATCTGAAGGCGATCTTTGAGGCCTTCGGTAAGTTGCTCGGTGGCGTGCATGAGGAGAGCTATGCCTTCGTGCACGAGGTTCCGGCCGCAGCTTATGGCTATGGCGGCAAGAGCCAGGAGTTCCGGTTCATCAGTGGGCGGCTGAAGGCCACGGCCTGATTGCTACCCAGCGGGAGGATGAAGCCTTGTATCAAGCGCGAAATCCTCCCGGAGATGCAAGCTATAAAGGCCTGCCGCCCGGTTGGGATCGAACACCAGGTTCCAGCTGTGCTGGGATACCGCGCTGGGGATCAGAAAGAACGGATGCTTTGCCAGCAGACCATCGCCGAACTGCTGCTGTCCCGCGCCCGGGATGCCGGGACGCAGCCAGTTCGCGTTCGGAATATCGTCGGTTTGGACCACATAAATCTCTGATGGATCGACGATGTCGAATGCCGTCAGCACGTGAGGGACAGTATCCAGCGTGCGAAACCCCTTGTGGACCGCCACCTCCAAGATGGCGGTCGATGGGTCGATGGACGCATATACGGCTCTGATCCCTTTGCTGTTCCACCTTCCCCCAAGCTTGAAGGCTCCTTCGCCACTGTCCCAGCTCGCCTTGAAGCGTCTGTGATCAAGCCTCCAGCCCAACAACTGCCCTGTTCCGAGGGAGCCCGGCAAAGGCGTCACGCGTAGATACCATAGTCGAGCCGCTCAAGAAACTCCTGCACAAGCGCAGTGCCCGCCGCCGTGGCCAGCAGATCGATCGGCCGGCGATTGTCCAAACCCATGGCAGACTCGATCATCCATTTTTCCGCGTCTTCCTGAGTCCCGAGCACGGACGTGGCCTTTGTCAGGAGCTTGGCGAAGTTCCAGGTTCTGGAACCTTGCTCCCGACTGAGGGTCTTGGAGTGATCCGATTTGTGCCGCTGAAATGTCCGCTCGCTCATGCCGAATGCGGTCTCAAACGCATCGGCGGGATCAATGACCATCAGATGCCTGACGAGGCTTTCGAGCGCCTGGCCCGGAATTCCATGCAGGATCATTTCATGTGCCTCAAGAGGACTGGCTACCGAGAATCCAAGAACCTTCCGTCCACCAAACAGGTCGACCATTCGTTCGAACTCCGGCTCCATATGTGGTGCCTCGGCAAAACCCAGCGGGGAACTGGCCATATTACCTCTCCGTCACGTGTCGCTTTATTTACGACACGTGTCGCAACATTTCAAGGCCTGCGTTTGGGTCATTGCCTGGTGAGGTCAGGTGGAACACCGCTCCCTCGCACCCGCGCATTGACCTTGCTCCCCATTGCGCTACCCTCTGCTCTCGAAGCGGACGAAGAGCCGCATACCGGACCGTTGGGAGAGACGCGGCATGATCCTGACACTGGCGCTGCTTGCAGGCCTCGTGCTGGCCTGGCTGCTGATTGGCGCGATCGAGACGTTTCGTCTCGACCTGCGCTTTACCCAGGCGCTACTCTATGTGCCGTTCAAGCTCGCCTACCGGATAGATGACCGGCGCATCCGCATTGCCCGCAACGCGCCGACGCCGGTGATCTATGTGGTCTCGCACCAGTCACGCTTCGAGCCGGCGCTGATGCTGTCGCTGCTGCCCGACGACACGCTGCACATTCTCGACGAGGCCTCGGCGCGCTCGCCCTGGATGGAGCCTTGGCGCGAGCTTGGCCGCACCATCGCCTTCAACGCCGAGCATCTCTTCGTCAGCCGGCGGCTGGTCAGGGTGCTGAAGGGTAAAGGCCGGCTTGCCGTCTATCTGCCCGATGACGTCGAGCCCGATGTGAAGACGTTTCGCCTGTTCCGCGCCGTCACCCGCATCGCCATGCAGGCCGACGCCCGCATCGTGCCGATCTTCGTCACCGGCTCGCGCGACCTGCCGGTTTCCTTGACGCCAAAGAACCGGGCGCCGCGCCACTGGTTCCCAAAACTCTCGATCAGCGTGCTGGAGCCAATGACGATTGCCGAACTGGTGGCGCGCAACCCCGACCAGGCTTCCAACACCAATGCGTTGTTCGACCGCATCGCCGAGGCGCGGCTTTATGGCAGCAACCTCGATCGCGGCCTGTTCCTGGCCATGCGCGATGCCGCGGATCGGACCGGCGCCTCGCATCCGATCATCGAGGATGTGATCAGCGGCTCGCTCAGCTATCGAAAAATGTTCATCGGCGCGCGCGTGCTCGGCCGCCGTTTCCAGGCGGTGGCGGCGCCCGGCGAAGCGGTCGGGGTTTTGCTGCCCAACGCCAATGGCGTGGTGCTGTCCTTCGTCGGCCTGCTCTCGGCCGGCCGGGTAGCGGCGATGATCAACTACACGGCAGGGCCGGCCAGCGTAACCGCCGCGGTGCGCGCGGCAGTCATCCGAACGGTGGTTTCCTCGCGCGCGTTCGTCGAGAAGGCGGCGCTTGCCGACATCATCGCCGCGATCGAGGCCGGCGGCGCCAAAATGCTGTGGCTGGAGGATGTGCGCGCAAGCGTCACGACGCTGGAAAAGCTCGCAGCAGCGGTGCTGTGGCGGTTCCCGCTGCAGCGGCAGGATGCGGCCAAGCCCGCCGCAATCCTGTTCACCTCAGGCTCGGAAGGCACGCCCAAGGCCGTGGTGCTGTCGCACCGCAATCTCCACGCCAACGCCATGCAGGCCGAGGCGCGCATTACCATTTCGCCGTCCGACATCCTGCTCAACGTGCTGCCGGTTTTTCACTCTTTCGGCCTGACCGGCGGTACCATCCTGCCGCTGGTGACCGGGGTGAAACTGTTCCTCTACCCGTCACCGCTGCACTACAAGATCATCCCGGAGATCGCCCGCAAGGTGAAGCCGACCATCATGTTCGGCACCGACACTTTCCTTGCCAACTATGCCCGCACCGCCAAGGATGGCGATTTCTCAAGCCTGCGCTTCGTCGTCGCCGGCGCGGAAGCGGTGAAGCCGGAGACGCGGCGCGTTTATCGCGAGCGCTTCGATGCCTCGATCATCGAGGGGTTCGGGCTGACGGAGGCCGCTCCCGTCGTCGCCGTCAACACCGCCATCCATGGTCGCGACGGCACGGTCGGACGGCTGTTGCCGGCGATGCGCATGAAGCTCGAACCGGTCGAGGGTATCGAGGGTGCCGGCCGCCTGTGGCTCGACGGGCCGAATTTGATGATGGGCTACATGACCGCTGACCGGCCCGGCGAATTGCAGCCGCTGGACGGCTGGCACGACACCGGCGACATCGTCTCGGTCGACCGCGAAGGCTTCATCACCATTCGCGGGCGGGCAAAACGCTTCGCCAAGATCGCTGGCGAGATGGTGTCGTTGGGCGCCGTCGAGATGCTGGTGCAGTCGCTGTGGCCGGAAGAGCGCCACGCCGCGGTGGCGGTGCCGGACAAGAGGCGCGGCGAGCGCATCGTGCTGGTCACCACCGCCGACGACGCCGATCCGGAAGAACTGCGCGCCTTCGGCAAGAAGGCAGGTGCGGCCGAACTGATGGTGCCCAACGACATCGTCAAGGTCGAGGAGATCCCGGTGCTGGGTTCCGGTAAGACGGATTATGTCTCGACGCGGAACCTGGCGATCGAGAAGCTGGGGCTGGGCCTGGCGGCTTAGCGTATCTCCCTCCTTGAGGGGGAGATGGCCGGCAGGCCAGAGGGGGTCGCCTCGCGTGAAGCGCCGACGTCCTCTTCGCTCAAACGAGGTCGCGTCCGGGGCGTACCGACCCCCTCTGTCGCCTTCGGCGACATCTCCCCATCAAGGGGGGAGATAACAACTACCCAATATCCGACGGCGGCACTTTTTCGCCCTCGCGCTTGGCGCGCTTCGAATACGCCCGCACGCTGAAAGGCAGGAAGATGAGATAGCCTGCGACAGAGGCGGTCAGCGTGTACCAGGGATAGGTCATCAACAGCAGGACGTATAGAACGACCGCCAGGATGATCGGCAGCACCTTGTCGCCCGGCACTTTCAGGCTTTTGCCGGAATAGACCGGCAGCCGGCTGACCAGCAGGAAAGCGACCAGCACAGTGAAGCCGGTGGCGACGAATGCCGTCAGGCGGTCCGGCTCGAGACCGAGCCGGAGGAAGGACAGATAGAGCGGCAGCATAACCAGCACGGCGCCGGCCGGCGCCGGCACGCCGACGAAGTATTCGCTCTGCCAGATCGGCCGGTCATGGTCTTCGTCGAGCACGTTGAAGCGCGCCAGCCGCAGGCCACAGGCGATGGTGAACAGAAGAGCTGCGATCCAGCCGAAGGAGCCGGCGCGGTCGAGCAGGAAGGCGTAGAGCACCAGTGCCGGCGCGACGCCGAAATTGACGATGTCGGCCAGCGAATCCATCTGCGCGCCGAATTTGGATGTCGCCTTCAACATGCGCGCCAGGCGCCCGTCTATGCCGTCCAGGAAGGCGGCGAGCAGCACCATCACCACGGCCGGCTCGAAACGGCCCTCGAAGCCGAAGCGGATGCCGGACAGGCCGGCGCAGATGGCAAGTACGGTGACCAGATTGGGCAGCACCATGCGCATCGGAATCTCGCGGATGCGCGGGCCGCCGCTGCCATGGGCCTCGAACTTTTTGAACGGCGCGCCCACCGCTTACGAAATCCTGACGAGCGGGGTTGCGGCGACGCCGCCGAATTCGGCGAGCACGGTTTCGCCGCCGACCGCCGTCTGGCCGACGGCGACGCGCGGCACCGCGGTCGAAGGCAGGAAGACATCGACGCGCGAGCCGAAGCGGATCAAGCCGAAGCGTTCGCCGACGGCAATGGAGCCGCCGGTCTCGGCCCAGCAGACGATGCGGCGCGCCACCAGGCCGGCAATCTGCACGGCGACAACGATGCCGTTGGGACTGTCTATGACCAGCCCGTTGCGCTCGTTCTCCGAGCTTGCCTTGTCGAGTTCGGCATTCAGGAACTTGCCCGGCCGGTGCTCGATTTTGGTGATGCGGCCGCGCACGGGAGCACGGTTCACATGGCAGGAGAAGACATTCATGAACACCGAGATGCGGGTCATTTCGGTGTTGCCGAGGCCGAGCTCGCGCGGTGGCACGGCCGGGCCGACCGCCGAGATGACGCCGTCGGCGGGACTGACCACCAGCCTGTCATCGACCGGGGTGACACGCTCGGGGTCACGGAAGAAATAGACGCACCAGGCGGTCAGGATCAGGCCGATCCAGAACAGCACCGAGGAGAAATAGCCGAGGAACAGCGTGCCCGCACCAAAGGCGGCAATGAACGGATAGCCCTCGCGATGGATCGGAACGAAGGCATTCTTGATCGAGTCGACGAGGCTCATTGGCTGGAGCTCATGGGCTGGGGGCGGTCCCTGTTTCAGGTCCGGCCTCAATACCGGAAAGGCTCCGCGGCCGCAACGCAACATTGGGCAAGGCCGCATCGGCCGCAGCCGGCAGGAACGGTCACGTGCTTGCCTGCCGGCGGCTTTGCCGCCAGAGTTCATACCGCCGCTGGCTCAGTGCGCGGCGAAAAGGCCGACCGCCCATGATGCCAAACACAGGCAAAGCGTACCTTGTTGCCATACGACTGGCAGCCATGGGTGCCGTTTTGACCGTATTCCTGGCAGCGAGCGACCACGCAGCGGCGCAAGGCAAGCCATCCTTCGATTGCGCCAAGGCCGCCAGCGTGGCGGAAAAGGCCATATGCGCCGATCCGACCCTGGCGCAGGCCGATGCCGAGGTCGCGAAGAATTATGCCGCGCTGCTGAAGAGGCTCGATGCTCATGCCGGCAAGGCGCTGCGGGACGACCAAAGCGATTTCATCGCCTATCGCGATCAGATCGCCGGTTTCAACGAAAGTTCGCCCAAGAACCAACAGGCTTTCGATCTCGGCGAATTCCTGCGCGACCGCGCAACCTTCCTGTCCGGCATACGCAAGCCGGCTGATGGCGGCTTGATCGGCACATGGAGCAGCGTGCGCGGCAGCGTCGACATCAAGGCTGTTGGCGGAGGCAAGGTCGAGATCTCGGAAGAGGTCGTTTCCAATCCAGTCTCGGGAAGTGGGTCATGCGAGATCGACGGCACGGTCGAGGAGCGCAATACGCTTCGACTTGAGGACACCGACGACAACGACAACCCAACCGGTTTTGTCTTTACCTTCCGACGCGACGGCGATGCGCTTGTCGTCGAGCAGAGCGGCGCCGGCAAGGATGGCAGATCGGATCCCTTGTCATGCGGTGCCAACGGCCATGCCGATGGCACGTTCTTCCTGAGCGAAAAACAGTAAACCTGCTGTCGGCAAAACCACCCCTCACCCGTCCTTGGTGAGACGGCGATCATGGTTCCTTGCCATGATTGCGCACCCAACAAGGAGTTACCCCAAAATGCTGAACCAGACGCGTCTCGTTGCCGCCGGCCTCGCGTTCGGGGAGTCGCCGCGCTGGCATGACGGACGGCTGTGGCTCTGCAATTGGGGCACCGGCGAGATCGTCGCCGTCGATGCAGACGGCGACAGCGAGATCCTGCTCAAGATACCAGCCACCCTGCCCTATTCCATCGACTGGCTGCCGGACGGGCGGCTGCTGGTCATCTCGGGTCGGGATGGCTTGTTGCTGCGGCAGGAGGCGGATGGAACGCTGGCCACCCATTCCGATCTTCGGTCGCTGTCAAACAGCCCGTGGAACGAGATCGTCGTCGACGGGCGCGGCAACATCTATGTCAATGGCGGCGGGTCGGCGCCTGCACCGGGCGAGCATTTCGGGCCCGGCACCATCGTGCTGATCACGCCGGACGGCTCGGTTCGACAAGTGGCCGAGAACATCGCTTTCGCCAACGGCATGGCGGTGACGCCGGACAACAGGACACTGATCGTGGCGGAGTCGCATGCCAACCGGCTGACCGCCTTCGATATCGCGGAGGATGGCGGGCTTTCCAACCGCCGGGTCTGGGCCGATCTCGATGGCTTTCCCGACGGCGTCTGCCTCGATGCCGAAGGAACTGCCTGGTATGCGGATGTTCCCAACAAACGCTGTGTGCGGGTGCGCGAAGGTGGCGAGGTGTTGCAGACAGTCGATGCCGATCGCGGCTGCTTTGCCTGCATGCTGGGCGGGCCGGATGGCACGACACTGTTCATCGTCGCCGCCGAATGGCGTGGTTTCGAGAACATGATCAGCGATGCCCGCACCGGCCAGGTGCTGAGCGTCGAGGCGCCAGCACCTGGCACGGGCTGGCCCTCCTACATCTCAGGCAGACGCTGATAGTTGGCGATATCGGCCTTCACACCCAGCCGGGCAATGGTCTCCTGCGGGTTGAAGCCCGCCCGCTCGTGGGCCGCCTTGACGATCGGCACGACATTGTCGACGGCCGCCTGGTTTTCCCATTCGACAATGGTGACCAGGTTGAACTCACCCGGACCCGAAAATTGCTCGAGCACGAAATCCTGGACGAAGCCTTGCTGCAGGCGCAGCAGTTCATGCGTTGCCCTGACCTTGCGAAGGATTTCTTCACGGGCCTCGGCAGGAACGACGAATTTGTCGACCCTGAACACGGCTGCCTCGGCAAGTTTATCCATTTGAATCTGTCTCCGTTCTTGAACGACTTGGGTTCGGTGGCTCAGGAACGGGTTTGCGATCTCAACTTAGGTTGAGGTCAAGGGGAAATTTTCGGTGGTGATGATGGCGACGACGCTGCATATCACCCCCCTTGAGGGGGAGATGGCCGGCAGGCCAGAGGGGGTCGGTTCGACTGGATGCGCCCCCCTTGCGACCGATGAAGGTTAGCGCTCCACGCGCTGCGACCCCCTCTGTCGCCTTCGGCGACATCTCCCCCTCAAGGGGGGAGATCGGCGCTCCGCCGCCTAGCTCACCTCCGAAGTCCGCCTGCGCACAACCACACCCAGCTCATCGCTCTCGCGTGCAACTCGAAGCCTCTCTTCGGCTTCTGTCGCTTCGCGCTGGCGGTCCCACATCGACGCGTAGAGGCCATGCTTTTGCATCAGCTCGGCATGGGTGCCGCGCTCGGCGATCTCGCCGTCCTTGAGCACGATGATCTCGTCGGCGGTGATCACCGTCGACAACCTATGCGCAATGACGATGGTGGTGCGGCCCTTGCTGACCAGGTCGAGGGCGGCCTGGATTTCCTGTTCGGTGTGGCTGTCCAGCGCCGAGGTCGCCTCGTCGAGCATCAGGATCGGCGGCGCCTTCAAAATCGTGCGGGCAATCGCCACGCGCTGCTTTTCGCCGCCCGACAGCTTTAGCCCGCGCTCACCGACCATCGAGCGATAACCTTCCGGCAGCCGTTCGATAAACGGGCCGATCTGGGCAAGCTCGGCGGCTTTCTGCATATCCTCTTCGCTGGCACCGATGCGACCGTAACGGATGTTGTAGGCGATGGTGTCGTTGAACAGCACGGTGTCCTGCGGCACCATGCCGATGGCGCCGCGCAGGCTCGCCTGCGTCACATCACGGACATCCTGGCCGTCGATCAGCACCTGACCGCCCTGGACGTCGTAGAAGCGGAACAAGAGCCGCGAAATCGTCGACTTGCCGGCGCCGGACGGACCGACAATGGCCACCGTCTTGCCGGCCGGAACCTCGAAGGAGACGCCCTTCAGAATCTTGCGGCTGGGGTCGTAGGCGAAGTGCACGTCGCGGAACTCGACCTTGCCGGCTGTAACAGCCAGTGGCTTGGCATCCGGCTTGTCGGTGATTTCCTGCGGCACATCGAGCAGGTCGAACATTTGCTCGATGTCGGTCAGCCCCTGGCGGATTTCGCGGTAGATGAAGCCGATGAAATTGAGCGGCACCGCAAGCTGCATCAGCATGGCGTTGATGAAGACGAAATCGCCGACCGTCTGCGTGCCGGCCTGCACCTCCAGCGCCGACATGCACATGACGATGACGGTGCCGAGACCGAAGATGATGCCCTGGCCGAAATTCAGCCAACCGAGCGAGGTCCATATTCTGGTCGCCGCCATTTCATAGCGCGCCATCGAACGGTCGAAGCGCTCAGCCTCCATACCCTCGTTGTTGAAGTATTTGACGGTCTCGTAGTTGAGCAGCGAGTCGATCGCCTTGGTGTTGGCGTCGGTGTCGCTGTCGTTCATGTCGCGGCGGATCGAAATGCGCCAGTCGCTGGCGCGAACCGTGAACCAGACGTAGAGCCACACCGTGGCCGCCACCACGACCACATATTTCCAGCCATAGGTGTAGGCGAAGATGCCGGTGGTCAGCGCGAATTCGAGGATGGTCGGCGCCGTGTTCAGCATGATGAAGCGCACGATCGTCTCGATGCCCTTGGTGCCGCGCTCTATGATGCGCGACAGGCCGCCGGTGCGGCGCTCGAGGTGAAAGCGCAGCGACAGCTGGTGCATGTGAACGAAGGTGCGGAACGCGAGCTGGCGCACCGCATATTGGCCAACGCGGGCAAACAGCGCGTCGCGCAGCTGGTTGAAGCCAAGCTGCACCAGCCGCACGACATTGTAGGCGACGACCAGCATCACTGGCGCCAGCAGGAAAGATGGCAGCGGCGGCGGCGATTTGGCGTCGCCGGCCAGGGCATCCGTCGCCCATTTGAAGAAATAGGGCCCGGCAACCAGCGTCAGCTTGGCAACGACCAGAAGCAGCGTCGCCCAGGTGACGCGTGCCCTGAGATCGGGGCGGTCGGCCGGCCACATATAGGGCCACAGATTGCGCAAGGTGCCGAAGGTCGAGCTATCGGAAACGGTTTTTTCTGCCACTTGTCTTGCCTTTGGGGTGAGAGGTCAGCGGCCGGAGCAGCAGGAGTTGACGAGTGCGGTCAGCGATGCGGAAACGTCGGCGAGCGCGGCGCGGTCGACTTCGTAGCGCGAGCGCTGACGGTCGGATTGGAAGCGGACCAGCCCGGCTTCGACCAGGATCTTCAGATGCTGGGACACGGTGGACTGCGCCAGATCGAGATGATCGACCACCTCGCGGCAGCAGCAGGAATTGCTGGCCGAGAGATGTCTAAGGATCTCGATGCGCGCCGGGTGCGAGAGTGCGGCGAAGCGAGCGGCAACGGCGCGGCTTTGGGGCGGTGCGCAGTTTGCGTGGTCTGGTTCAGTGAGCGAGTCTGCCATCGTTCATCGGCGATAGACGATGAACGGGTGCGTGGCAAGCTAACCCGATGGGTAGAGCGACCTAATCTCCCCCCTCGAGGGGGAGATGTCGCCGAAGGCGACAGAGGGGGTCGGTACGTCCTGACGCAACGTCGTTTGCAGCAAAGAGAAGGTCGGCGTTCTATGCGCGGCGACCCTCTCTGGCCTGCCGGCCATCTCCCCCTCAAGGGAGGAGATCAAGCGCTCGGCCGCTACTGCGTCTTCACCGGCGCCGTTGTCACCTGCTCGCCCATCGCCTTGAGGTCGGCGGCTTCGCCTTCCTTGGACTTTTCCGGAACCTTGAACACCTGCCCCGGCCAGATGCGGTCGGGATCGCTGATCTGGTCCTGGTTGGCGAGATAAATGGTCGAGAAGCGCACACCGTGACCGTAGACGCGCCGTGAGATCCGCCACAGCGTGTCGTGCCTGCGGATGATGACCGCGCCGTCTGCATGTTCGAGCTTTGGCGCCACCGTCTCGGGCACGTCGGGCGTTGCCGCCGCGACGACGGCTGGAGCCTCAGCGGCGGGCGCTGCCGGTGCCGCAGGTGCCCCGGCAACCGCCGGGGCAGCCGGAGCCGGCGCTTCAGCCGCCGGTGCGGCTGGTGCGGATGCGGCAGCAGCCGGTGCGGGCTTCGCAGGGGCAGCCGCGATAGTGGCTGGCGCCGCAGGCTTCGGAGCGGCCGGTGCTTCGGCAGCAGCCGGTGCGGCCGGCTCAGCAGGCTTTGCTTCGGCGGGCTTGGTCTCGGTGGGCTTGGTCTCGGTGGGCTTGGCCTCCGCGGGCGCCACGGCGGCGATCGCTTCGCCGGGTTCGCGCTCGAACGGCACGGCGGCGCGGGCCACGACCTTCACGCCGTCGGCGTCGAGACCGTCGACATGGATGGTGTAGCTGCCGACCGGGATGTCGCGCGTCGCCTCGACCAGGAAATGACCGTCGGGCGAGGTCACCGCATCGCCAAGCAGGATATCATTGGCATAGGCGCGCACCTTGCGGCCGGCGTCAGCCAGACCGGCGACGAAGATCTTGTTGCCGTCGATCTCGACCGCCTCGACGACGATCTTGGGTGCAGCCACGCCTGCCGCCGGCGGCGCTGCAGGTACTGCTGGCGCTGCAGGGGCAGTTGCGGCTTCCACAGCCGGAGCAGCAGGTGCTGTTTCAGCGGCCACGGCAGGCGCAGCCGTAGCAGGCGCCTCAGCGGCTGGGGCAGCGGCCTGATCGCCGGCGGCCGGTGCCGCGGGCTTGGTCTCAGGCGCCGGGACGCTAAGCAGCTCGGCCGGCTTGCCGGGTTCCTCGACCATCGCCAGCACCTGGCCGGCGGCGTCCTTGGGAACCGAAACGACGGCGGTCTGCACGGAAGGGGTAACCACATCGCCGGCCGTCGCGCGCAACCCAATCGTATAGTCGCCGGGCTTCAGCGGATCGTCGAGAACGATGACGAAGGCGCCGTCCGGACCGGCGACAGTCGAGCCAAGTACCGAGGAGCCGTTGAGGATCTCGACCTTCGAATTGGGCGCAGCATTGCCGGCAACGACGATCGAGCCGTTGCTTTCGACGCGCACGACGTCGAAGCTCGGCGCAACCGGGCCGGCCGCGGCCGGCGCTGGGGTTGTTGGGGCAGCAGCGGGCGCGGCAGGTGCCGCCGGAGCCGCAGCTTCGGTCGCGGGAGCCGTTGCGTCGGCAGGCGCGGGTGCTGCGGGAGCCTTGGCATCGGTGGGCGCGGCGGGCGCCGGCGGCAGCCTTCCCTCGGTCCCCGGATCGGCCGGCTTTTCAGCCGGCGGCGTCAGCGATGCAATCGCCGCAGGCGGCGTGGGATTCAGATACGGGTCGAGTGCGCCCGATACATAGGCGGTTCCGACGACCGCGACGGTCCCACCGGCCGCGAACAGAAACGCCTTCAATGGATTAACAGCCATATTTCCCCTACCCCTTAGCCACCTGAAGCCGGTCTAGCGTGTTTTGCCGGCACCGACAAGAAAAAGCCCGGGCTTGTCAGCCCTTGGGGCTTGACCCCGCATTCAGACCCAATCACCAATCACGAATGAACACGATTCGATCCGTCTGCGTCTATTGCGGCTCGTCTCCGGGCCGCGATGAAATCTATGCCAAGGCCGGGCACCTGCTTGGCCGCTCGCTCGCCAAAGCCGGCCTGCGGCTGGTCTATGGCGGCGGCACCAAAGGCATTATGGGCGCAGTCGCCGAAGGCGCGCTCAAGGCCGGCGGCAAGGTAACGGGCATCATTCCGCGCTTCCTCATCAACAAGGAGGCAACCGAAACCGCGCTTGACCGGCTCGACGAGTTGCTGATCACCGACAACATGCACGAGCGCAAGCACAAGATGTTCGAGAAATCCGACGCCTTTGTGGCGCTGCCCGGCGGCATCGGCACGGTCGAGGAAATCGTCGAGATCATGACCTGGGGCCAGCTCGGCCATCACCGCAAGCCGATCGTCTTCGCCAACGTTCAAGGGTTCTGGGATCCGATGCTGGCGCTGCTCGACCATATGGCCAGCGAAGGCTTCATCCACACCGCGCAACGGGTCAAGCCGCTGGTGGTCGAAGACCCCGAGGCCATCGTCGCCGCCATCATGGTGGCGGGGTCGTCGGTCGATGCGCCGACGGAAGGCGTGCAGTCGGTGATTGACAAGATGTGATAGTGACTAGTGAGAGAGGCCCCGCTGCCCATCACGCCGTAGCGCGAAGATCCTCGACGATGGTGCCGGCGGCAGCGACCTCCGCCTCATGGTCCGGCTCCCGCCAGGTCTCGGCGAGACCCGCGGCATACCATTCCTGCATGGCCGGCAGGCCAAGCAATTGCGGGGGATAGGCTGCAGCTGCCCCTTCGAAAGACAGCCCATAGGATAGCACACGGAACGCCACCGGAGCAAAGAAGGCGTCGACGGCGGTAAAATGGCCGCCGGCAAGGAACGGCCCGCCGAACAGGGCAAGGCCATCGTTCCAGAGATCGCCCAAACGGAACAGATCCTGCTTCAGCGCGTCCGACATCGGCAACGGTTTCACCCGCAAGCCGCAATTCATCGGGCATGCGCCGCGCAAGGCCGTGAAACCAGAATGCATTTCGGCGGCGGCCGAGCGCGCCCAGGCTCGCGCCTTGGCCTCGGCAGGCCACACACCATGGTGGCCCTCGGCGAGATACTCGGCAATAGCCAGCGAATCCCAGACGGCCCAGCCGTCATCGACCAGGCAAGGCACGCGCCCGCTGGGCGAGAACGCCCGGTAGAGATCGAAACTGGGCCCGGTCGGAAACGGCGTCAATTGCTCCTCGAACGGAATGTCGAGGGTGCGCATCAGCACCCATGGCCGCAGCGACCATGACGAATAGTTCTTGTTGGCGATATGCAGCACGTACATCGAAAGGCTCCCTACTTCGGGGCCAACGCCACCGGGCGGATTTCACGGCCACGAAACATCGACCAGGAATACATCGCCAATGCCGCCCAGATCAGCGCGAAGGCAATTGCTTGCGTGGTGCCGAACGGCTCGTCGAAAATCAGCACGGCGATCAGGAACACCATGGTCGGTGCGATGTACTGCATGATGCCGATGGTGGAGAGGCGCAGAAGCTTGGCGCCGAAGGCGAACAGCAGCAGCGGCACCGAGGTGACTGGGCCGCAGCCGATGAGCAAAGCCATATCGGTGCCGTTGCTGGAGATGAAATGGTCCTGGCCGTTGACGACCAGGAAGACGATGTAGGCAAGCGCCGGCACCGACAGCAAAAGCACTTCGAGCAGAAAGCCCTGGCTCGGGCCGATCGGCAACGTCTTGCGGAAGAACCCATAGGCAGCGAAGGAAAAGGCCAGCGCCAGCGACACCCAAGGCAATTTGCCGGCATCGACGGTCAGAACGGCAACTGCGACCGCCGCCAGCAACACGGCCGCGATCTGCAGCCGGTCGAGCTTCTCGCCGAGCAACAACGCGCCGACGACGATGCTAACTAATGGGTTGATGTAGTATCCGAGCGCCGTCTCGACGGTGCGGTCGACCGAGATCGCCCAGACATAGATGGCCCAATTGACGGAGATCAGGGTCGCCGTCAACGCCGCCATGGCGATGCTGCGTGGTGAGCGGATTGCCGCCTTGAAATCGGCGGTCCGACCGGCCCAGACCAGCACCGCGGCGGCAATCGGCACCGACCAGACGATGCGGTGGGCGATCACCTCGATCAGCGGCAGATGCGCAACCGCCTTCATGTAGAAGGGCAACAGGCCCCATAGCAGATAAGCGCCGAGCGCGAGGAGAAAGCCGCTGCGGGCTTTGGAGTCGGCGTCGGGCTGGATCGTGTCGCTGGCCATGGCAACCGCTATGGCCCAGTGGGCCATCCAAAACCATCGCAAAATTATGATGGATCAATGGACTTCCGCTGATGGCTCAAGGGGCGGCGCAAGTTCCTCGCCCCACTTCGGGGGCGAGGAAACCCACGTCTTGCAACCCTACTCCGCCGCCACCAATCCCGCCATGTCGCGGTTCTTCATCAGCTTGTAGACGATCGAATCCATCAGCGCCTGGAAAGAGGCGTCGATTATGTTTTCCGACACGCCGACCGTCCACCAGCGTGCGCCGGTGCCGTCATGCGATTCGATCAGGACGCGAGTGATCGCCTCGGTGCCGCCATTGAGGATACGCACCTTGAAATCGGCGAGCTCCATGTCGGCGATCTCGCTCTGGAATTTGCCGAGGTCCTTGCGCAACGCGATGTCGAGCGCGTTGACCGGGCCGTGGCCTTCGGCCACCGACATCTTCTCCTCGCCCTCGACCATCACCTTGACGATGGCTTCGGAGACCGTCTTCAACTGGCCGTTGGCATCGAAGCGGCGCTCGACCATGCAGCGGAACGAAGTGACGTTGAAGAACTCCGGCAGGCCGTGCAGCATTTTGCGCGCCAACAGCTCGAAGGAGGCATCGGCGCCCTCATAGGCGTAGCCCTCGGCCTCGCGCTCCTTGACCACCGAGATCAGCGCATCGAGACGATGGTCGTCTCTGGGCACATCGATGCCGCGCCGCTTCAGCTCGGCGAGGAAATTGGCCTTGCCGCCCTGGTCCGAAACCATAACGCGGCGGCGGTTGCCTACCGCCTCGGGCGGCACATGTTCATAGGTCGCCGGCTCCTTGGCCAGTGCGGAGGCATGGATGCCGGCCTTGGTGGCGAAGGCCGAGGCGCCAACATAGGGCGCCTGCGCTTCCGGAGCACGGTTCAGCAATTCGTCGAAGGCGCGGGAAAGCCGGGATATCCCGGTCAGCGCCTCGGCCGAGATGCCGGTTTCAAACCGATCGGCGAAGGCCGGCTTCAGCGCCAGCGTCGGTACGATCGAGACCAGATTGGCGTTGCCGCAGCGCTCGCCGATGCCGTTCAGCGTGCCTTGGATCTGGCGCACGCCGGCCTCGACGGCGGCGAGCGAATTGGCCACCGCTTGGCCGGTGTCGTCATGGGCATGGATGCCGAGATGGCCGCCCGGAATACCTGAAACAATGACCTTGTCGACGATGGCGCGCACTTCCGAGGGCTGCGTGCCACCATTGGTGTCGCACAACACCACCCAGCGCGCGCCGGCATCATAGGCGGTCCTGGCGCAGGCCAGTGCGTAGTCCGGATTGGCCTTGAAGCCGTCGAAGAAATGCTCGCAATCGACCATCGCTTCCTTGCCGGCGGCAACAGCTGCTTCGACCGACGCGTTGATCGAGTCGAGGTTTTCCTCATTGGTGCAGCCGAGCGCGACGCGGACATGATAGTCCCAGCTCTTGGCGACGAAGCAGATGGCGTCGGACTTGGACTGCACGAGCGCTGCCAGGCCCGGGTCGTTGGATGCCGACACGCCTGCCCGCTTGGTCATGCCGAAGGCGACGAACTTTGCCTTCGCCGTGCGCTTCTGCTGGAAGAAGGCGGTGTCGGTCGGATTGGCGCCGGGATAGCCGCCTTCGACATAGTCCATGCCGAACTCATCGAGCAGCTTGGCAATCGCGATCTTGTCCTCGACGGAAAAGTCGATGCCCGGCGTCTGCTGGCCATCGCGGAGGGTTGTGTCGAAGAGATAGAGGCGTTGTTTGGTCATTGTTCTGTTGGCGCGCGAGCACCCCCCTCTGGCCTGCCGGCCATCTCCCCCTCAAGGGGGAAGATCGGCAGCTTTAGCGTCGGTTCGTTTCCTGCAGCGATGAAGATTTGCGAAAGCGCCGATGACAGCCAATCTCCCCCCTTGAGGGGGAGATGTCCGGCAGGACAGAGGGGGGTGCCACGCGCTGTCATTTCCCCGCAAACCCATCCGTCGCGCGTATCAGCCGATCCAGAATCCCCGGCTCCGAATAGGAATGGCCGGCGCCTTCGATGAGGTGGAAATCCGCCTTCGGCCAGGCCTTGTGCAGGGCCCAGGCATAGCGCGCCGGGCACGGCATGTCGTAGCGGCCGTGGACGATTGTGCCGGGAATATCCGCGAGCTTATGGGCATCGCGCAGAAGCTGCCCCTCCTCCAGCCAGCCGGCGTGGACGAAATAGTGGTTCTCGATGCGGGCAAAGGCGATGGCGAAGTCGTCCTCGCCGAACTTGTCGCTGGTCTCCGGCTCCGGTAGCAGCGTGATCGTCTCACCTTCCCACAGGCTCCAGGCAAGGGCGGCTTCCAGCTGCGCCTTGCCATCGGCGCCGACCAACCGCCTGCGGTAAGCGGCCATCATGTCGCCGCGCTCGGCCTCAGGAATTGGCGCCAGGAAACGCTCCCATTTGTCGGGGAACATCTCGGAGACGCCGAACTGATAGTACCATTCGAGTTCGGCGCGGGTCAGCGTGTAGATGCCGCGCACGACAAGCTCGCTGACGCGATTAGGATGCGTCTCGGCATAGGCCAGCGCCAGCGTCGAGCCCCACGAGCCGCCGAACACCAGCCATTTTTCGAAGCCGCACATCTCACGCAGCCGCTCGATGTCGGCAACCAGGTGCCAGGTGGTGTTGGCCTCGAGCGAGGCGTTGGGTGTCGATTTCCCGCAGCCGCGCTGGTCGAACAGGATGACGTCGTAAAGCTTCGGGTCGAACAATTGCCGATGTTTTGGCGAGAAGCCGCCGCCGGGACCGCCATGCAGGAAAACGGCCGGCTTGGCGCCCCTGGTTCCGGAGCGCTCCCAGTAGATATGATGGCCGTCGCCGACATCGAGCATGCCGGACTCGTACGCCTCGATCTCTGGATAAAGAGTACGAAGTTCACTGTTCATTTCATTGCTCATATCTTCAGGCCGTGCGCGGGCCAGTCCGTGGTTTCGTGGTCGGGATGCTGGAAGGAGATGATCTGCTCCTGGCGGGAGTAGAAATCCGGATCCTGATGCATGGGCTGGTCAAAGATCGTTTCCACCCAAGGCAATCGGACCGCGTAGTTGACCTGGATCTGCGGCGCCAGATCGGAGCGGTCGTCGAAGGCGCCGATGGCGATCTCCAGTGCGCCAGGTTGGCGATAGGTCAGCGGTGTACCGCAGCGGGCACAGAAGCCGCGATCGATGTTGACCGACGACTGGAAATAGGTGGGCTCTTCGCGCATCCATTCGACGCCATCCTTGGGCACTGTCACCAGCGCGCCGAAAAACGAACCGAACTGTTTCTGGCACATGCGGCAATGGCAGATGGACGCCCGGCCGAGCTTGCCCTTGATGCGGAAACGCACGGCACCGCACTGGCAGCCGCCGGTTCGAACTTCATCGGTCATGATTTTCCCTCTGGCGGCCGGTGTTCGGTGTCCCATTGTTCGGTGTCATGGTCGGGATGCTGGTAGGAGACGAGCTCGGCGAGATAAGGCGCCGACGACATGTCGGCCATAGTGTCCTCGCCCGGCAATTGCGGGATGGTATCGACATAGGGAAGTTTTGCCTCCGTGCCCCACTGGATCAGCGGCACGATATCAGCCGGATTGTCGAAGGCGCCGATGGCGAGGCCGATGCCGTCGGGCGCGGTAAAGGTCAGCGGCGTGCCGCAATTGGCGCAAAAGCCGCGATCGACATGGCTGGACGAGGCGAAATATTTCGGTTCGCCGCGCGTCCAGTCGAGTTTGGCGCCACGCACCGAGACCAGGGGCGCGTAAAATGAGCCGAACGCCTTCTGGCACATGCGGCAATGGCAGATCGAGGCGTCACCCAGCGCACCCTCGACGCGAAAGCGCACCGCGCCGCACTGGCAGCCACCGGTGTAGATCGGCCGGTTGTCGAGGCTCATGGCGTCTCACTCCGTTTCATAGTCATTCGGGCGCATGGCAGACGGCCTCGACATTGTTGCCGTCGGGATCCAAGACGAAGGCGCCGTAATAGTCCGGGTGATAATGCGGGCGCAGCCCCGGCCCGCCATTGTCCTTGCCGCCGGCGGCGAGCGCCGCGGCATGGAAGGCGTCGACCTCGGCGCGGCTGCGCGCGGTGAAGGCGACGTGCTGATGGGTCCTCGGCTTGTCATCGCTGGCCTGCAGCCAGAACACCGGCCGGTCGCGGCCATAGCCACCGACCTTGGCGCCGCCGGTATATTCCAGTGGCACCATGTAGATCAGCGAGGCGCCAAGCGGCGCTATCGCCTGGTCATAAAAGGCTTTCGACGCGTCGAAGTCGGCGACATTGATGCCGAGATGGTCGATCATGAAACAAGCTCCTCCCTTGCTGGCGCCGGCACGTCGGCGCCGGCCAAGCCGGCCCCGATGACGATGTGCTGGCAGGCATTGTCGATATCGCGGATGACGTCGTCGTTCCAGAAGCGCAGGATGGTCCAGCCACTGGCACTCAATTGAGCGCTGCGTGCCTTGTCGCGTTCTGCATCTTCTACGTCGGCATGCTGACTGCCATCAACCTCGACTACGAGGTGGTGGGCCGAACAGGCGAAGTCGACAATGTAGGGTCCAATCGGTACCTGTCGGCGAAAGCTCATCCCCATCAGCCGGTGAGCCCGCAACTCATTCCACAGTTTCAGCTCGGCATCGGTCATGACGCGACGCATGGACTTTGCATTCTTGCGCTGACGCGATGGAACGAGGTCGTGACCCATGCTCAGGCCACTCCGCGCTGGCGATTAGCGAAAACCAAGGCGAGGGCTGATCTCCCCC